>JBDRLH010000001.1:0-4421 GCA_043813215.1 Parcubacteria group bacterium
CTTTATACTGGCTACTATTTCCCCATGATCTATTTTTTCATCCAAAAGTATAATGGAAACTCCTGTTTCGGGGTCGCCGTTTAAAATTGCGTATTGAATGGGAGATGGTCCACGATACTCGGGAAGTAGCGAAGGATGAACATTTAAGCAGCCAAACTTCGGTATTTCTAAGATTTCTTTTGTAAGAATCTGGCCATAGGCTGCGACGATAATTAAATCCGGATTTAGATTTAAGATTTCAGATTTAAGATTTAAGATTTTTTCTGGCTGCAAAACGGGAATTTTATATTCATTTGCCAAAATTTTAACGGGCGGGGGAGTGACGATTTTCTTTCTGCCGGCGGGTTTGTCGGTTTCAGTAATAACCAAAACCGGCCTAAAATCATTTTTTACAAGTTTTTCTAAAATAATCCCTCCGAACTCCGGGGTTCCCATAAAAACAATTTTCATATTAAAATTTTATAATTTAAACCTTTAATCTATTTTACAATTCTCCATTCTATTTCCGATTCTCGAGCGGCAAATTCCAGCCAGTTGCCGCCATCGTCAATGACATACCATTTTTTACGAGATTCAGACCAAACCATGGGCATATTTTTGAAATACGGCTTTTTCACAATGTCTTTCGGCTTTAATCTGTCTAATTCCAACCATTTTTTAAAGACAGTCTCAATGGAATAATCCAAATTTCTGGAAT
Source organism: Parcubacteria group bacterium (assembly GCA_043813215.1). Classification (GTDB taxonomy): domain Bacteria; phylum Patescibacteriota; class Minisyncoccia; order Minisyncoccales; family JAQTPW01; genus JBDRLH01. The sequence goes on from JBDRLH010000001.1 coordinate 698, forward strand.
TTGCCCAGGCAGCCACCTTATTTATAGCATCTTTGGCCATTTCTACAGAGCCGGCCAACTCTAAAAGCTGTTTTGCGGGTTTGGTAAACCTTGAATAAATTATTTTTCGTTTTCTGGCGCCGTATTTTAATTGCGGAAGAGATATGCCTTTTGTTTCAAAAAAACAAGTGATAATCTGCTGCAGAACCGTGTCTTCTTTTAAATTTTCGTAATCTTTAATCTTCTTTTTTTTCAGATATTCCTCTATTTTCTTTGCCATCTTTTCGCCGATATTCAGCGCCTTTCTGACGCCCAAAACGCCTGATTTTTTATAAATTAAAGATATATCTTCATCTAAATTATCCAAAGTTTTTGCGGCTTTTTGATAATTAAATTTGCGATATGGCATTGATTTTTCAATCTTCCCTTTTATTTCCAAAAGCCGGACAATTTCCCGGAAAATCTCCGCAATTTTTTTATTATTAGAATTATCCATCACTGGTATTTTTCTACGGTAAACTTGTAGATTTCGATGTTTTTCTCTTTAAGATATATTCCGCCCTTTTGGCAACAAATAGAAATTTGCTCTGCCACGGTATTGACGCCCTCTAAATCGGGCAGTAAAAGCCCTGATTTTATTCCCGATTTGACAATTATACCAAATTTTTTGGGATCCAGCTCGGCAATGTCCGCCACTTTTTCTGGTTTATTCAAAATATAAACAGTATATGAAAGGTGGGGAAGCTCTGTTTTTTTGACAGGGCCGAATCGAGAATCTTGGGTGGCCGCAGAAATGGCATTATGGATTATTTCTCCGCCGATATTGTCCTGTACCGGCAAATAAGTGCCGATACACCCGCGCAATCTTCCTTCTTTTTCAATCGTCACAAAAACACCGGACCTTCTGCTTAAAAACTCTTCAGGAAAATCATCTGGCACCGGAATCACTTTTTTATCTTCAATATAGGTTTCTGCCGCAAGCTTGGCCAATAAAACCAATGGGTTCATATTATTTTATTAATAAAAATTGCTTAATTCTTTCTGCCTCTTCTTTAATCAGTTTTCCCGAATATTCGCCCTCGTGAGCGATGGCGCCCTTATAAATCGGTGCTCTTTGATCAAGATGGAGATTAAAAATTAAATCCTGACCATTTATTTTTAAAAATATGTGGAATCTTGGAAAGGCATTGCCTCGTATCGGATGCATAAAATTCAGTTCGCCGGTTTTTTCATCCTGCTTAATAAAATGATAGTTTAAATCCCGCATTAAATTGTATATTGTATCCTTTTTCGTATTTTTTACAATAAATTGCATGGTTTTTAATTATTTTCTGCCAACTGGCCGCAGGCGGCTTTTATTTCTTTGCCCAAACGCCAGCGCTGCGTCACCTGAACGCCCAATGATTCCAAGACTTTCTTGAATTTTTTTATCTTCCAGCCCGGCGTCGGCTTGAATTCAGAATGACCGGCAGGGTTAAATGATATCAGATTTACGAAATAAAATCCTCTGTCGTCTCTGGCAAAATTTTTCTGATTTCCCGCCAGCAAAGAATGCACCAGTAATTTTCCCAACTCCTCGGCTTGAGCCTCCGAGTCATTCACTCCGTCTATCAACAGATATTCAAACATCACCCGTCTTTTAGTTTTCTTAATATAATCATCTGCCGCCGACAAAACTTTTTCAATGGGGTAAGCTTTATTGATGGGTATCAGTTTTTCCCGCAATTCATTATTTGGTGCGTGCAAAGATATGGCCAGATTTATCTGAAGAGGGTCTTCGGTCAGTTTTTCTATGCCTTCGATAATTCCACAGGTGGAAATTGAAATATGGCGGGCGCCAAGTCCAAATCCGTCTTTGTCGTTTAAAATCCGAATGGCTTCCAAAACATTATCATAATTCAAAAACGGCTCACCCATGCCCATAATAACAATATTGGTGACTCTTGCCTCGCATTTTTTAAGATATCTGGCAAAAAACAAAACTTGGCCGGTAATTTCAACAGAAGTTAAGTTTCTTTTGAAACCCCGTTGTCCTGTGGCGCAAAATTGACAATTCATAGCGCAGCCCGCCTGCGAAGAAAGGCAGACCGTATTGCGACCATCTTCATGCATCATCAAAACTGATTCAATTTTTAAGTCATCCTTTAAAATAAATAGCGCTTTGACGGTTTGTCCGTCAGCCGAAGTTAATAATTTTTCCAAATTTATTTCGGGAATCGGATAAGCTTTAGCCAGTTTTTCACGCAGATCTTTGGATAAAGTAGTAGCTTCTTGCCAATTTTCAATCAAATCAGAAAACAAAGCTTTTTTGACTTGCTTTAAGCGAAAAGACGGTTTGTCTCTTAAAATTTCTTTGATTTTTTCTATCATTTAAGATTACTTTTATTTTAAATCTTTACCATCCCATTCTTTTTTGAATTGTTTTAAAAAATTTAAAACAAAATTATATCTTTTTGCAGCAATCTTTTGGGCGGTTTTTGTATGAAACGACGTGGGCGTTAATTTTAGTATCTTTTCATAAAAATGGTTAATTGCCGTTGAATATTTTCCGTCATATATTTTTTTAGGTTTAATGTCGGGATTATATATGGGAATTTTATAGAAACCATTATAAGCCAAAACTCGCGTAATAATAATTGCTCCCAAGGCATCTAGTCTGTCCGCATCTTGGATAATTTTTGCTTCTTTTGTTTCGGCTTTTTTCCCCTTGCTGACCCTATGCACCACAATACAATGGATGATATTCTCAATCTTTGATTTGGGAAAACTAATCTTATTCAAATATTTTTCAGCCATTTTTGCCCCCTCTTCCGCGTGGTCTAGGTTGTTTCTTTCGTTTTCTTTCGCCCGGGCAATATCATGTAATAAAGTTGCTGTCTCAACAACCTGAATATCGCCCCCTTCTTTTTTACATATTAATTTCGCCATTTTTAAAACTCTTTCTATGTGGTCAAAACCATGTCCGCTTAATCCGACATAATCACTATATAATTTTTTAACTTCTTTAATATCTAGTTTCATAAAAATTAGAGTTTAATGCATATCATCCTAACCTCTCCAAGATTTTTAATTCTAATTTATCGGTTTTTGTATCGTATATGGCAAAAGTGGCTTTATAATAAACACCTGCCAGGTTTCCGGGATTGACCAGTTTGATTTCTTGCCTTGAGCCGCCGCGAAAGGTTTTAATCCAGGGTTTGTGGCTATGCCCGTAAAAAATAATGTCATATTTTCCGCTATTTGCCAAATCTTCGGCGATTTTTGGGAAATGAGAAAAGGCAATTTTCTTATTTATTAATTTTATCTCACCAGATTCGTCAAAAATTTTTAATTTCGGTATTCTTTTGAAATCATCGATATCACAATTTCCCCTGACCAAATATATTCTTCCGTTAAAACCATCCAGTGATTCTTTCAGCACTTCTTCTTTGGAAACATCTCCGCAATGGACAATCAGCTTGATTTTCTGACTTTTTATCCAAGCTATCGTTTTTTTTAAAGTGAGAAGATTATCGTGAGTGTCCGAAATAATGGCAATCTTCATAAAGTTATAGCTTGAAATTAGCCGCCAGGTATCCTACCCCGAAAGGCCCTTCGTAAGATAAAATTTCAACTTGCCAGGCCCGCCCTGAAATTGCCGAATGGGCTTCTAAAATTCCCAGCATAAAACAAAAAGAACGCAAACCGCATTCGCCGGCTTCGGGATAATCATCGTCCAATTTAAAAATCTTTTCAATATCTTTAT
>JBDRLH010000002.1:0-8445 GCA_043813215.1 Parcubacteria group bacterium
CGGAGAATGGAAATTTGAAAATCCTTTGATTAAAAACCAGCTTTTTAAAACTTTGATTTTTGAACCCGCGGCTAACCTTGACGAAAACACGACTTATGAAATTAAAATAGAGGATATAAAAGGGCTCGGAAATACAAAAAACAATTCTTTTTCATTTAATTTTAAAACAATTGATAACCAGAATCAGGCGCAGGTTTTAATAATCAAAGACGAAGCCACCTCGACTCAACCAGAAATAGTTTTGATTAAAACGGTATTTAGTTTCCAGAAATACCTCTTATCTTGTGAAGCCGCATCTTTGAAAATGGCTTTATCGGCAAAAGGAATTAATGTTTCTGAAGACCAAATAATGACAAAAATAGGATACGATCCCACTCCGCATAAAAATGGAGTCTGGGGAGATCCAAACTTGGCTTTTGTCGGAGATATTGATGGAAAAATTTGCGATACTGGTTATGGGGTTCATTGGGGGCCTCTGGCCGAAGCCGCCAACAATTGGCGGGAATCTGAAGCATTTTCTCGTTGGGATTTAAAAAAACTGATAAACGAAATAAAACTGCAAAATCCGGTGGTTGTTTGGGGCACCTTACCCATTGGTCCCCTCAAGGATTGTTCCTGGTATACTCCGCAGGGAAAATATATAAAAACTTACAAAGAAACCCATGTCAGGCTGGTGGTGGGTTTTGTCGGCGACTCAAAAAATCCGGAAAAAATTATCATGGACGACCCTCTTTTTGGTAAGCTTTACTGGGAAACCGATTATTTCCTTAAAAATTGGCAAGCGTTTAATTTTAGCGGAGTGGTGGTGAGATAAAATTGATTTATTATGGATAAATTTAAATTTATCTCAAAAGAAAATATCTCAAAGCTGTCAAAAGAAGCCGGCGTTTATGTACTTAAAAATAGAAATTTAATCCTTTATATCGGCAAAGCGGCAAATATCAGAGAGCGAGCTAAAAATCATTTTTTACAGCCGACTTTTCGGGATGATCTTTTCATTAATCAAGTTTCGGAAATCGGTTATATCAAAACCAGTTCAGAGATTGAAGCTTTGCTTTTGGAAGCCAAGTTGATTAAAAAGCACCAGCCGAAATTCAACATTATGTGGCGAGATGACAAAAACTACTTTTATGTAGGATTGACAGAAGAGGCTTTCCCGCAGATATTTATCACTCATCAACCAAGATTACAGGCTACAAGCTACAAGCTAGAAGCTAAATACGTCGGGCCTTTTGTGGACGGAAAAGCTTTAAAGGAAACTTTAAAGTTCTTAAGAAAAATTTTTCCTTTCCGTTCCTGCCGATTCTTGCCCAAACGCTCCTGCCTCTGGTATCATCTTAACCGATGTCCAGCGCCATGCCTTCTGAAATCTAAAATAATGGATGTACCGGGTATCAAAGAAAAACTGGAAAAAGAAGCGCAAAAAGACGCCGCCTTGCTCTTTAGCATAATATCGGGGGAAAAATCACAGGTCCTGAAAAATCTAAAGCAAGAAATGAAAATTGCCGCAAAAAACCAGAATTTTGAAAAAGCCCAAAAAATAAGAGATAGAATTTTTGCTCTAAAAAAGATCCTGTCAAATGCCAGGATTTTCGGACTGCAAATCTCAACCCCCTCTGATGATTGGCAAAAAACAGAAAATATTCTGCGAAAAATAGTTGGCGCTAAAAAAGGTGTGTCGAGAATCGAAGCTTACGACGTTTCCAATATCCAAGGACAAGAAGCCACCGGGTCTATGGTTGCTTTCATAGACGGAAACCCCAATAAAAGTTTTTATCGTAAATTTAAGATCAAAATAGCAGGTAAGCCAAATGACACAGCCATGATAAAAGAAATTCTATCGCGCAGATTAAAGCATGAAGAATGGGGCTGGCCGGATTTAGTTTTGATTGACGGTGGCAAAGGACAGCTTAATGCGGCTCTAAAAATTAAAAATTATAAATCAGAATTAAAAATTTTAAGTTTGGCGAAAAAGAAAAACGAGTTATTCATAGAGGGTAAAAAAAATCCCTTATTGTTGAAAAATCTTCCAAATAAAATTTCCAATCTGATATTACACCTGCGCGACGAAGCTCACCGATTTGCCATCTCGTATCATAAAAAGCTTCGAGAGATTGACTTGTTGCCAAAAACTTGATAATATTATCAAATGCTGTGGAGTCTTCTTCTACAAATTGTCGCGGGTATCGCCGGCCTATTTTTAGCCGACAAGTACATAAGCGGAGTTGATTTTTTGGGTAAACTGTTTATTCTGCCCAAATCAGAAGCTGAAATTCACGCTTTCTTTGACACCTTGGTTTTTGTGGGCGCTTTTTTGGGAATTCTTAATGCCATTGTCAGGCCGATTCTGAACAAAATAACTTTCCCCCTGCGGATTATTACGCTAAACTTATTCAGCGTGATCGTAGCCATGACCATGGTCTGGATAACCAAAATCATCTTCCCTGTGCTGGAAATCAACGGAATAGTCCCTCTTTTCTGGACGACAATTATAGTTTGGGGACTGGGTTTCATATTGACAAAGTGGCTTCCTTCGGAAAAATAAGAACCTCGTTTCCTGGCTACTCTCAAAAATAACAAAATAAAACATGCAAATTATTTTACCTATCGTTTGTATCGTCTTAATCGTTCTGGTGCTCCTTCAGCAAAAAGGTACTGCTTTGGGTTCAGCTTTCGGACAAGAAGGCGGTTTTTATGGAACGCTGCGCGGCGCCGAAAAAAAGATTTTTTGGCTTACCTGCCTCTTTGGAGCGGCGTTCATCATTTTGGCGCTTTTAAGCCATAAATTTTAGATGTTAAATTTTTCTCTGCCCTCCCAATCGCAATGGGGTCAATTTTTTAATATTCTGACGAAGAAAGAAAAAATATTTTTTTCTGTTTTTTTAACTTTATTTTTAGTAAGCTCTATTTACCTTTTTACAAATTTTTATTTTAAAAACACCGAGGTCCGACCGGCCGAGGGTGGAATTTTCACAGAGGGAGCGGTCGGCCAGCCAAGATTTATAAATCCGATCTATGTCTCCTCAAACGATATCGACAGAGATTTAATGGAGCTTATTCTCTCGGGCATAATGAAATATGATGAAAGCGGCAAATTGGTTTATGATCTGGCAAAAGATATCAAAATAGAAAACGACGGCAAGACCTATCGAGTATTTTTAAAAGATAACGTTCTCTGGCATGACAGCGGTTTGAGATCTCAAATTAAAAAACTTACCGCCGACGATGTCATTTTTACGATTAAAACCATACAAAATCAGGATTATAAAAGCCCCCTCAGAGTAAACTGGTTGGGGGTGGAAATTGAAAAAATAAATGATTTTGAAATTATCTTTTTACTGAAAAACTCCTACGCAGCTTTTCTTGAAAACTTAACTTTTAAAATCTTGCCTAGCCATATTTGGCAGAAAATATCTGTCCAAAACTTTCCCCTGTCAGATTATAATTTAAAACCCGTCGGATCCGGCCCCTATCAATTCAAAAGCATGTCGAGAGACGGCTCGGGCCACGTCAATTCTTTGGTGCTGAAAGTAAATAAGAATTATTACGGAGAAAAGCCATACTTGCAGGAAATACGCTTTAAATTTTTTGATAATGAAAAAGATCTGGTCGCTTCGGCGAATAACCGTCAAATAAGCGGCCTTTCTTTTTCTGCCGTTGAAAATGGAGCTCTTTTGAAAGAACAATCTTTTAAACTATATAGTTTTTCAATGCCGAGGTATTTTGCCATATTTTTTAACACGACTGATTCAAAGATCCTGTCTAATTTGAAAGTGAGGCAAGCTCTCAACCTCGGTACCGACAAAAACGATCTTATAAAAAAAATTCTGAGTTCTCAAGCTGAAATTGTCGATTCTCCCATTTTGCCCGATATCTACGGCTTCAAGGCGCCCGCTGAAATCTATCCATTTGATAAAAAAAAGGCTGAATCTCTTTTGGATGAAGCCGGATTTGAAGAAACTGAAAACGGAATTAGAGAAAAAATTGTAAAAAAGGAACCTGCCTTCTCTTTTAAAAGCACTCTTCGGGTTGGCTCTTCGGGTACGGAGGTAAGAGAATTGCAGAAGTGCCTGGCCAAATATCCCGATATTTATCCTTCGGGAGAAGTTACGGGAACTTTTGGCTCAAAAACAAAAGCAGCAGTCATTAAATTTCAGGAAAAGTATGCTAACGAAGTCCTCAAACCCGGCGGGCTGACAAAAGGAACGGGTACGGTTTTGAGCTATACCAGAAAAAAACTGAATGAGTTGTGCGCCCTGGCCACAGAAGAAAAAATAACCTTAAAAATAAAGCTGGCTACCGTGAATCAACCAATGTTGATAAACACGGCGAATATTTTGAAAGAGCAATGGCAGGAAATCGGAGTGGCGCTTGAGATAACGACCTCAACAAGCTCTGATTTAGAAAACAATATAATAAAACCGAGAGATTACGAAATGCTTCTGTTCGGTGAGGCGTTGGGAGGAATCCCGGACCCTTTTCCTTTCTGGGATTCAATACAGAAAAAAGATCCCGGACTCAATCTGGCCGTCTACGATAATAAAAATGTCGACAAACTTTTAGAAGAAGCCAGGCAAACCTTGGACATGTCGGAAAGACAAAAAAAATTGGAGAAATTCCAAGACATTTTGATCGGAGACGCCCCCTGTGTATTTTTATACAGTCCGGATTATGTTTATTTCGTTTCAGACCAGATCGGAGGAATAAATCAAAAAATGATTATCGATCCGTCAAAAAGATTTGCCAACATTCAAAATTGGTATATAAAACAAAAAAGAGTATGGAAATGAAGTCTATTATTTTAAACTTCCCGAAACAATTAGAAGAGGGATTTTCCGCAGCAAAAAATACCGGCAAAGAATTCAGAGATCAAAAAATAGGCAGTATTTTAATTTGCGGAATGGGTGGCAGCGCCCTGCCGGGGGAATTGTTAAAAATTTTAATTTCTCCTTCGAAAATCAAAATCCCCGTCCTTATCCATAGAGACTACACTCTCCCCTCCTCGATAGACGATAACGGCTTGCTGGTTTTTATTTCTTATTCAGGCAATACCGAAGAAACGCTTTCCGCTTTCAAAATCGCATCAGAAAAAAAATTGAATATGGCTGCTATAACTTCCGGAGGAGAATTGGAAAAAAAATGCAAAGAAAATAATGTACCCGTGGCAATTGTTGCAAAAGGCATAGCCCCAAGAATGGCCTTGGGCTATCAATTTTCAGCCTTACTTAAAATCCTTGAGAATGCGGGCGTTATTACAGATATTGAGAAATATGTTCTAGAGGGCGCCGCAGAATTAAGCCAAGAAGCATTGGAAAAGGAGGGAAAAATTTTATCAGAAAAAATTGGGAACAAAATTCCGCTCATCTACAGTCCTCGAGCATATGCTCCCTTGGCCTATATATTTAAAATACTTTTGAATGAAAATTCTAAAATCCCCGCCTTCCTTAATTATTTTCCCGAAATGTGCCACAATGAAATCCAGGCATTTAATCTCCCCGATGACAGATTCACCGTATTAATTCTTAAAGCCGAGGATGAACACAAATATGGAAGGATAGGGAAAGTAGTGGATGCTTCGGCTGACATAATAAATTCCAGAAATTTTCCACTTAACTTCGTAATCGTCCGCAGAGAGGGAAAAAATATTTTTAAAGACATACTAGGTTCTATAGTGTTATTCTATTGGACAACTTTTTATCTCGCAGAGAAAAAAGGAATAGATCCATTGGAAAACAAACTTATAGACGAATTCAAAAAGAAACTCAAAGAACCATAAATATGATGAAAGTTAGAAAAGCCATTATTCCCATCGCCGGTTTAGGAACGAGATTTCTTCCCTTGAGCAAAATTGTGCCGAAAGAATTTTGGCCGCTGGTTGATAGGCCCATTCTACAGTATATTATTGAGGAAGCCATAACTTCGGGGATTAAGGAGATAATTTTTGTTGTAAAACCCGAGCAAACGGAAATCCTTGATTATTTTAAAAAATATTTCCGAAAAAATCCTGAATTAGAAAATAATTTAAAAAGGAGAAGGAAATACGACCTCTTGGAAGAGTTGAAGAAAATTGAGAATATTTCAAAAAAAATCTCCTTTTTGCAGGTTTTTCAAAAAAAACCCTTAGGAGACGGCCATGCCATATTGATGGCTGAAAAATTGGTCAAAAAAGAGCCATGCGCGGTATTGTTCGGCGACGATGTGGTTTTGGCAAAAACCCCTTGTCTTCTGCAACTTATAAAAGTTTTTGAAAAATACCAAAAACCAGTCATGGCTCTCTACAGGCTGCCCAGGAAAAAACTTTTTTCCTACGGAGTGGTGGGCGCAAAAAAAATCGGAAACAGAGTCTTTGAAATAAAAAAAATAATAGAGAAGCCCGAATCGCCAAAGCTCGCTCCTTCGGACCTTACTGTCGTCGGCAAAAGAATAATCACGCCGGAAGTCTTTGAATATTTGAAAAAATCCAAAACGGGAAAAAATGGCGAAATTAATTTAACTGAAAATTTGGCTCAAATGGTCAAGGAGGGCAAAAAAATCTACGGCTGCGAATTTGACGGAAAATGGTTAGAATGCGGCAACAAGTTGGCTTACCTGAAATCAAATTTTTATCTTTCTTTGAAAAGTCCTCAATTCGGAAAAGATTTAAAAAAATTTCTTAAGGAAAATAAATAATTAGCGGGCGGACGTGGTGGAATTGGCATACACCTTGGTCTCAGAAGCCAAGGGGCGAAAGCCCATGAGGGTTCAACTCCCTCCGTCCGCACTATAAAAATTAAAAATGATTAAACAAATAAAACAAACTAATCTAAAAATTATTCCTTTGGGAGGATTAGGCGAGGTCGGCAGAAACATGATGCTCCTTGAAACGCAGGGGAAAATTTTGATTTTGGACATGGGTTTCCGCATGCCTGAAGAAGACATGCCCGGCATAGATTATATAGTCCCCAATATCTCCTGTCTGCAAAACAGAAAAAAAGACATTCTAGGAGTGGCTTTTACCCACGGGCATTACGACCATATAGGCGCCGTTCCTTATTTAATTGAAAAAATTTGGCATTCTAATCTTGAATTTTTCGCCTCTCCCCTGACAAAAGGCATTATTTTAAGAAGGCAGGAAGATTTTACCGGCCAACCCAAGCTCAATATCACCGACGTAAAAGACAGAGACAGGATAAAAATCGGACCGTTTATGATTGAATTTTTCAGGCAAAACCACAATATTCCCGACAATTTGGGGCTCTTGATACAAACTCCGGTTGGCAACATTATTGATACTTCTGATTTCAAATTTGATCAAAATCCGGTTAACGATCTGCCGACAGACTTTGATAAATTAAAAGAAATCGGTAAAAGAGGAATACTTTTGCTGATGTCGGACTCAACCGGAGCCGAAGAGCAAAACCATTCACTTTCGGAAGCCGATATTTTTAAAAATCTGGAAGAAATTTTTAAAAATGCTCCGGGCAGGATAATTGCCGCAACTTTTGCCTCGCTTATCAACAGAATCCAGCAGATTATCACTCTTTCTGAAAAATACGGAAGAAAGGTCTGTCTGGAAGGCTATTCAATGAAAACAAACGTAGAAATCACCAAGGCCCTGGGATACATCAAGGCAAAAAGAGGCACTTTGGTTTCGACCAAAGAGGCGCAGGGGTGTCCAGATTCAAAAATTACGATTTTGTGCACTGGAGCCCAGGGAGAAGCTGAAGCTGTTCTGATGAGAATGGTTAATAAAGAACATAGGTTTTGGAAGTTAAAAAAAGGTGATACCGCCCTATTTTCATCATCGGTGATTCCCGGCAATGAAAGGACTGTCCAATATATGAAAGATGAAATTCTGCGCCAGGGAGTCAAGGTTTTTCACTATAAAATGATGGATATCCACGCCGGCGGCCATGGCCAGAAACAGGAGTTAAAAGAAATGATAGAAATAATGAAGCCGCAGTTTTTCATGCCGATTCACGGTCAGTATTCAATGCTTTTTGCCCATGCTGAAATTGCCAAGGAGGCCGGAGTTCCCGAAAAAAACATCATTATCATGGAGAATGGCAAAATTATGAATTTGAACCCGAAAAGATTTTTTATAGAAAGGGAAACCGTCCCTTCAAATTATATCATGATTGACGGATTGGGTGTGGGCGACGTCGGAGAGGTGGTGCTCAGGGACCGGCAAATGCTGTCCCAGGACGGAATGTTTGTCATAGTAGCAATAGTTGATAAAACAACGGGCAGAGTAAAAGGATCTCCCGATATAATATCAAGAGGTTTTGTTTATCTGAGAGAATCAAAGGAATTATTGCAAGAAACCAGAAAAAAAGTTATTTTAATCGTAGACCGTGCCACGGCAGCCGGCGGAGCGGTCAATTGGACCTACATCAAAGACGAGATAAGGAATAAAGTCGGCCAATTCTTATTCTCTAAAACCCAAAGAAGGCCGATAATACTTCC
>JBDRLH010000003.1:0-36207 GCA_043813215.1 Parcubacteria group bacterium
GTCAAAAGACTTGACAAATTTATCATAATCTGTTAAAATAGAGATTGTGTTAAAATGCTAGCTCCAAGGCTGGGGGTCCCGGAGTTTTTCTTAGCCGGATAGTCTGGGTCATTCTGGACTACTCCTCGGAAAAATTCTAAACTTAGTTCCATGAACTTTAGCTGCCCCTCAGCCTTGGGGTTAGTTTTTGTTTTTACTCATTCTCCGGTTATTTTTTCCACTTCTTCTATCGTTGTAATTCCTTCTAAAACCTTAATTAAGCCATCTTGATGCATGGTGACCATGCCTTTTTTAATCGCTTCTTCTTTTAGAGAGGCGATTGAAGGTGCTCTTGAGATGAATTTTTCCATTCCGTCGTCAATTAAAAATGCTTCAAAAATCCCCACTCGCCCGTGATATCCCGTGGCGTTGCAGTTTTTGCACCCTCTAGCCCGGGGGATTTTTATTTTTATATCGAGTTTGGGCAGTTTTATATTTTTTGGAATTCCCTTTAAACCTTTTTTGATTTTTTCTAAATCTTCATCTGATATCTGTTCGAGTTCGGCGCATTTTTTGCAGATTTTTCTAACCAGTCTTTGAGCAATAGCCATATTTATTGCTGGCCCGATATTTGATATTTTTGCCCCTAGGGCTACCAGCCTGGCTATGGTTCCGGCGGCGTCATTTGTATGGAGGGTTGTTAATACAAAATGCCCAGTCAAAGCCGCCTGCAGGGCGATATCGGCGGTTTCTAAATCCCTTATTTCGCCAACCAGTATTACGTCAGGATCCTGGCGCATGATTGATTTTAATCCGTCGGCAAAATCGTATCCTTTTTCCTGGGCAACCTGAGTTTGGGAAATTCCTTCTAAGTGGTATTCAATCGGGTCTTCGATGGTGATTATTTTTACCTCGGGATTATAAATTTTTTTTAAAAAAGCATATAGCGTCGTAGTTTTACCGGAGCCGGTGGGACCCGCCACGACAGTCATGCCATTGGGTTTTTTAATCTCTTTCTCTATTGTCCCAAACAGATCTTTTCTTAAACCCAGAGCCTCTATATTAATCAAATTTTTAGGATTTAAAATCCTCATGACTATTGATTCGCCGAATTCAGCGGGTATAATTGAGGATCTGATTTCAATAGGTATTCCTTTGTATAAAACAGAAAAGCGACCATCCTGAGGCCGGTCGCTAATGTTAAATTTTAACTCCGAAAGGAGTTTGATTCTCGAAAGAGTGCTCTCGTAAACTTTTTTATCCAAAAAGATAACGTTTTGCAATATTCCGTCTATCCTTGTCCTTAGCTTCGCCCGGTCTTTTTCTGGCTCCAAATGTATGTCCGAAGCTTCCAGGCAGATTGCCCCGCCAAAAATTATTTCCAAAACATCGGTTACGCTTTTTTGCAGAGAAGCTTCTATTTTTTTCTTAAAATCATCGATGTTTTTTACTTCTTTTTCAATGTCCTCGGCTATTTTTTTTGAAATTTCGGGCATTTGAGCTAAAATAAATAATAATCCGATTATTTGAATTTATCTTAATATTTTTGAAAAGTCAATCAAGCGGTCTAAGATGGTAGATTATTTTTTAAGCAAGAGTCCGTCAGAGACAAAAAAAATTGGCAGGGAGTTAGCAAAAAAAATAAAAAAAGATGGGCCAGGAAGCAAGGCCCTTATTTTAGCTTTAAGCAGTGATTTGGGCGGCGGGAAGACTACTTTTTTGCAGGGTCTTGCCAGAGGATTGGGAATAGAAGAAAAAATTTTAAGCCCGACTTTTGTCATAATGAAAAGATTTAAAATTCCATGCTCTCTCCGTTTATCGAGCGGACAAGCGGCAAACAGGAAAGATTCAAAATTTGAAAATTTTTATCATTTAGACTGTTATCGGTTAAAAGACGCTGAGGAACTTTTGGAGTTGGGCTTTTCGGAGATTTTATTTTGTCCCCGGAACATCGTGGCGATTGAGTGGTCTGAAAAAATTAAAAAAATTTTGCCCAAAAGCGCGGTTTGGATAGAGCTCAAATTTATAAATGACAAAAAAAGAAAAATAACAATATCAAAATGATTAATCAAGATAATAAAAAAAAACTTATAATTTTTGATAGCAACGCGGTTATCCACCGCGCCTATCACGCCTTACCTCCCCTGACGACAAAAGACGGTAAACTAGTGGGCGCAGTTTACGGGTTTTTATTAGTTTTTTTAAGAGTAATAAAAGAATTTGACCCCGATTTTATGGTCGCGACGTTTGATACCAAGAAGCCCACTTTTCGGCAAGAAGCATTTAAGGAATATAAGGCGAAAAGACCGCCGACACCGGATGGCATTATCCAGCAGATACCGACAATCAGGGAGATTTTAACAAAATTTAACGTGCCGATTTTTGAGAAAGACGGTTTTGAGGCAGACGACATTATAAGCACCATCGCCCTTTTAGTGGAAGAAGAAAATTACTCCGACATTGAAGTAATAATTTTAACCGGCGACTCCGATATGCTGCAATTGATTAGCGATCAAACGAAAGTCTATCTTTTAAGAAGAGGGGTAAAGGACATTATTTTATATGATAAAAAGTTATTTCAGGAAAAATTTTTAGGATTGGTACCTGAACAAATTTTAGATTTGAAATCTTTAAAAGGGGACGCCTCAGATAATGTGCCGGGGGTACAGGGCATAGGGGAGAAAACAGCGACTGATCTCATTTTGGAATTCGGCAGTTTGGAAAATTTATTTAAAACACTTGACAGATCGCCGGAGACGGAAGAAATCAAAGAGAGGGTCAGGGAAAACCTTATAAAATGCCGGCAACAGGCATTTTTTGCCAAAAAAATCATTGCGCTGGAAAAACATGCGCCGATCGATTTTTCTTTAGAGAAATGCCGCTGGAAACAATATAGCAAAGAAGCTGTCAGGGAAATTTTAGAGAGGCTTGAGTTCCATAGTTTGATAAAAAAATTTTTTGCCGAAGAAAAGACGGAAGAAAAAGTTGGGCGCAACTTGAATTTGTGGTAAAATAAGGCAACAAGGATTGACTAATTATTGTCAACGTCAACGGTTGGGAAACTTATGGCCAGGAAAATAACTGTTTTTATTATTATTCTAATTCTCGTTGGGTTAGGGATTTCGAATTGGCTTTATTATTTAAGCGGGAACATGGGTCGGATCCCAATTGTAATCGAAACCGGTCTGTTTATTGTTTTGTCTCTCGGTATTCTGATATTGGAAAAAACGAACAGGGAACTCAAAAAAAGAATAGAGATGAAAACTGGAGTATTAGAAGACGCAAAAAATATTTTAGAGGTTAAGGTTCAAGCCAGAACTCGTGAATTAAAGGAACTTGCCGATAGCCTCGAAGTGCAGGTGTCCGAAAGAACAAAACAACTGGAAGAAAAAGTAAAAGAATTAGAAAGGTTTAATAAGTTAACCATAGGCAGAGAATTAAGAATGATTGAATTAAAAAAAGAAATAGAAAGGTGCAATAAATCATCCGTAGGCGGGGGAGTGGAAAATAGTCGAATTAAAAAAACAAAAGATAAAAAATAGAATATTAAAGGTCGAGTTTGAGTTATTTATTAATTATTATAATTTAATCAAACATATGAGCATGATTAAAGTTGGCATGGGCATTTCCGAAAAAGAGGATTTGCTCGAAGCCGTCAAAGAGGCAGCAAAACAAGCTCGAGAAAAAATTAAAACCGACAAGCCAAAATTATTATTGGTTTATCACACTTTTAATTACGCTCCAAATCAAGGAGATGAGGCGCAGGCGGCAGCCAGGAGCTTTTTTTCGAAAGAGACGCCCGTTATTGGCGGACAGTTTTTAGGGATTTTTGTAGAAAATATTTGTAGAGATGCTTATGGCAGCGGAGGAAAACAGAGAGGCGTAGGAGTATTGGCTCTGGATTCGGAATATTTCAATATCGGATTGGGGTTGGGTTTGGAGGCAGATAAAAATCCGGAAAAGGCCGGAGCCGATTCCGTTAAAATGGCTCTGGATAACTTAAGTTATAATCCTTCGGTAGCTTATACGGCGATGATGAGCAGAGGCGTCAAAGACGTGGCCAGCATCAGGCCGCTTAATGGCATAATCATAACTCCCGGTCTTATCAATGATATCGGAGGAGGGCATCGTACATTTCTTGATAATAGAATCGCCGATGGAATTTCTTCGGTTGCCAAGAGGAGTATCAGAGTGCTGGGAGGGGGAGTATGCGGGGGCCTTCAACCCGTGAGCCCGGTAGAAACCATGGGAGACATGTATTTAAATGGCAAAACTTATAAAAAATCAGTTATTACCTGTTTGTTTGGCTCTGATTTGGATATAGGGTATGGCGTTGGAACGGGTTTTTCAGGCACAGGAATCGGATTTTTTATCACCAAATCCAACGGTTTTACAGTGGAAGAATTAAACGGTCAGCCGGCTTTTTCTGTTTTAGCTGAAGAAATGAAAAAGTACGGCGTGGAATTGCAGGTCGGAGTTCCCCTCTATTATTCCATGGCTTTACAGGGTTATACTTTAGCTTTGCCGGAAATAGGGGCAGATTTTTACTGGCCAATTCCGCCGTTGATTTCGTCTGACGGGAAATCAGTAATTTTCGAATTTCCACTTAATTCGGGGACGCCCCTTTCTCTGGTCAAGATTTCTAAAGATTCTTGCTTAAAGGCGATTGAAGACTCAACTAAAATACTTCTTGAAGATGCCGGTACTTCTGATTTGGGTTTTGTATATCATGTTTCCTGCGGTCTGAGAGGAATAACCTTAGGTCCTGACTACAACAAAGAAGCTGAAAGAATTAAAAATATTGTCGGAGAAAAAGTCCCGGTTTTCGGCATAGCCAGCACCGGAGAGATGTCTTTTTATAAGACAGGCAGAATAATGGGAGCAGCTTATACTTTTGGCATTTGCGGCATCAGCAATAAATTATTCAGCGAGAGGTAAGATTTCAAGTATAAAATGGTGGCTGTTGCTATTTACGACGAAAAAGAAATCGTTGAAAAATTTCTCGACCCCTTGGTGGTTTTCGATATGCAGGGGCAAATTTTATCAGTCAATAAGGCTTTATTGAATTTTTTCGGATATTATTTTAAAGATTTGGCCGGAACAGCTGTTGCAAGATTGCTAACCGAAAGAGACAGGGAAAAATTCGCCGGAATAATGGAGAGAATAATCAGCGGAAAAGAAATAAAAGATTTTGATGTGTCGGTTATCACCAAGGACGGAAGAGAAATTCCAATATCGTTTCAGGGATTCCCCCTTCACAATAAAAAAGAAGAAATAGTGGGCGGATTCGGTGTTTTTATTGATATACGGCAAATTAGAGGATTAATAGAAAGCTTAAACAGGGCAAAATCAGACTTGGAAGACAGGGTCGAAGAAAGAACCGCGGAATTACAGCAAAAGACTAATGATTTGGAAGGCGCGCGAAGGGCTTTGATGAATATTTTGGAAGAAGTAGAGGAGGCTCGCAGAGATGCGGAAGAAGAGAAGAATAAAACCTTGGCTATAATTGCTAATTTTTCGGACGGCCTTTTGGTTTTTGATAAAGAAAACAAACTTTCTTTGATAAATTATCAGGCGGAAAAAATTTTTGGGGCAAAAGCCGAAGAAATTTTAGGCAAACATTTTCTTGACCTTTCCCGGACGCCTCACTTGTTTTCTTTAATAAGTCTTTTTTCGGGCGAGATAAAAGAATTATCTAGGATAGAATTGATAATAAAGGAAAATTTAATAGTTGAAATAAGCATGGCCGAGATAAAAAAAGATCAGGAAAAAATCGGCTTTTTTATCATCGCCCACGACGTTACCAGAGAAAAAGAGATTGAAAAAATAAAAAGTGAGTTTGTTTCTATATCTGCCCATCAACTAAGAACGCCGCTCTCGGCTATTAAATGGACTCTTAGGACGATTTTAGATGGGGACGCTGGGCAATTAAATCCCGATCAGATTGATTTGCTCCAAAAAACATATATAAGCAACGAGAGAATGATTGCTTTGGTCAATGATCTTCTGGACGTAACTAGAATCGAGGAGGGTAAACGTCTTTTTAAGCCAGGGTTGGCGGACATAGCGCCGATTTTACAATTTGCAATAAATTCTTTTAAGGGAGAATCCGAAAAAAGACAAATTTCTGTCGAATTTAAAAGCTCGCTTAGCAAGATGCCGAAAATCATGCTTGATGTCGAAAAAATAAAATTAGCTTTTCAAAATATTATAGGTAACGCCATAAGGTATACTCCCACTGGCGGAAAAGTGACAATTACCTTAGGGTATGGTAAAAAAGAAGTAGAGATATCGATAAAAGATACTGGCATAGGAATTCCCCAGATATCACAGCAAAAAATTTTTTCCAAATTTTTTAGGAGTCAGAATGCGGTAAGAATGGAAACGGAGGGTTCGGGCCTGGGGCTTTTTATAGCAAAAAATATCATAGAGGCTCATGGCGGAAGAATCTGGTTTGAGTCGGAAGAAGGTAAGGGTACCACTTTTTATGTGGCTATTCCCGTCAAAGAGGAATTTGAAGAATTTTTAAAAAAATTCTAAAATACAATTATACTTTCTAGAATTTTTAACAAAAATTTTTCAAATAATTTATACTCTTAATGAATCAAAATTATGGCAAAAAAAATATTATTGATAGAAGATGAGGAGCTTTTAATAAATTTATTACAGAAGAAATTGACGGAGTCGGGGTTCTCGGTTTTTTTAGCTAGAAACGGAGAAGAAGGACTAAAACTAATGCGCGAGAATATGCCAGATATTGTTTTATTAGACATCGTAATGCCGAAGATGGGGGGCTTTGAGGTTTTAGAGAAAATGGCAAAAGAAGATTCTTTAAAGAAAATTCCGGTGATTATCATTTCCAATTCCGGCCAGCCGGTGGAGATAGACAGGGCCAAGAGGCTTGGCGTTAAGGACTGGCTTATTAAAACCGAGTTTGACCCTGAAGAAGTATTGGAAAAAGTTATAGCTCAAATAGGAAAATAAGTTTTGAAAGGTTAAAATTATACCCCTAGGAGACACTTTCTAACCTGGAGGGTTAAAAATTATGGAAAAAATCATTCTTATAGTTGAAGATGACAAATTTCTGAGAGAGCTGATGGCTCAAAAATTAATCAGGGAGGGTTTTAATATTTCCGAGGCGGTTGACGGAGAAGAAGGATTAAAAAAAATAAAAGAAGAAAAACCCAGGTTAGTTTTGCTTGATTTGATTTTACCGGGCATAGACGGGTTTGAGGTTTTGTCCAAAATAAAGGAAGACCCGGAGATCAGCCAGACTCCAGTGATTATTTTGTCTAATTTGGGCCAGAGAGAGGATGTGGAGAGAGGTTTAAAGCTTGGCGCAACAGACTACCTTATCAAGGCGCATTTTACTCCCGGAGAAATAATAGAAAAGATAAAGAATATCATAAAATAAAATGCCGGAACTCCCGGAAATAGAAACAATCCGCCGCCAGTTGTCAGAAAAAATTGTTGGTAAAAAACTAGAAGGTAAAAAAATAACGGGAGTAAGGAGAAGAGCCAAGATTTTAATGATTGATTTTGCTGGCGGCCGAAGTTTGGCTTTCCATTTAAAACTTACCGGCCAATTAATTTTTAACGGACAACCTTCGCGCCATACGCGCAAGGTTTTTAATTTTGATGACAGGTCCCGGCTGGTTTTTAATGATATGCGTAAATTTGGTTGGTGGAAAGAATTAAAAGAAACCAAAACCATGGAAAATAAGTTCGGCCCCGAAGCCTTAGATGTAAAATCGGATACTTTTTCTGAACTTTTGCACCGCCGGCCTAATGCCAAAATCAAGCCGCTTTTAATGGACCAAAAATTCATCGCCGGCATAGGCAATATTTATTCAGACGAAATTTTATTTGTTGCAAAAGTTCATCCTATGCGCCGCGCAAAAACGCTGTCCAGAAAAGAAATCAAGAAAATTTTCCAAAATATCAAAAAAATTCTTAAAAAAGCTATTAAGTATCACGGCTCGTCAGTGGAAAACTATATCGACGCTTGCGGGAAAAAAGGAGGATTTGTTAAATATCATAAAGCTTATCAAAGGGAGAAAAAAGAGTGCGGTCGTTGCGGCGGGATTATAAAAAGAATAAAAATAGCCGGAAGATCGGCTTATTTTTGCGGAAAGTGCCAAATTTAATACGTATCGTGTGAATTCATGTTAATTTTTCTTTACGGCCCAGACGCCTTCAGGTCCCAAAAAAAATTGAACGAAGTGATAGAAAGTTATAAAAAGGTCCATAAAAAAGGACTTGGTTTACGGTATTTTAACGGAGAAAATATTGATTTTAAAGATTTACTTGCCGAAATTCAAACCAGCCCGATGTTTGAAGAAAAGAAAGCGTTGGTTTTGAAGAATGTTTTCTCAAATAAAAAATTCAAAGAAGATTTTTTAAAGCACGGGAAAATAATCATCAAATCGGATGCCGTCGTCATTTTTTATGAGGCGGGAGAAATTGATAAAAGAGATCAGCTTTTGAAATTTCTAAAAGAGAATGTCGAAGCTCAAGAGTTTGAATTATTAGCTGGAGAGAAATTGGCGGGCTGGGTAGACAAAAAAATTAAAAATTACGGGGCGGCAATTGAATCGGGTGCCTTAAGAAAGCTTATGATTTATGTCGGTGATGACCTTTGGCAGATGGAAAACGAAGTTATAAAATTGGTCAATTATGAAAAAAATAAAAAAATTAGAGAAGGAGATATTGATCTTTTGGTCAAACCGAAGATTGAAAATGACATTTTTGAAACAATAAGCTCTTTAGCCGAAAAGAAGAAAGATAAGGCTTTGTTTTTACTCCACAAACACTTGGAAAAAGGAGACTCGCCTCTTTATCTGTTGTCAATGATAAATTTTCAATTTCGTAATTTGCTGGCCATCAGGGATTTGATTGATAAAAAAGTGCCTTATTACGATATGCCAAAAAGAAGCGGACTTCATCCTTTTGTCGTCAAAAAAACTTATCAGGCAGTGCAAAAATTTAGTCTTTTGCAGTTAAAAAAAATCTACCAGAAGATTTTTCAGATAGATTTGGCTGTAAAAACGGGCAAGATCGGTCAAGAAACGGCTTTGGATCTTTTAATCGCCAGTCTTTAAATTATTTTAAAACGGAAATCGACTTGGCCAAAGTTGATTTTTTTCTGGAGGCGGCGTTTTTTTTGATTAAGCCGGCTTTGGTTGTTTTGTCTATTGCTTGATAAATTTTTGGCAGAAGATCTTTGGTTTCTTTTATTTTCTTTTGAGAAATCAAAAGCGTCAATTCTTTTAGGAGTTTTTTTGTTCTGTCTTTTCTCGTCCGGTTGCGTAATTTTCTTTTTTGACTTTGTCTGAGAGCTTTTTTTGCCGATTTAGTTATCGCCATTTTTATTTGTTTTTATTTTTAAGTCAATAATTATCTTTTTATCACCTTTCTTTTTTAAAGTCAACTCTGGGTTAGATTCTGAGTTGCAAAAAACAAAGAAATGATTATAATTTATCATTAACCGCTCTTTGAAAATTTCACATTTTTAGTGTTTTTAGATAGGGAATAATTTTTAGAAAAAGGAGGAAGTGTGGTGAATGTCTTGCTGGTTTATCCCAATTACCCCGACACCTTCTGGAGTTTTAAGCGGGCCATAAACTTCGTCGGCAAAAAAGCTGCATTTCCGCCGCTCGGCCTGCTTACGGTCGCTGCCATGTTGCCAAAGGACTGGAAACTCAGGCTAGTCGATATGAATGTGACATCACTAAGGGACAAGGATGTTAAGTGGGCGGATTATGTTTTTATCTCCGCCATGGGAATTCAGGAAAATTCTGTCAGAGAAATTATCAACAGGACAAAGGCGCTGGAAAAGAAAATCGTCGTCGGTGGCCCGCTCTTTACGACCGCGCCCGAGCTATTCCCGGAGGTTGACCATCTCGTCCTAAACGAGGCAGAGATAACACTCCCGGCTTTTTTAGAAGACCTTTCTTTGGGTCGCGCCAAGCGAGTTTATTCTTCCGACAAGCATCCGGAAATTACCGGCACCCCCTTACCTTTATGGAAATTAATTCATTTACAGGATTATTCCTGTATGAGCATCCAGTACTCCCGCGGCTGCCCGTTTGACTGCGAATTTTGCGACATCATTTTCCTGGACGGCCATCGGCCGCGCACAAAAAGTCAGGAGCAAATAATTAGGGAACTGGATTTGCTCTATAATCTCCGTTGGCGAGGTTCGGTTTTTATTGTTGACGATAATTTTATCAGCAATAAGAAAAAACTCAAGGAAGAGATTCTTCCGGCCATTATTCTCTGGCAAAAAGAGAAAAAATATCCCTTCTCTTTTCTCGCGGAAACCTCGGTCAATTTGGCCGACGATGAAGATCTGATGAATTTAATGGCCGAGGCCGGTTTTAACAGAGTTTTTGTGGGCATAGAAACCCCTAATAAGGATAGTCTTATTGAAACCGGTAAGACTCAGAACATCAACCGAGATTTGCTAGGTGCCGTAAAAATCCTGCAGAACCACGGCCTGGAAGTGATGGGGGGATTCATCTTGGGTTTTGACAACGATAACCCCGATACTATTTTTGTCGACCTGATTAATTTTATCCAAAAAAGCGGCATTGTAGTGGCCATGGTCGGGCTACTTAATGCTCCCAAGGGGACGCGCCTATATGAGCGGCTCCATAATGAAAAAAGACTGACCGGAAGTTCCAGCGGCAATAATATGGATTCTTCGCTCAATTTTATTCCCAAAATAGATCGCGAGATTCTACTTAGAGGATACAAAAGAGTCCTTGAAACCATTTATGCGCCGGAAAAATATTACGCGCGCATAGAAACTTTCCTTAAAGAATATAAACCAAAGACGAAAAGCAGGATTGACCGGTATCAAATCCAAGGATTCTTTAATTGTCTGCGAATTGTCGGCATCAAGGATAATGGCCGTCGGCATTTCTGGAAACTTTTTTTGACCGCTCTAGTAAAATACTCTGACGCATTCCCTGCCTTTATCACCCTGGCCATTTACGGACATCATTTCCGTAAAGTGGTCGCGAATATCTTCTAAACCAATTGGCGGGAGCTATATGTCCCCGCCTTTTTTTAATTTTTGGATAATGTCTCTTATTTCGGCCGCCCGCTCAAAGTCCAGATTTTTGGCGGCTTCTCGCATTTCCCTTTCTAAAAGTTTTTTGTCGTTAATGGTCATGAACTCCGAGGCTATTTCTTTTTCTTTTTTTTGGAAGGGCCATTCTCTGATGTCTTTTATTATGGTTTTTGGAGTAATGCGATGTTTCTTATTATGTTCTTCCTGAATCTTGCGCCTTCTGTTTATTTCCGAAATGGCCGCTTCCATTGAATGGGTAACCTTATCGGCATATAAAATTACATGGCCTTGAGTGTGCCGGGCGGCCCTTCCCATGGTTTGGATGAGTGTGGATTTCGACCTTAAAAATCCTTCTTTGTCGGCATCCAGAATCGCCACCAGCGAAACTTCAGGCAGATCTAGACCTTCCCGCAAAAGATTAATTCCCACCAAAACATCATATTTTCCTTGCCGCAATTCCTTTAATATTTTAGGGCGTTCCAGCGTTTTTACTTCCGAATGCAACCATTGAGAAGCAATCCCTTCATCGGATAGGTATTCCGAAAGGGCTTCAGCCAGCCTTTTTGTCAGGGTTAAAGCCAAAATCCTTTGTTTTTTGGCGATATATAATTTTATTTCTTTTATTAAATCTTTGACCTGATTTTCGGTCGGCCTGATTTCTATGGAAGGCTCGGTCAATCCTGTCGGCCTGATGATTTGTTCAACGACGTTTTGTTTGCCGGCTAATTTTAACTCTTCATCTGACGGAGTGGCCGAGACATAAATTACCTGATTTTCTCTTTCTTCAAATTCCGAGAAAGTCAAAGGCCTGTTGTCTATTGCCGAAGGCAACCGGAAGCCGTAATCTATCAAAGATTTTTTTCTGGCCCTGTCCTGGTTTGACATGGCGTGAAGCTGAGGAAGGGTCTGGTGCGATTCATCTATAAAAATCAAAAAGTCTTTAGGGAAGTAATCTGTTAGGGTGTATGGCGCCTGGCCGGGTTTTCTGAATTCCAAATATCTTGAATAGTTTTCAATGCCGTAGCAGAAACCGGTTTCTTTCAGTATTTCCATGTCATAATTCACTTTTTGCTCCAACCTTTGGGCCTCAACCAGTTTTTTTTGCCTTTTTAATTCTTTTAACCTTTCCTGCAATTCAAGCCGGATATTATTAATGGCGATTTTTATTCTTTCCTGCGGAGTAATCCAGAAATGCCCGGGAAAGAGGCAGTAACTGGCAGTTAGTAGTTGGTATTTTGGGGCGAGAGAAGCCGGAGAAATAAAAATTTTATCTATTTCATTTCCTGAAAATTCTACCCGCAGGATTTTTTCTCCGGTGATTAAGAAAATATCAATATAGTTTCCCCTGACTCTGAAAATGCCGGGCTTCTGTTCTGTGTCGTTTCTTTGATATTGCAGGGCGATTAGGTCTGATAAAAAATCGTGGCGATTTATTTTTTGTCCGGGTTTTATTTCCAAAGAAACTTGTCTGTAGTCTTCGGGCGAGCCGATGTTATAAATGCAGGAAACGGAAGCCACGATAATGGCATCTTTTCTTGTTATTAAATCCTGAACCGCCGCATGGCGCAATCTGTCCAGCTCTTCGTTTATTTTAGAATCCTTTTCAATATAAGTGTCTGTTTGGGGCAAATAGGCTTCGGGCTGATAATAATCAAAATAAGAAACAAAATAATGGACGCCGTTTTCCGGGAAAAATTCTTTGAATTCCTGGTAGAGCTGAGCAGCTAGGGTTTTATTATGGGAGATTATCAGCGTCGGCTTTTGGATTTTTTCAATGATTTTTGCCATGGTAAAGGTTTTGCCCGAGCCCGTCACCCCCAAAAGCACTTGGTGTCTCACATCAGCTTTTAAATTTTTAACCAATTGAGCTATCGCAGTCGGCTGATCTCCCGTGGGTTTGAACTTTGATACTAATTTGAACATATTTATTCTATCCTTTATTTTTATCCCAAATTAAATTATTTCTCAAGCAAAATTTTCTCCGTTTCATTGATTGTGGATAATTGTCCTTGACAAGATGTTAGAATAATATAACATTAAGTTGGGTCGAGATAACATAGTGTTATAAATAGATAACTTAATTATAAAAACAATTAATTATATGAAAAACGACAAATTTCGTTTAATTCTAATGGCCGTCTTAACTCTTCTGGTTTTGGGTGGCGCTATTCTATATGCCATTATGAGCGCCGCTGCCGGAGAAAGAAATTTTGGGGGATTAATTCCCATTTTGGTTCCGGTGCTTGTAGTTATTTTTATGGCATTCTTTATCCAAAAAAGATACAGGGATATTAAAGAAGGAATGCCCATGGAAGATGAAAGATCCAGAAAAGTCGTCACCCGGGCCGCAGCCAAAAGTTTTTATTTTTCGCTTTACTGGCTGCTGACTATTTCTTGGTTTGAGCCGTTTTTTGCAAGAGTATTATTCGGCGGAGAAAAATTGGACGCCAGCCAGACTGTTGGCGGAGGCATTGCCGGTATGGCCATTTTCTTTTTTATCTTCTGGTTTTATTACGATAAAAAAGGAAAGTTAATTTAACTTTCATGAAAAACAGGATAAAAGAATTCAGGGCAAAATATGATTTGACCCAAGAGGGTTTGGCAAAGAAAGTCGGCGTAAGGCGCGAAACCATCGTCTATTTGGAGCAGAATAAATACAACCCTTCGCTTAATCTCGCTCACGATGTAGCCAGGACGTTGAAGGCAACAATTGACGAACTGTTTGACTTTGAGGATAAAAAGTAAATAATGGTTCGTCAAGAGACAGACTTTTTGTTTGAAATTTGGTAAAAACAAAGATAGAGCAAAGGAGTAATCTGGCTGAAAGATAAAAAAACTTTTCGGACACATATTTATAAATAAAATTATGGATAATATAAATCAGCATTCTAATTTAAGTTTTTACGGTCTGGGCATTGCTCCGGGAATTTTGGCAATCTTAGAGAAAATTCATTATACGACTCCCACCCCTATCCAGCATCAATCCATTCCCATTGCCATTGAGGGAAAGGATATCGTAGGAATTGCCCAAACGGGCACCGGCAAAACCTTGGCTTTCGGCATTCCCATGATCCAGCGTTTGGCGATAGCCAAGGGTATGGGATTAATATTGTTGCCGACTCGCGAACTGGCTTTACAAATTGATGTGGAGCTCCGTAAAATTGGCAATTCCCTGGGTTTGAGAACTGCAATTTTAATCGGCGGAGTTCCAATAGGCCCGCAAAAAGAAGCCATTAGGAGAAATCCTCATGTTATCATCGCCACGCCCGGTCGCCTGATTGACCATTTGCATCAAAGAACGGTCAGTTTGCAAAAGGTGAATATTTTAGTTCTCGATGAATCCGATCGCATGCTGGACATGGGTTTTTTGCCGCAGATATCGGAAATTTTAAAAATGGTTCCCAAGAATCGTCAGACAATGCTTTTTTCAGCCACAATTTCTCCGGAAATAATGAAGATTGCCTCGTCAAACATGAAGTTACCGATTCGCGTTGAAATAGCGCCTGCCGGCACAACGGTTGACAGTGTTTTACAGGATATTTTTATAATAGCCAGGGATGCAAAAATGCGCCTGCTTGAAAAAGTTTTGAATCAATACAAGGGTTCGACTCTTATATTCGTCAGAACAAAATACGGTGCGCATCGTTTGGCCCGAGCCTTAAAAACAATGGGGTATTCGGCGATTGAAATCCATTCAAACTGCTCCTTTGCGCAGAGAAAAAGCGCCTTGGAGGGTTTTAAAGCTGGCAGATACCGCGTGCTCGTGGCGACCGATATTATGGCGCGGGGAATTGACGTCGTCGGCATAGAATTAGTTATAAATTATGATTTGCCCATGCAGGCGGAAGATTATGTCCATAGGATAGGCAGGACCGCCAGAGCCGGCAAAGAGGGCCATGCGATTTCTTTTGTCACGCCATCAGAGCAGGGGGAAATTCGGGCGATAGAATGGCTGATAAGAAAAAAACTGAACGTTTCCACGCTTCCTGAATTCCCGACTAAGCAATTTGCCAAACCTCGTTTGGTCTATTCCAGTGCAAAATATCGCAGACGGAGGTTGGGTCGAAAAAGATAAAAAATGGAGAAAGTTTTAAGAAATAAAATTCTATATAGAAGCGGGCCGGGACCGGCTGATTTTTGCGTTAATTATATTGAGGGCTGTTTTCACGGCTGCCGGTTTCCCTGCTATGGCATGTTGATGGAAAAAATGCGCGGCAAGATTAAAAATTATAGCGATTGGATTAGGCCGAAATTAGTGGCCAATGCTTTAGAATTATTAAACAAAGAGCTGCCCAAGTTTAAAAATAAAATAAAATCCGTCCATCTTTGCTATTCAACTGACCCCTTTATGCAAAAACAATCGGAAATTAGCAAGATGACTCTTGAGATAATAGAGAGGCTGAATCGTGAAAATGTAAAATGCGTAGTCCTGACAAAAGGAATTTTGCCAGCTTGTTTGGCCGATATTAAAAAATACGGAAAAAATAACGAATACGGCATAACCCTCGTTTCTCTAGATAAAAAATTTAAAAAACAATTTGAGCCGCATGCCGCCTCTTATGTCCGGAGAATAAAAGCATTGAAATTTTTACATGACAAAGGATTAAAAACCTGGGTTAGCATGGAGCCGTACCCGACGCCGAATTTAGCGAAGCAAAATTTAACGGAGATTTTAAAGAAGATTAAATTTGCCGACAAAATAATATTTGGCAGATTAAACTATAACATCAAATCAGCCCAATTTATCGGCAACGGCGATTTTTACCAAAAAAATGCAGATTTGGTAAAAAAATTTTGTATAAAAAACAAAATTCAATGCCATATAAAATATGGAACAAGTCAAAAAAATGATAAAGAAATGAGAAAAATTTTTGGCGGAGAAAAACGAATAAAAAAACTGGCAGGAGTTCTTGCGGTGCCGATTTAAGCTTCGGGCAGATTTTTTAAATATTCCAATTCCCTGACCTGCTGCTTTATATTTTCTAAAATAGGATTAAGGTGGGCCGGAGTAAATCTGATGGTGCCGGCGCGTTCATGGCCTCCTCCCGCCAAACTAGAATGCGGGATGTCTTTTCTGATTCTTTCCATTATTTTTCGGACGGGCAAGATGGGTTTCGTCTCCCTGATGATAATGGAATCAGAGAGAAATCCCAAAGTAATAACTGGAAAATTTTCTTTACTTACGGCGGTTGTGTCATGGATCATACCCACAACCTTTCCGGGATTGGGATAGGCAAATCTCATGGTATATTTTTCAATATCAAGGGTGGACAGCATCACCCCGTTTATATTCTGCGTTCTTAAATAAGGAAGAGTGCTTTCTAGCTGGGTATCAACGCTTTTTCTTACTTCCTCGTCTATTATTTCCACTAATTTGTGATTTTCGTATAATGATTCAAAAAGACCCTTTCCAGCGTTGAATTTCAAATGATAGGCGACAAAGTCAATGGCTGTGCCAATTTCTTCTAAATGTTTTTTTGAAACCCCGCTGTTTTTTATGTATTTATCCAGCTCTTCGGCGGAAGACCTGTCGCTGATGCCGGCCACTGCCGGTAAAAGAGGATGCTTATATTCTTCATTGATCCATCTGCCTATTTCGTAAGCCAGCATACCTGCGCAGGTTTGGCTGTCTAAGCCTTCAAGATAGGGGTTCAAATGAAGAGAAATATATGGATCAACCAGCGCTTTTTTATTTTGGACAGGCCCAGGATTATGATGGTCCACGACAATTGTTTCAAAGCCGAGGGACTGCAGGGCTTTTAATCCGAAAGCATCTTCAAAACTTGAGCCGTTATCCAAAACAATGATGATCGGTTTTCTTTGGCCGTGTCCCTCGATGATTCTCTTTATTAAAACAACATCGCGCAGAACATCATTGATATCGTAAAAAGGCGTCCGGCTGGGAGAGCGATAAAGGTTGAATTCCGGGTTGATGCCTATTTTCTCCATCAGAAGTTTGCAGGATTGCTCAATAGCCATACCGGCGTTGATACCGTCCGAATCCGCATGATGCCTAATGGAAATAGGCTGGTTTTCAAAAATGGCTCTTCGGATTCTTTTGGCAATTTTGTAAAAATACGGCCTTAATATTTCGTATCTTTCTGATTTAATGCTGAACTTTTTATTTTTCGGCTCGCTGTTTTTTTCAAAAATTAAATTAAAATTGACATCGGACTTTTTGATGTCTTCCAGTTCCACCTGTAGCTTGCCCGCTCTTTCGCAAGCCATACCTGAAATGAAAACCGTGTCTCCCATTTGAAAATCGGAATTTTTGATGACGGCGTCAACGTTGCCATAACCGTCGCTGACTGAAAAGATGACCGGTCCTGGCTGGGCTTTTCTGGTGATTTTTACGTCGCCGGAAAAATAATCACCATCCCGCAGGGAGATAACGTCTTTTGATTGTTTTCTTTGACTCCGAAAATTATTTTGCACTTTATTTTATCCGTTTATTGTATAACATTTCTTTTTTTATTTCAACCTTATAGACGAAAAATAACCAGTTCGTCCAAGGGGAAATTTTTTGGTATAATAACTAATTAACTAATTAATTTAATAACACTATGAAAAAGATTACGATTGACACTAATTCAATTACCGATTGGCTTTCGTTTCACGATGTGTCCAAACAGGTTTTCGATTTCCCCCAATCTTACAGGGAGAATATGATCGAATGGGTCGAGGGCATATCTGTCGCCAATAAAGAAGATTTACTGGTGGTAGAGCTCAATAACGCAAAATCTTTTAAAGAAAGATGCCCCGAACAGTACAAAGCTTTAGTTGACGGTATAGCTTTTGCAAATTATCGCTCGCTGATGATGGAAGGAAGGCCGATTGCCGCTATTTCCTTTTTTGATTTTAAGTAATAAGAGAAAAGATAATGATAAAATCTTTGCTTAAGAAAATTTTGCCCGAGTTTTTAATTAGTTGGTACCATTTTAAATTAGCTTTACTGGGAGTTTTGATTTACGGATTTCCTTCCCGCAAAATAAAAGTTATTGGCGTAACGGGTACCAACGGGAAGACAACTGTCGTTAGTTTGGCCACCAAAGTTTTAGAAGAAGCCGGCTTTAAAGTAGCCGCTTTTTCTTCAATTAGATTTAAAATCGGGGAAAAAGAATGGCCGAATAACCTTAAAATGACAATGCCGGGAAGACTTATGGTTCAGAAATTATTAAGGCGGGCGGTAAATGAAAAATGCGATTACGCTCTTTTGGAAGTGACTTCAGAAGGGATTAAACAATACCGTCACAAATTCATTGACTTTGAAGCGGCGGTTTTTACCAATTTGACTCCCGAGCATATCGAAGCCCACGGCGGATTTGAAAACTACAAAATTGCTAAAGGCAAACTTTTTCTAGCGACGGAAAATATCCATATTATAAACGCCGAAGATAAAAATTCAGATTATTTTCTGCAATTTCCGGCAAAAAAGACAATAACTTACGGAATGGAAAAAGGAGATATCAGTAATCAAAATCTTCGGTTGAGATTAAAATTAATCGGAGATTTCAATATCTATAATGCCTTGGCGGCAATATGCGTCGGCTTGTCTCAGGGAATTAATTTAGAAATCTGTAAAAGGGCGGTTGAAGAAGTAAAAAGCATCCCCGGGAGGATGGAGGAAGTCATATCTTTTCCTTTTAAAGTTTTTGTTGATTATGCTTTTACTCCCAATGCTTTGGAAAAAGTTTATCAGACGATAAGAAACGATTCTTTGAAAACGGGAGGCAAGCTGATAGCTGTTTTAGGGGCTTGCGGCGGAGGAAGGGACAAATGGAAAAGACCAGTTTTGGGAGAAATCGCTGAAAAATATTGTGACAAAATAATTGTGACCAACGAAGATCCTTATGACGAAAATCCGCAGGAAATAATAAACCAGGTAGCCGAAGGCGCAGAGGGAAAAGCCGTCAAAATTTTAGACAGGAGAGAGGCCGTAAAAGAAGCGTTAAAATCATCTCAGCCGGGTGATGCGGTTATTTTTACCGGCAAAGGAGTAGAGCCTTGGATAGTAATGGCAAATGGCAAAAAAATACCTTGGAACGAGAAAGAAATTATTCTCGAAGAATTC
This sequence comes from Parcubacteria group bacterium, assembly GCA_043813215.1. Lineage (GTDB taxonomy): Bacteria > Patescibacteriota > Minisyncoccia > Minisyncoccales > JAQTPW01 > JBDRLH01. The sequence goes on from JBDRLH010000003.1 coordinate 19,128, forward strand.
AAAAAACTTAATTTATGAAATACGAAATATTGGAGCATCCAGCGGATTTAAAAATCAGGGCCTTTGGCAAAACCAAAGAAGAAGTTTTTTTAAACATAATGAGGGGAATGACGGAAAATTTAAGACCCGCGGCAGAAAGACACGGGGAAATCATTAACCAAAAATTTAAAGTAGAGTCGCCTGATCTGTCCGCTCTTTTAGTCGATTTTTTAAGCCAAATTTTATATTTTATTCAAACCCAAAAAATAGCTTATAATAATATAAAATTTGATAAATTTTCCGATACAGAAATCGAGGGAGAAGTTGAGGGCAAGAAAGTGCGAGGGCTTGGGGAAGACATTAAAGCGGTGACACATTATGACGTTTTGTTTGTCCAAAAAGAAGACGAAACCTAGGAAGCGACGGTAGTTTTTGACATCTAAGCTAAACGCCTTTTAACACATTAAATTAAAAGGAGGCGATTAATAAATTTTTAATATAGGCCAAGCTTTCAAAAAGAGCTCGGCCTATTAATTTTTAAAAAATTAAGCTAAGGTGAAAATATTATGATCCAAAAAAAAGATTTTCTTAAAATTTCAGATTGGCTTTGGGAAATACCCAAAAGTTTTCGGCAGGATATGCAGGTTCCGGCACGCATTTATTTGAGCGAAACTATGCTCGGCGAGGCTTTCAAAGACAGATCTCTTGAGCAGCTGGTTAACGTAGCCACCTTGCTCGGCATCCAAAAGTATGCGATAGCCCTGCCTGATATGCACGAGGGCTATTCCAGCCCCATCGGCGGAGTAGCAGCCATCAGAACCTCTGATGGCATAATTTCTCCCGGAATGCAGGGATACGACATCAATTGCGGAATGAAGCTTTTAAAATCAAACGCAACGGAAAAGGAAATACGGCCTTATCTTGAAAAATTGGCCAGTAAGATACAAAAAGAAGTGCCCTCGGGTTTGGGAAAGGGGGGGCAGATTAAACTGGACACAAATTCTTTAAACAACATTTTAGAGAAGGGAGCCAAAAGGTTGGTTGAACAAGGATACGGAGAAGAGGAAGATTTGATAAATTGCGAATCAGGCGGCTGTCTGGATTTTGCTGATTCTTCAACTGTTTCCGACTTTGCCAAAAACAGAGGAAGAGATCAAGTCGGAACTTTGGGTTCTGGCAATCATTTTCTGGAAATTCAAAAAGTAGAAGAGGTTTTTGATGAAAAAACGGCAGAAGTTTTCGGGCTATTCCGGGATCAAGTGGTTATTATGATTCATACCGGATCGAGAGGCCTCGGCCACCAAGTTGCCACCGACTATATTAAAGAATTTATAGGATTGATGGTAAAATATAAAATCAGAGTTTCCGACAGGGAGTTTGCTTGCGTACCTTTTAACTCGAAAGAAGGGCAAAGGGGGTTGGAGGCTTCAGCCTGCGCAGCCAATTATGCTTGGGCAAACAGGCAAATGATAGCTCATTTTATAAGGAAATCCTGGAAATCAGTTTTGGGAAGTAATGCGGATTTATTAGAAGCGCTTTATGATGTAGCCCATAATATTATTAAAATTGAAAAATACAACATTAATGGAAGCGAAACAGAATTGGCGGTTCATAGAAAAGGCGCGACAAGGGCTTTTCCGCCGGGGAGTTTGGAAATTCCGGAAAAATACCGGAAAGCTGGCCAGCCAGTTTTAATCCCGGGCAGCATGGGAACCGCCTCTTATGTTTTAACCGGGACAAAAGAAGGGGAGCAGTCTTTTTATTCAACCTGCCACGGAGCCGGCAGGACAATGTCCAGGCATGAAGCGGCAAGAAGGATGTCAGGTGAAGAGGTGGTAAGAAATCTAAGGGAGAAAGGAATAGTTATTAAATATGACAGTTTCCGGGGAATTGCCGAAGAGTCGCCAATGGCTTACAAAGACATCAATAATGTTGTCGGGGTTGTCCATGGCGCAGGGTTGTCAAAAAAGGTTGTTAAATTAAAGCCGATAGCCGTGATGAAAGGAGAATAAAATTATACAAATCATTATTAAAAAGTAAAACGTAAAAATATACCTTCTGGATATTTTTGCGGAAAATATCCCTCGGATAATTTTTCGCCGGAAGGCTCAAAAATATGAAAATTCAAGAAATATATAATTTAGCCGTAGAAATGGGGGTCAAAGCCGATTTGAGAGGAGAAGGAAGAGTTAAAAAAAATTTGGATCGCTTAAAGGAAAAATACGGGAAAATGAATAAAGAAGAGAAGTCGGATTTTGATGCAGAAAGATTAAAAAATCCTTATTCAGACACTAGAATACATTTTGATTCAGGTAAAGATATAAAAAAAATTATGGCCGGCATCGATATCGAAGTCGGGGAATTGCTGCTGGCCGATAAAATCGGAGAAATTGATATGATTTTATCGCATCATCCTTTAGGAGGAGCTTTGGCATCTTTGGATGATGTGATGCACCTGCAGGAAGAAGTTTTGGAATTATACGGTGTTTCCATTAATGTCGCCCAGGGCCTTTTAAAGGAAAAAATCGGAGAAGTTTCCCGCAAAATCAGCCCATCCAATCTTTACCAGGAAATAGATGCAGCCAAGATTTTGGGCATTTCGCTGATAAATGTCCATACTCCGGCAGATAATTTAGTCGCTTCTTTTTTAAAAAAAGAGATTGAAAACAAAAATCCCGAATATGTGGAGGATATTCTGAAGATTTTAGACGGGATTCCCGAATATCAGGAAGCGAAAAGAAAGAAATTCGGGCCGAGCCTATTTTCCGGCCAGCCGGACAATCGCTGCGGCAAAATCGCTTTTACAGAAATCACTGGCGGGACCGAAGGCACCCCTAAAATTTATGAAAAACTAGCGACTGCCGGCGTGGGTACCATAATAGCTATGCATCTGTCTGAGGAACATAAAAAAGAGGCCGAAGCCGCCAACATCAATGTTGTCGTCGCCGGCCACATATCTTCAGATTCTTTGGGCATGAATCTATTTTTGGACGAATTAGAAAAGAAAGGGATTGAAATTATTCCTTGTTCTGGCTTGATCAGGATTTCTCGCGCCAAAGATTAGCGCAAGACTTTCTTTTTTATGATATGCTGGAAAAGGTGAATTAAAAATAATTTTTACAACAAATATTGTGTCAAAAAATTTTGTTTTTACTTCCGAATCAGTAACAGAAGGCCATCCCGACAAAGTAGCTGATCAGATTTCTGACGCTGTTTTGGACTCTGCCATAAAAGATGACAAATACAGCCGCGTGGGCTGTGAAGTGACGGTTGGTATGTGCTACGCGATTATAGGAGGCGAGATAACAACAAGGGCCTGGATGGACGTCAATAATTTGGCCCGTGATGTGGTGCGCGATATAGGTTATGACAAGCCCGAATACGGTTTTGATTATCATACCCTGACGGTTTTTAACGCCATACACAGCCAGTCTCCGGATATTGCCATGGGCGTGGGAGAAACCGGTTCAAAAAAACAAGGAGCCGGAGACCAAGGTATGGAAACAGGATATGCTTGCTCAGAAACTCCCGAATTTATGCCCTTGCCCATTATGCTGGCGCACAAACTCACCAGAAAATTAGCCGAAACAAGAAAAAATAAAACCCTGCCCTTTTTAAGGCCAGACGGGAAATCACAAGTGACTTTATATTATGAAAATGGCCAACCAAAAAACCTGCAGTCGGTGATAGTGGCCGCCCAGCATGATCCTGAAGTAACCAGAACAAAATTAATAGAAGGAATCATCGAAGAGGTTATTAAGCCCGCTTGCAAAGGATATCTGGACAATAAGACAAAATTCATCATAAACAATACGGGACGTTTTGTCATCGGCGGACCGGTGGCCGACTGCGGTGCGACCGGAAGAAAAATCATCGTTGATACTTACGGTGGAATGGCTCATGTCGGTGGCGGCGCCTTCTCGGGCAAAGATCCGACAAAAGTAGACAGGTCCGGCGCTTATATGGCTCGTTATGTTGCCAAAAACATCGTCGCTTCCGGCGCTTGCCAGAAATGCGAAATTCAAATCGCTTACGCCATCGGCGGTAAAAAACCGCTGTCTATTAACGTCAATACTTTTGATTCAATTAACGCAAAGAAATTTCCGAAACTGACCGAAGAAAAACTGCGTAAAATCATTTCGAAAGTTTTTGACCTGACTCCGGGCATGATGATACATGAGCTTAATCTTTTGCGGCCGATTTACAGAAAAACAGCCGCTTACGGCCATTTTGGAAGAACAGAGCCGGAATTCACCTGGGAGAAATTAGATAAAGTCCATAAAATAAAAGAACTATTATAGGTTTATGTAAAATCCTCGGGCAAGAACCGGGGATTTTAAATTCTCAATGGATAAAAAAAAGAAGCTGGGAAAAATAAATTTGGGTATTAAAAATTGCAAAAAGTGTCCTTTGCGGCAGGTTGCGGTTTTGGCAGTGCCGGGAGAAGGTCCGGCTAATTCCAAAATTATGTTTGTGGGAGAAGCGCCAGGCAAGGAAGAGGATTTGTCGGGCAGGCCTTTTGTGGGCAGGTCAGGTAGATTTCTGACAAAGCTGATTGAAAAAGCAGGATTAAAAAGAAAGGAAGTTTTCATCACTTCAGTCATCAAGCACCGGCCTCCTGGGAATAGGAAGCCGAAAAAAGAAGAAATTAATCTTTGTCTTCCTTTTTTGATAAATCAGATTAAAATTATTAATCCAAAGCTGATAGTTCTATTGGGGCAGATCGCTTTCTCCTCATTCTTTTTAAATAAAAAATTAAAAGATTGCCGGGGGAAATTTATTAAGGGAAACGGCAGAGAATTTTTCATTACCTACCACCCGGCCGCTGGGATAAGATTTGTCAAAATGAAAAAGATTTTAAAAAAAGATTTCAGAAGGCTTAAGGATTTTTAATCATGTAAGTTTCTTTTAAGGAATATCCTAATTTTCTGAAATAATCTCTTGCTCCTATGCCGGATATTACGGTTATTTTTTTTAACTTAAATTCTTTTTTTATTATTTTTTCCGACTCTTGAATCAATTTTTTTCCGAGTCCTTGGTGCTGGGCAGCGACTTGTTTTTTTGATATGGGAACCAGCTGGCCGTAGGTATGAATCTCGCGGATTATTGCGGAATCCTCATTAATTCTTAATCTTAATAAACTATAGAGTTTTTTTCTATTTTTATTTTCAAAACTTAAAAATATTTCTTTTCCGGCGGAAGCTTCATAATCTTGGCGGAATAAATAGATTTTTTCTTTTGTATCATATCCCCCCTTTACCTCGCGGCATCTGACGCAATTGCATTGCCAGTTTTCTTTTTTCATATCTTGAAAGAGAAGCTGCCTCAAGTTGGAAATTTTAGCGGGTCCGGCTATTATGCTTTTTGACGGGATATCTCGGGTGATTCTCTGAATCCTGACATAATGCGGGATTTTTTTCTTGATATTTTTAATAAGGCCTACCAGTTGAGGCTCTGTGTATGGTTTATATTTTCCCGATTTCCAAAGCTTGTAAAGAGGGGCGTTTTTTAAAAGGGCACAGGGATAAATTTTAAGGGCATCGGGTTTAAAATCCGGATTTTTAAATAATTCTTCAAACATTTTTTCGTCGCGTTTTAAATCCGAGCCCGGCAAATTGGGCATCATTTGGTATAAAACTTTAAAGCCGGCGTTTTTTAATAATTTTGTCGCCAAAATTATTTCTTGTCTGCCGTGACCTCGCAAGTTTAATTTTAAAACGTCGTCATAAACAGATTGTACTCCCAATTCGACCAGTGTTGTTCCAAACTCCCGCAGTTTTTTAATTTCTGTAAGATTGATAAAATCCGGCCTCGTTTCAACAGATAGTCCGATTATCCTATGACTTGTTTTTTCATTTTGTTTCTGAGTCTCTCTTAAGTTTTGAATTTTGAATTGTAATTTTGATTTTTGATTTTTGATTTTTGATTTTTCGCTGCAGGCATCAAAGCATTTTTTTATAAACCATTTTTGATAGCGTTCAGGGTAATATGACCAAGTTCCTCCGGCAATTCTTAACTCAATTTTATCGGTCGGGTGGCCCTCGTTTTCTAGCATTTCAATTCTTCTCTTAACCTGTAAATAAGGGTCATATTTTAGGGCTTTGGCTCTTTCCACCGCCGGCTCCCCGGAAACATAACTTTTGGGAATACCTAATTCTTGTGGGCAGAAAAGGCATTTGCCGGGGCAGGGATAGGGTTTTGTCAGAACGGAAATGTTGACTATTCCCGAAAGGGAACGGACCGGCCTGGTTCTTAATAACAACTTCAAGGAGTTTAATTCCTTAATTTTTTCATTTTTAACCAATTCGTGATAGCGTTTAAGTAGGACAACATTGGAAAAGAGGGGCATCTTATATTTTTTTGACAATCGTCTTTTGGCCCGAGCCAAATCATCCGAATTTTTTAATTTGGATTTGGTCAAGTCTTTAATTGTCGCTTTTAAAATATCCATTATGGACAAAGATTACGCAGAATACCTACTGAATAAAACTAAAGAGGATTATAACCTGATTGCCGAAGAATTTTCAAGGAAGAGAGCCTTAATTTGGCCCGAAACTAAATGCCTGCTTGATAAATATTTTTTTACCGGAGATAAGGTTTTGGATTTAGGTTGCGGCAACGGCCGGTATCTCGGGTATTTTTCGCAGAAAGGATTGGTTTATTCCGGAGTGGATATTTCTGAAAATTTGATAAAAATAGCCAAAGAAATCTATCCGAGCGTCGATTTCAGAGTTGCCGACGCTTTAAATTTACCATTTTCTGACGATTCTTTCGATAAGATTGCGGCTATTGCGGTTTTGCATCACATGCCGTCCGAAGAAACCAGGATAAAATTTTTAAAGGAAGCCAAAAGAGTTTTGAGGCCCGGAGGATTTTTATTTATAACAGTTTGGAACTTCCGTGAGTTTAAAGAGTTTTTCTTACTTTTCAAATCGATAGTTTTAAAAATATTTAAATTGTCAAAATTAGACTTCGGCGATTTTTTAAAGTCCTGGGCTCAAAAAACAGAAAGGTATTATCATTATTTTACAAAAAGAGAATTAATTGATTTGCCAAAAAAATCAGGTTTCGAAATAAAAGAAATAGGAATTATTAAAAACAAAAAAGGCAACCGCCGGAATACTTATCTGGTGTTAGAAAAATAAAGCCCCCATAGCTTAACGGATAAAGCGCAGCCCTCCGAAGGCTGACATCTCCGTTCGATTCGGAGTGGGGGCACAAAAAGAGGGGCTATGGCCAAGAGCGATTTTTTTGGTATATTTATATTTATGGACAAAGTTTATTTTTTAAAAGATTTCAATAAATTAAATGAAGTTTCTTTGAAATTGCTTAAAGACGTCTTTATTTCCGATTCGGATATTTTGGTAAAAATACATTTTGGCGAAGGAGGCAACAAAACCGCTTTTTTCCCTAAGGACGTAGAACCAATTATTAGCGCCCTTAAATCTTTAGGATTAAGGCCGACTTTGATTGATACTCCGGCCAGATATAATTCCCCCAGAGGAACCGTTGAAGGTTACGGAGCGATTATTAAAGAAAGGGGCTATGACAAACTGGCGCCCTATTTGGTTTCCAATAATTCGGTTAAGGTCCGAACAAAAGATATGACGGTTGGCGTATGCAAAGAATTAACAAAGGCCAAAGGAGTATTGGTTGTCTCACACGTCAAAGGCCATCGCTGTTCGGGATTCGGCGGAGCCATTAAGAATTTAGGCATGGGAGGAGTGACCAAAGAAAGCAAGGCTGAGGAGCATATTTTAGATCAGCCAATTTTTATTTCCGCATGCAAAGCATGCGGAGTCTGCATTAACTTTTGCCCGTCGTCGGCCATTGAGTTGGAAGGAAGTTCGGTAAAGTTTGATTATAACAAATGCGGGGGATGTTCGATCTGCATTTTAAAATGTCCGAATAAGTGTTTAAAACCGCGAAAAGCAATCTTTGATGATTTATTGGCCCAAGGGGCTTCGGCCTGCATTAATAATTTTCCTAAGAGCGTTTTTTATATCAGTTTGATTAAAAATATCACTCTTTTGTGTGATTGCCCCCGCGATTCAGGACCAATAATTGCTCCGGATGTCGGTATTCTATTTTCTGAAAATCCCGTTGCCATAGACAGGGCCAGCGTTGATTTGATAAATAAGGCTAACAAGCGGAATGTTTTTCTGGAAGAAAACCATAAGGACCCTTATTTGCATGTCAAATATGCTTCAAAATATATCAATAAAAGCTGGGATTATGAATTGATTCTTTTATAAAACGAACAAAGAGTCGCCAAATCGGCGATTTTTTGATAAAATTAGGGAGAAAGTCGAAAGCAGCTTGATTATAATCAATATATAAAAATGATTAATATTTATAAAGTTTCTCTGATTTTTATCGGGGGAATATTGATCGGTTTCGGAATAGGTATAATTTTCGGCAATTTTTTGATTTCCGAAGGGATAAATTATTGGCTGGCGGTTATCGTCAGTTTGGTCTTCGGAGGATTCTTATTGGCCCTCGGATTAATGACTAAAAAAAATTCCGAAGAGAAAACAACGGAGCCGGAAAAAGAAAAAGATAATAATCCGCAAAATTCGGCAAATTTGTAGGGAAAATAAGGCAGTCCGATAATGAAAATTACTTTTTATTGACAGATTCCCGTTTTCTTTGTAAGATAACGCTTTGAGAGTTAATTATCGGAAAAATTGTCGATTTTAAAGAATGGAAACAATCCAACAGATAAAAGAGGCGGAAAATCAAATCGAGAATGCGCTTGGCCGAGCCAGAAAAGAAGCAGAAGGGAAAATAGAATCGGCCGAAGAGAACTTCAAAAAAAGAATTGAAAACGTCGATTTGGGTTTAAAAGACCAGGTTAGTCTGGTTCTTAAAAACGCCCAGGAAAAAGCGACTGAGATGAAAACAGAGAAAGAAAAAGAAACGCAAGAAATATTAAACGATTTGAATCTTAGAGTTCGTCAAAAAATTAATGGGGCAATCAGTATCGTCTTAAAAGAATTATTAAAATAAGTATGGCAATAAGCAAAACAGAGAAAATTAAAATAATCGGATGGAAGGAAGAAGAAGAAAAAATTTTGAAACATTTGCAGAAAACAGGCTTAATTGAGATTGAAAAAATAGAAGAAAGCGGCGAACGAGTGGATGCGGGCCAAAGCGGCGATTATGCTTTAGCCGAGGTAAGGTTTGCTTTAGATTTTTTGTGTAAATTTCCTGGCAAAAAGAAATCTTTTAAAGAAAAGATTATTTCAAACAAGGTAATAATTAGTTACGAGAAATTAAAAAATTTTGCTGAAAAATACGATTACAAGCCTTTGATATTTGAAGTAAAGGAACTGGAATCAGGAATGAACGCAGCTTTCAGTCGCCTTGAGGAAATAAGAAAAGAAGAAGAATTGTTAAGACCTTGGATTTTTTTGAAACAAAATCCGGAGAGCTTAGAAACAAAATTTACAAAAGTGGTTTTTGGAACAATTTCGGAAAAAAAATACATTAACCTTATTCAAAAATTCAATAAGGTTAAACTGGCCAGCGTTACGAAGGTAAATCAAATTTCCAAAGAAATTTTTTTAGAAATAATTTATAAAAAGGAAGCCCATAATGAAGTCAGCAGTATATTAGAGGGCGAGAATTTTAAGGCGGTTTCTTTGCCATATGGCGGTTTTTCCCCCAGAGAAGCTCTAAACAGTATTGCATTGTCTAAAAAAGAAATAAACGCAAAATTGAATATTTGCGAAGAGAAGGCAAAAAAACTCAACAGTGAATGTGATAATTTAAAAATGATATATGATTACCTAAAATTGGGGCAAGCAAGAACAGAAAATAGATCAAAGCTTGCTTACACTCGTTTGGCATTTATCTTGGTTGGCTGGATGGAAGAGAGGTTTATTAAAAAATTTGCCTTTGACTTAGAGAAGATTACCCATAGATTTTGTCTTGCTAAAATGGAAGTTGGCGAGAAAGAAGAGAGGCCGGTTGTTATTAACAACCCTTCTTATTTGCGTCCTTTTGAGGCGGTGACCAATATATACGGCTTGCCCAAATATAACGAACTTGACCCGACTCCGTTTTTGGCTCCCTTTTTTATTATTTTTTTTGCCCTCTGCCTTACTGACTCGGGCTACGGATTAGCTTTGGCCCTGCTGTCTTTTTTGGCCATTAAAATTTTAGGCGTGCCAGAAGAAAATCAGAGACTGTTTAAACTTTTGGGGCTTGGGGGAATCATGACTTTTCTAATTGGCGGCTTGTTTGGCGGCTGGTTTGGCCTAGTCATCGAAGACCTGCCGGAATTAATAGCTCGGCCCTTGCTTTTATTGAGGGTAGTAGATCCCGTTAAAAATCCTTTATTGGTTTTGGGCTTGACCTTAGTCCTCGGCATTATCCAGGTTTGGTTTGGGATTTTAATTTCTTTCTTTTGGAAAGCCAAAGAAGAGGGTATTAAAGAAGCTGTTTTAGATAAAGGTGCTTGGCTTTTTTTCATTCCTGTTATTTGTTTTTTTGGGCTTTCCAGGGCCGGCGTTTTGGGGAATAGCACCTCGGCGCTGCCAAATATTATGCTTTACTCGGGCACAGGCTTGGTGGTTTTAGCCGGCGGCAGAAAACAAAAGAACATTTTCTTGAAACTCGGAAAAGGCATTATGGGCCTATACGGCCTGGTTGGTTATTTTTCTGACGTTCTTTCGTATTCCAGGTTGCTTGCCCTGGGATTGGCAACGGGGATTATTGCCATGGTCATTAATCTGATTGCCGGACTCGTTTTTAATTCCTTTTCCTTTGTTGGCCCCATAATTGCAGTTTTTATTTTAATTGGAGGGCATCTTTTTAATCTGGCAATAAACGTTTTAGGGGCTTTTATTCATGCTGGACGTCTGCAATTTGTTGAGTTTTTCCCAAAATTTATGGAAGGGGGCGGCAGAGGTTTAAAACCTTTTTCCAGAAAGACGGAGTTTATTACCGTAGTCGATTAATTACTTAATAAATATTTGGTCGAAGATAATAATTAATAAATTAAAAACATATGACATTAGGTATCGCATTAGCAATTTTCGGAGCGGCTCTGGCGGTTGGGCTAGCCGGAACGGGTTCGGCAATCGGTGTTGGCATCGCCGGGCAGGCTGGGGCGGGAATTGTTTCAGAGGAGCCGGAGAAATTCGGCAAGGTCCTGTTGCTTCAAGCCTTGCCGGGCACCCAGGGTATTTATGGTTTTTTGGGAGCGATCATGGCTCTTCAGAAAATCGGACTTTTGGGAGGAAGTGTTGTCGATCTAACTGTAGCTCAGGGGTGGCAGATCTTTTTTGCTTGCTTGCCGATCGCCATAGCCGGCCTTAGTTCTGGTATCTTCCAGGGAAAGGTTTCCGCCGCCGGCATGGGAGTTGTTGCCAAACAGGCAGGTGACAGCGGAAAGGCTATTATTTTAGCCGCTATAGTTGAGACTTATGCAGTGCTTGGACTTTTGGCCACAATTCTTTTACTCAACGGCATCGTAATTTAACAACCCATAAATGGCCTTAGCTGACATTTTAAAAAAAATTGAAGAGGAAACCGAATTAAAAGTTTCGCAAACCAAAAAAGAAGCAGAATTAAAATTGAAAGAAATAGAAGAAGAGGGAAATAAAAATATAAAAAACAGGCAAGAGCAGGTTAAAAAAGAAGCCGAGAGAAATGCTGAGAAGATTATTACTCGGGCCCGCTTTGAAAACGAGCAGGAAGCCCAAGGATTAATCTTAAAAAAGAAGCACCAAATAGTTGATGAAGTTTTTTCTCGAGCCCTGGAAAAATTAGGAGATTTAGACGGAGTGGCCTATGAAGAATTTCTCGGTAAGCTTTATCGGGAGATTCCGGATTCCAGCAGGGGAAGCATACATGTCGCGAGTAAAAGGGAAGAAGAGACGAAAAAATTTTTCAGCAAAAAGAACGTTCCCGTCGGAGGGATCATTGAATCGATTGGAGGTTTTGTTTTTAAGTCTCCAGATATGGAGATTGATAATACTTTTGAGTCCTTAATTAAGAGGGATGTCTGGGAAAAAACAGAGATGGAGATAATTGATTTCCTTTTTTCTGAATAACATGTCATATAACTACGCCGCAGCTAAAATCAGGGCATTAGAGAAAAGACTTTTGAGTCAAAACGACCTTAATTTAATGGTGGATGCAAAAAACGCTGAAGATTCATTCGCAGTATTTAACGACACCAACTTGGCCGACAATCTTTTGAGGGTCAAAACTAGGGAATTTGAGAAGGCGATAACCGAAGAATTAAAGCAGAGCAGAAAACTTATTGAAGATATCACCGACGACAAAAAAGTTCTTAAGCTGATTTTTCTGAAAAATGATTTCCATAACGTCAAAGTTTTTTTCAAAGAAAAAGCTAACGGAAAAGTTTACCCGGAAAAACTTATTTCTGATCTCGGCTTGGTCAGGACAGATGACCTGGAGAGGAGAATTTTAAAAGGAGATAAAAAAATCAGATTCGAAAAAGATTTTGAGTCAACTTTGCAAAAAATTGAAAAAAGGCTGATCGGCGTTGATTCTCCGGATGCAATTGATAATATTTGCGATCAGGAATATTTTAAACTGATGGCTGATCTTTCGAAAGACGTGGGCAGCCGTTTTATTGAAGATTATTTCAAACTCCAGTTGGACTCGATTAATTTAAGAGTTTTGTTCAGAGGAAAAGCAACAGGGAGGCCGCTGGGCACCCTAAAAGATATTTTTTTTGAAGGCGGAAGATTCAGCAAAAAGGATTTGCTCCTGCTTTATCCAAAAGACGAAAATCAAATAATTGAATTTCTGAGATTAAGATTATTTCCTTCGGAGAAAATTTGGTTTGAAGATTATTTTAAAGAAAGAAGACTGTGGCAGCTAGAAAAAGCCCTGGACGACATGCAGATGGAATATTTAAAAAAATCAAAGCTTATCGCTGCAGGTCCCGAAGTCATTTTTGCTTATATATTCGCTAATTATAATTCCTTAAAAAATATCCGGATAATAATGGTGGCAAAATGGAATAATATTTTAGATAAAGAAATCAGAAGAAGGGTCCGTCAGTTATTTTAAAGCTTATGAAGATTGCTATTTTAGGAAATCAAGAAACAATATTAGGATTTAAAGCTTTGGGGGTCGACACCCTCGGCGTTAGAGAGGAGAAAGAAGCCGAAAGGATTATCGAAGAAGTTTATATAAAAAAAGAATACGCCGTCTTAATAATTACCGAAGATTGGTTTTTAAAATTAAAAGATAAAATAAAATTATTATCAAGGGAATCATTGCCAGCTTTGGTTTGCATCCCGGTCGCCGGATCTTCTGAAGGGCTGGCTCAAAAAGAATTGAAAAAAATTGTTGAAAAGGCAATTGGTTCGGATATTTTTTCCAGGCGATAATTTATTAATTAAAGAAGTATGACACAGGAAATATTAAAAACAGGGAAAATAATAAAAGTTTCCGGTCCCCTGGTGGTGGCTTCCGGTATGGAATCGGCCAAAATGTTTGATGTGGTAAAAGTCAGCGAAAAAAATCTGGTGGGAGAAATTATTGAATTAAAAAATGATACAGCTTCAATCCAGGTTTATGAAAACACATCCGGAATAGGTCCAGGAGAGCCGGTATTTCTTACGGGAAGATCTTTATCGGTTGAGCTCGGGCCGGGATTAATTGGTTCAATATATGACGGTATTCAGAGGCCGCTGACTCTCCTTTATGAAAAAACCGGCAGTTATATCGGACGGGGCGTCGAGGTGCCCGCTTTGGACAGAGAGAAAAAATGGACGTTTGAACCGAAAGTGAAAGTTGGCGATCTGGTGGAATCCGGAGACGTCCTCGGCGAGGTTAAAGAAACAGTTTTTATTACAAACAGGATCTTGGTTCCGTTGGGGATTGCGGGAAAAATTGCCGATATTAAAAAAGGAGAGTTCACAATTGAAGAGACTATCGCCGAAATTGAAACAAAAGAAGAGAAAAAAAGGGTTTTGATGAAACAGATTTGGCCGATTAGAGCGCCAAGGCCGGTAAAGAAAAAAATAAAACCTGATGAGCCCCTAGTTACCGGACAAAGAGTTATTGATACTTTTTTCCCGATTACCAAGGGAGGAACGGCTTGCGTGCCCGGACCTTTTGGCAGCGGTAAAACCGTTGTCCAGCATCAGCTCGCCAAATGGGCTAACGCCGACATTATCATTTTCATCGGCTGCGGAGAAAGAGGAAATGAGATGACTGATGTCCTGCAGGAATTTCCGGAGCTAAAAGATCCAAAAACCGGAGAACCTTTAATGAAAAGAACCGTCTTGATTGCCAATACTTCTAATATGCCCGTAGCCGCCAGGGAAGCCTCGGTTTATACCGGCATTACCATTGGTGAATATTTCAGAGACATGGGTTACAATGTTGCTTTAATGGCAGACTCAACTTCCCGCTGGGCCGAAGCTATGAGGGAAATATCGGGCCGGCTTGAAGAAATGCCCGGCGAAGAAGGGTATCCCGCATACTTGGGTTCAAGAACGGCGGCTTTTTATGAAAGAGCAGGCAAGATAATTTGTTTAGGAAGTAAGGAACGTAAAGGATCCCTGACCGTTGTCGGCGCGGTTTCTCCTCCGGGCGGAGATTTTTCTGAGCCCGTTACTCAAAATACCCTAAGAGTTACCAAAGTGTTCTGGGGATTAGAAAGCAAGCTTGCCTATGCCCGTCATTTCCCGGCTATTAATTGGTTGACCAGCTACTCTCTTTATGGAGAAGAGCTTAATCAATTCATGGAGCAAAACGTCAGCAAAGAGTGGCCAAAAATGCGAAGAGCGGCAATGGAGCTTTTACAGAAAGAAGACGAATTAAAGTCGGTAGTTCAGTTGGTTGGCATAGAGGCCTTATCCATGAGAGAACAACTGATTTTGGATACCGCTCAATCTATCAGAGAAGATTTTCTTCAGCAGAATGCTTTTGACGAGATAGATACTTATACCAGTCTTTTAAAGATGTCTTTGATGCTAAAAGCTATTCTCATTTTTCACGAATTCGCGCTTCTGGCCTTGCAGAACGGAAAGACCTTAGAGGAGTTGGTAGGGCTTCCGATCAAAGAAAAAATTTCTTCGGCCAAATCTGTTCCGGAAAAAGATTTAAATGAATTAAAATCTTTGATTGTAAAAATAGAAGAAACGGTTAATAAAAAAATATGATTAAAGAGTATAAAACGCTTACAGAATTAGCGGGCCCCATTCTGATAGTAAATAAAACTCAAGATATTAAATATGAAGAGTTGGTGGATGTCCAGCTGGCCGACGGATCAATAAAAAGGGGAAGAGTGCTTGAGGTGACGGACAAACATGCGGTCGTCCAAATATTTGAAGAAACCAGGGGGATTAATCTAAAAAGCGCTAAGGCCCGTTTTTTAGGAAAAACTATGGAACTTTCTGTTTCCGCAGATATGCTGGGTAGGATTTTCGACGGCTCGGGCAGGCCGAAAGACGGAAAACCAGCTGTCATTCCTGAAAAGAAAATGGATATTAACGGCGCACCGATAAATCCTTTTGCTAGGGATTATCCGAATGATTTCATCCAAACGGGAATATCCACGATTGACGGTTTAAACACCCTTGTCAGGGGACAAAAACTGCCAATATTTTCTGGTGCCGGGCTTCCTCATTCAGAACTTGCCGCTCAAATAGCCAGGCAGGCAAAAGTAATAAGCGAAGACAAGAACAGTCAGTTCGCCGTAGTTTTCGGAGCGATGGGAATTACTTTTGAAGAAGCAGAATTTTTTATAGAAGAGTTCGGCAAGACCGGAGCCCTTGAGCATGCCACTCTTTTTGTTAATTTAGCCAACGATCCCGTGGTAGAAAGAATAACCTTGCCCAGGCTTGTTTTAACCACTGCGGAATATTTCGCTTTTGACAAGGGCAAGCATGTTTTAGTTATTTTGACCGATATGACTAATTACTGCGAGGCTTTACGCGAAATCTCTTCTGCCAGAAAAGAAATTCCCGGCCGCCGAGGATACCCTGGTTATTTATATACCGATCTTTCAACGATTTACGAAAGAGCCGGAAGGATAAAAGGAAAACAAGGATCTATTACCCAGATTCCGATTTTAACCATGCCCGAAGATGATAAAACTCATCCTATCCCCGATTTAACCGGCTACATTACCGAGGGCCAGATTATGCTTTCAAGAGAACTTTATCGTCAGGGAATTTATAGTTGCGTGGATGTTTTGCCCTCTTTGTCCAGATTAAAAGACAAAGGAATCGGCCAGGGCAAGACTCGGGAGGATCATTCGGGAGTTTTAAACCAACTATTTGCGGCTTATGCTAGGGGAAAAGAAGTCAGGGATTTGGCGGTTATTTTGGGCGAGTCAGCTCTATCCGGAGTTGATAAAAAATACCTGATTTTTGCCAATGAATTTGAGTCAAAATTCGTCAATCAGGGCAAAACAGAGGATCGTTCAATTAAAGAAACTCTTTCTTTGGGGTGGGACTTATTATCCATACTCCCAAGATCTGAGTTAAAGAGAGTCAAACAAGAATATATAGATAAATATTTATCTAGCGCGAATTAATATGACAAGGCTCTCGATAAATCCGACAAGAATGGAGCTTTTAAAGCTCAAAAAGCGCTTAAAAACTGCTTCCCAGGGTTATAAACTGTTAAAAGATAAAAGGGACGGCTTGATGAAGAAATTTATGGAAGTGATCCGAAAATCTAAAGACCTAAGAGAGAAGGTGGAAGCAGAGCTTAAGTCGGCCTTTGAGAATTTTATTTTTGCTGCCAGCCTGATGTCGCCCGAAGTTTTGGGAGAGGCGTTGGCGGTTCCGGCAAAAATAATAAAGTTGGAAGCCAAAACAAAGAACGTCATGGGTGTGAACATTCCGCAGTTTGAATATGAAGAGAAAGGAGATTTTTTGTGCTATTCTCTTTTATCTACGCCGGCTGACTTAGATGAGGCGCTTGATGTTTTTTCCAAGGTTATTAAAGATTTAATTTACCTGGCGGAAATTGACCATTCGGCAAGATTGCTGGCTGAAGAAATTGAAAAGACGAGAAGAAGAGTTAATGCCCTGGAGTATGTTTTTATTCCGAATATCAAAGAAACGATAAAGTATATTAATACAAAGTTGATAGA
>JBDRLH010000004.1:0-6011 GCA_043813215.1 Parcubacteria group bacterium
GGCAATAGTAATTTAAACCGATAAAATCCTGATGGTCTTTAATTTTATTCAAAATATAAAAACGATCCAACCACTCAATGATACTTTTAACAAGACGGCTTATGGAATCGTTAAACGCTTCAAAATAATTATTATTTGAAGCAATTCCTATTTGCGCCGCTGGTTGCAACTTTTTAATGACCTTATAAGCTTCCTTGTGGGTATTAATTAAATTATTTATAACCGACAGAAAAGATAAAAGATTCTTTTTGTATGGAGGCCATATCCCCGTCAAATAAGCACAACTGGCATATATTTCTGGTTCATTAATGGTAATCCAAAATTTTACATTATCTTTAAGAGAAGAAACAATTTTCTCCGCATATCTTGAAAAATAATAAGCAATTTTTTTTGATTCCCATCCTCCTTTATTCTTTATCCACAAAGGATTAGTCCAGTGCCAAAGAGTAACAAATGGTTCGATTCCGCGCTTCCGCAGAGCTAAAATCATCTGCCGATAATGCTCAATTTCTTTTTCGTCAAACTTTCCCTCTTCGGGCTCAATCCGCGACCACTCAATTGAAAAACGATAAGCGTTCTGGTTAAGTTTTTTTAATAAATCAAAATCTTCTTCGTAGCGATTATAATGGTCGCAAGCAACGTCAGCTGGAAAATCTCTTGACCAATCGCAATTTTCGATCCCGCCCTCAACTTGATAAGAAGAAGTAGACGACCCCCAAAGGAAATTTTCAGGAAATTTTAAAATTTCATTCATTTTTTGAAATTATTTTTTCAATATTTATTACTCCTGAACTTTCTCCCTCCACAAAACCCTGCATGGCGGCTTCGGCCAAATATCCTGCATTTAACCAGTCAAAAAGCCATTGACTTGTATGTTCTGGGTTTTCCTGGAAAATGCCAAAACCGGATTTTTGGAGCCATCTTTTGTTAAATTCTTCCTGCGAACCGATTGTCGGCGCGATAATAACGGGCAATCCCAAGGCTGCAAAAAATGAGAGCTCCGACGGTTTTGTCCATAAAATATCCGTTTTTCTTAGAACGGAATTAAACTTTTGGAAATAATTTTCAATATTATCGCCAAAAATAATCTCTATATTCCGCCCCAAAACGCCTTCTAAATTAAGTTTTCTTATATTCATTAAAAAATATTCTTTAACTCCCTTTTTGATTCCGGCAACCAAATTAATTTTAACTTCTTCGTTTTTAATTTTTTTACGTAAATTTTCTAGAATTTTTACCCCTATTTCCTTTTGAGCCCCCGCTCCGCCGACGCAAAAAGTTATCGTCAGGGGATGATCGGCTTTTCTGGGAAGATCTCCCAATTTTTCTCCGATCAATACTTTGTATTTTTCAAAATATTTCCTTTCTGGATCTAAATTAAAAATCCTGTTTTTTAAATCTTCTTTTAAAACCTCTCGGCCCTCTTCTCCTATATTCTCTTTTGGCAAAGGATAGCCCGTTAAAAAAATATTTTCCGGTTTTACGCCATAAAGCTTGAGGCGCTCTACTACCCTCTCTGTCGGAGCGAAATACCTGATCCTGCTCTCTTTTGGATTTTTAGGCGCCCAAGTTCTGGAAATATCGGCGTCGCAGACAACGCAATAGATTTTGCCGGGGTAATTAAAAAATTCGGCCATAAAAGCCGGCATAAAAAAAGTTGATACTAAGGGTAATTTTGCATTTTGATTTTTTAATTTTTTTATCAAATCCTCACCCCATCCCTTTCTAATCAAGGAGTATGTCTGTTTTAGTTGAAAATTAGGCTCGGATAAATCTTTTTTCGGATAAAAGCTTAAAATTCTCTGAAAATAATCCATTGCCGAAAAAACCATATTCCCCAGAAAGGGCACTTTTTTAAAGCCGGAAACGATTTCATACCCTCTTCTCGTCGCTTCCCAAATATTTTTATCTGATTTTGGAATCCCTGGATAATCGTTGATATTGATAATTTTTTTATCTGATGCCAAATCGCGCAAAGCCCAAGCCGTCCGCTGATGGCCGTATCCCATATTGACCGAAATTAACCAGACCTTTTGTTCCATTCTAGTATTATAACAGAAATTTATTGCCGCTAATATTGCAGAAATTTTAATTTTTGATTCTGCTCCCATCGCCAAATAAAAAATACCAAAACCAGATAAAAACTTGCCAGCCAAAGCCAATGAATATTTTTTAATTCTAATTTGGCAAAAGAAATCATAGAAAAAAAATTAATTATTTTTATAATGTATGCTAATAAAAACCAGGACGGCCAGGAAAAAACCCAACCCATAACGGGTAAAAATATGCCGACCAAGCTGAAAATAAAACCAAAAACCATAATAAAAGGGATCAAAGGAACAATTAAAATATTAGTCAGGGGAGCGGCTAGAGAAAAATATCCGAAATTATAAATCAAAATCGGCAAAGTAAAAATCTGAGCCGCCAGAGTCATTGATAAAATGTTTTTCAGAGGAAAAATTCCCGGATTGGGAATCATAAAAATCAAATTCTGAAAAAGAGGCATCAGATAAATAATCCCCATTACTGCCAAAAAAGACAGTTGGAATCCGATGTCAAGTTTTAAAATCAAGGGGTTTTGAAAGAGCATTGCCGCCGCAACAAAAATCAAAGCCCTGGAGCTTGTAGAAATTCTTCCCGTTTTCTGCCCGAAAAGAACAATTCCTCCCATAATTCCCGCCCGGACTGCCGAAGCCGGAGCGCCGACCATAATTATATATAAAATTAACAATATTACCGTAAAATAAAAAACCTGCTCCCGCCAAAAACCGAGAGCCAAGCCGCAATACATCAAAAGTCCTGCCAGAATGGTAATATGCATTCCTGAAATAGCCGTAATATGCCTGACGCCGGCAATGTTCAGCTTGCTCTTTAGATCCTCAGATATCTGTCTTTTGTCTCCTAAAATGACGGCTCCCAAAACCGAACTTTGCGGCGGCGATAAGTTTTGATAAATAACCTGGCGCAATCTTTCTTTAAAGGATAATATCGTTGAGTAAACGGGATTCCCCTGTTTTTCGAAAACTTTTTCTATTTCAGGCCAGGACATTTCCGAATAAGTACCGTCTTTTGACAAATAATCTTTATAATTAAATCCTTCCAAATCATCTGCCGGAGTTTTCAGTTTTCCGGTCAATTTCAGCTTATCCCCATAATTGTATTCGGGATAACGATTGGTCGTGACAAGAATTTTTCCCTGCCCAGAATCAATTATCAGCTTTATTGAGCCCGTCCTGATGTCCGGCTCGTTTGCTACAATACCGATCAAAGAAATCGTTTCTCCAGCATCGTTGTAGATTTGCAATCTGGACTTTGAAATTTGAATTTCCGCATTTTGATGCCGCCAAATACCAAAAACTAAAAATAGAATGCAAAATCCGGCCATCACAAAATTTTTGTACTTCCAAAAAATCGATATTAAAATCAACCCGAATATCAGCCCTCCGCCTAAATACAAAAAATTTAAGCGAGGAGAAAGAAGCGAATTTAAAAAAACGCCCGCTATAAAAAACAGGCAAAAATAGAGAAAAATTTTAGAAGGAGTCATGCTCTATCTCACTTGACAGGTTTCGAAAAAAGGCAAAATCGTTTTTTGGATTTCCAAAAGAAATTCCCGAGGATAAGGTTTCAAAAATTCAAATCTTTTATCCAGAGTTTTTTCCGCCAAGAAGTTCTGCAAGCAGTATTTTTTCGCTCCCGATATCCATTTGGCCATACTCAATAAGTCTTCTTTTTTATGAAATCCCGGAATAACAGTTGTCCTAAACTCATAATCCACCTTGCCTTCCTTCAAAATATCTATGCTTTCCTGAATTTTTTTAACATCAACCTTTGTGCCGCTGACATTATTATATTTTTCCTTGGAGGCTTTCAAATCCATGGCCACGTAATCCACCAGTTTTTTATCAATTAATTCTTTTAACATTTTGGGATTTGTGCCGTTTGTGTCCAATTTCACGAAAAATCCTTCGTTTTTGATTTTTTTTATCAGGGAGGGCAAGTTTTTTGATATTGTCGGCTCGCCTCCGCAGATAACAACCCCTTCTATCAGATTTTTCCTCGATTTTAAAAAATCAAAAACTTCTTTTTCAGTAAATTCCGGCTGAAATTTTATTTTTTCAGGGAGGACGATTTCCGACGAATAACACCAGGGGCATCTAAAATTGCAACCAGTCAAAAAAACCGTAGCCGCCAATTTGCCCGGATAATCAATAAGAGTTAATTCTTGAAGTCCCCCGATCTCCATATGTTTTTAGCAAAGCGAATCACTTTATTGCTTCCCGCCCAGAATGGGCAAGATTCGCCTGCGATGAGGCGACGGTAAGTTTCGAAATTTTGAATTCTTTCCTCTGCCTGAATTCCTCTCTCTTTGAAGCATGCCACTGCTGAATTGGCCTAATGTAGCCCACGATCCTGGAATAAACCTCGCAAGGCTGAGAAATAGTGCATTCGGGGCAAAGGAAATGCTCTCCCGACAAATAACCATGCGTGGGACAAATAGAAAAAGTCGGGGTAATGGTGACATAGGGCAAGCGGAAAGTTTCGAATGTTTTTTTAATCAGATTTTTTACCGTTTGGATATCGGAAATTCTTTCTCCTAAAAACATGTGCAAAACCGTGCCGCCGGTATATTTGCGCTGGATTTCATCCTGAAGCTTTAGGGCTTCAAAAACATCGGTAGTAAAATTAACCGGCAATTGCGAACTATTCGTGTAATAGGGCTCTTTCTGACCGGCAGTGACGATATTGGGATAAAGTTCCTTGTCTTTATGGGGCAGGCGATAGCTTACTCCTTCGGCCGGAGTAGCTTCTAGATTATAAAGGTTATCGGTTTCTTTTTGGTAGCTCACTAATTTGTTTCTCATGAAGTCTAAAACCTCGATGGCAAAGCTCCTGCCTTTTTTTGAAGAGATGTTTACTTCCATAAAATTCAAAAGCGCCTCATTCATGCCGACCAAACCAATGGTGGAAAAATGATTGCTGTAATAATGACTCCTCATTTGCTTGATCCCTCCAAGATAAAACTTAGAATAAGGGTAAAGACCTTTTTCCATAAAATTCTCTAAAGTTTTTCTTTTTATTTCTAGGCTTTCTTTAGCTAGGTCCATAACTTTGGTGAGCCTTACAAAAAATTCCTTCTTCGTTTTTGACAAATAACCTATCCTCGGAAGATTTACCGTAACCACGCCGATGCTTCCCGTCAAAGGATTTGATCCAAAAAGCCCTCCTCCCCTGAGATAAAGCTCTTTGTTATCAAGCCTAAGCCGGCAACACATTGATCTGACATCCTCCGGTTTCATATCAGAATTAATAAAATTAGAAAAGTAATTGACCCCATATTTTGCCGTCGCCTCCCACATTGAATTTAGATTCGGATTTTCCCATTCAAAATCTTTGGTGATGTTTATAGTGGGTATGGGAAAAGTAAATGGCCTGCCCTTGGCGTCTCCTTCCATTAAAACTTCGTAAAAGGCCCTGTTAAAAACATTCATTTCTTCCTGGAACTCGCCGTAAGTTTCTTTTTGGGGCTGGCCACCTATAATCACCGGCTGTTTGGTGAGGGTTAACAATGGTTTAATATCTAAGGTAACATTTGTAAAAGGAGTTTGAAAACCTACGCGCGTAGGAATTGCCATGTTAAAAATAAATTCCTGCATTGCCTGTTTTACTTGAGGATAAGACAGATTGTCATATCTGATAAAGGGAGCCAGCAAAGTATCGAATGAAGAAAAGGCCACGGCTCCGGCAGATTCTCCCTGCAATGTGTAAAAAAAATTCACCACTTGGCCCAGGGCGGTCCTGAAATGTTTTGCCGGCTTTGACTCAACCTTACCGAAAACTCCCCTGAAACCTTTGATCAATAAATCGTAAAGATCCCAGCCGCAACAATAAGTCGCCAAAGAATCCAAATTATGTATGTGCATATCCCCGCCGAGATAGGCTTCCCTGATTTCTTTCGGATAAATTTTATCCAACCAGTATTTTTTAGTGACTGCCGATTTGACATATTC
>JBDRLH010000005.1:0-4540 GCA_043813215.1 Parcubacteria group bacterium
TATTTGGAAAATTGTGTTAAAATTAGAAGAATGAATCGGGAAAAGTTTGAACAAATTGTGGCAAACGGGATTAATGCCATTCCGGAAAAATTTCTTAAGAAATTAAGCAATGTGGCCATTGTCATAGAGGATGAACCCATGTCCGAACAAAGGAGGAAATTAAAGCTTGGCCAAAGATGGAGTTTATTCGGCCTTTATGAGGGGGTTCCGCAGTCTTCGCGCGGATCTTATTATAGTTCTCCGCCGGACAAAATCACTATTTTTCAGAAACCCATTGAGGAGCACGGCCGCAATGAAGATGATATTAAAGAGATGGTGAAAAATACTGTCTGGCATGAAATTGCCCACCATTTTGGAATGGATGAGGCGCGCGTGCGCCGGTCAGAACAAAACAGAAAAAAAACAACCCCGGGTTTTTAAGCCCAGGGGTTTTTATTTAAGTCAAGTTTTTAAGGCCATAGTAAGGAATAACTTTTTTCTTTCCGTAGGTAGTTTTGGTTATTTTTTCCAAATCCTCGTGACTAATTTCAAGAGCTTTGGCATCTATAGTATCCGATACAGCGGTGCGATTGATAGTTAAAAAATCAACTGCCCTTTGGAGTCCAACTTCTGTTTCATGCTGAGGATTGTCTTGTAATTTTACGTCACAGATATCTTTTTCCCAAAATTTATATTTTTTAAGTGTAAGACCCATAGGACTATTCTCTACATAATTTCTGAGGAATTCTTTTATGGCTTCAATTTGTTCATTTAGAGTTTTTTGGCTTGTCTTTAAGCCCATGAGATCGAGTATTTTTTGTTTTACCAATTCCATCTCCCTTAATCTCTCTTTTTCTTCCAGTGTTAATTTCTTAATCTTTACCATTACAATTACCTCCTAATTTATAGATTTATTTTAAGATACATCTTATTTAAAGATACAGCAAAGAAATATTTTGTCAATTTTCAAAATTATGCTATAATTTAACGGTGTTATGTACGCTGTGAAAGTTGGACAATTTGAGGGGCCGATGGATCTTCTGCTTTCCCTTATTGAAAAGCGCAAATTTTCCATAAACGACGTTTCTTTGGCCGAGATTACGGATCAGTACGTTGAATATCTAAAAAAATTGCAGAATTTCCCAATAGAGGAAGTGGCTTTTTTCATTGTCATTGCCTCCACTTTGATGCTGATAAAATCCCGTTCTCTTATGCCCGGCCTTGAACTGACCGGCGAAGAGGAACAGAGTATTGAAGAACTTGAGGAAAGACTGAAATTATACAGGAAGACACGCCAGCTCTCTTTGCATATCAAAAATCTTTTTGGCCGAAATCCCCTTTTTAGCAGAGAAGGATTCAGAGAGATTGAAGTCGGTTTTATAGAACCCGAGGGCCTTAATATAGAAAAACTGGCTGAAGTTTTGAAAGAAATCGCTGAAAATCTTCCTGTGAAAGAATGTTTGCCGGAAAAAGAAGTTAAAAAAGTAATCAGTCTGGAGGATAAAATATCAGAATTAATGAAAAGAATCCAGGAATCCATAGAATTTTCTTTTTCAGAATTTGCTAATTCAAAAGACAGCGAAAAAGAGGAAAGAAAAATTGAAATCATAGTCAGCTTTCTAGCCATGTTGGAATTAACTAAGCAGGGGATTATAATGGTAAAACAGGCAAAATTATTTGACAGCATTAATATCTGCCAGTCGGCAAATAATCATGACAAATCTTGATTCACATATAGAAGCGCTTTTATTTTTAAAAGGAGACCCGATGACCATAAGGGAATTGGCAAAAATATTATCTGCAAAAGAAAATGAGATTAAAGATGCTATCAGTGTCCTTGATGAAAAATTATCAGACAGAGGAATAAGGCTGATAAGAAAAGATGATTCAGTGGCCCTGGCCACCTCCTTAGAATCTTCAGAAGTCTGCAAAAATTTAACAAAAGAAGAGTTTAATCCGGAATTAAGCAAAGCGTCTTTAGAAGTTGTTTCTATAATTATCTACAAAAGCCCTATTACCCGCGCTGAAATTGATTATATAAGGGGTGTTAATTCCACTTTTACTATCCGCAATCTTTTAATCAGGGGATTAATAGAGAGAATTCCGAATCCGCGCGACAGCCGAGGTTATCTTTACCGGCCGGCTTTCCAGTTTTTCCAATATCTGGGCATTAAAAATATTGAAGAACTTCCTGAATACGGCGCATTTAATAAAAAAATAGAGAATTTTATCAATGAAAAAGAATCTGATAATAATAACGATATTTAGCGCAGTTTTTTTATTTTTGTATTTTTTGGGAGGGAATACCGTTCATGCCCCGCTGGAATTTCAAAATGGCACCCAGCCCCTAAAAATTGCGCCTTTTGAAAATATCAATTTGGAAGCCAAATCAATCTATATTTACGATGTTGTGAAGGAAAAATCGATCTTTGAATTAAATCCGGATGCCCAGCTTCCTTTGGCCAGTCTGACAAAATTAATGACTGCTGTTGTGGCAAAGGAAAATATTCCTGAATGGATGCTGATTGATATTGACAAAGAATCTGTTTTGCAGGAAGGAGACTCGAGCTTTATGCTAGGAGAAAAATGGAAAATCACTGATCTTATTGATGCCATGCTCATATCCTCCTCTAATGACGCTGCCGCGGCCATCGCTCTCAATTCAGAAAATTTTATTTCCTTGATGAATAAAAAATCCGCAGACTTGAATTTAGCCCAGACTTATTTTTTAAACGCAACCGGCCTTGATTTGACAAATTATCTTTCCGGCGGTTATGGGTCCGCTAAAAATGTTGCGGAATTAATGGATTATTTGGTTAAAAAATATCCCTCTTTGCTTGAAGTCACCCAGTATGATTCATTAAAAATAAATTCACGCAATTTTAAAAATACCAATAAATTAATAGAGCATCTTCCGGGAATTATAGGCAGCAAGACCGGATTCAGCGATCTGGCTGGCGGAAATCTTGTTGTAGTTTTTGATATTGGATTGGAGCACCCGGTTATTATCGTGGTAATGGGCTCTTCAGAAGAGGGGAGATTTGAAGATGTAGAAAAACTCTATAACGAGACAATAAAATATTTAAATATGCTAGAATAAAATCATGGTATTAAATGTTTTGAAAGTTTTTGGGTTATCGTCTTTTGCCTTCTTTTTGGCGATTTTTTTGACGCCGATCCTTACGCACTATCTTTATAAATACAAAATGTGGAAAAAGAAGGCGAGAAACGAAGCTCTTGGAGGCGGAGAAACGCCAATTTTCAATCAAATGCATAAAGACAAAGAAGTGGGCACTCCGAGAATGGGAGGAATTCTAGTTTGGGCCATTGCCTTGATAATAATTTTGCTTTTCTTTTTTATTTCAAAAATTTTTCCTTCTGATTTAACCAATAAACTGAATTTCCTGAGCAGGGGCCAGACATGGCTTCCGCTTTTTACGCTTATCACGGCCTCTCTCATAGGATTAATTGACGATGTTCTGCAAATAAGAGGGAAGGGAAATTATACGGCAGGCGGAATGAGCCTTTTAAAAAGAATTTTAATAGTCATTGTTATCGGTCTTATTGGCGCCTGGTGGTTTTATGCAAAACTTGAAGTGAGTTCAATTATTGTCCCGTTTTTAGGAGAAATTAATCTGGGCTTGCTGTTTATTCCTATTTTTGTTCTTGCTATGCTGGCCATGTTTTCCGGAGGAGTGATTGACGGCATTGACGGCCTTTCTGGAGGGATTTTTGCCGCAATTTTTTCCGCTTACGCTGGCATAGCTTTTTTCCAAAATCAGATTGATTTGGCTGCTTTTTGCGCAGTAATAACAGGAGGATTATTGGCATTTTTGTGGTTTAATATCCCTCCTGCAAGATTTTATATGGGCGAGACGGGAATTCTGGGGCTCACGACAACGCTCACAGTCGTGGCGTTTCTCACAAAATCTGTTATCGTATTACCGATAATCGCTTTCCCGCTTTTGGCTGCTTCTGGTTCTGTAATAATCCAACTAATTTCCAAAAAATATTTTCACAGAAAAGTTTTCCTAGTGGCGCCTATTCATCACCATTTTGAAGCGCTTGGCTGGCCTTCTTATAAAGTCACCATGCGTTTCTGGGTCATCAGCATCATTCTAGCCCTCATCGGCATGGTTATAGCATTAATAGGCAAGTAATTGTATAATATAAATATGGCTTCTTATGATGTCATAATTAAGGGCGGGACGGTTTTTGACGGCAAGGGTAACCAGCCGGAAAGAACTGATGTTGGCATACGAGGTGATGAGATTAAAAAAATAGATAATCTAGACGCTCAGAGCGCGGGAGAAATAATCGATGCCGCGGACAAATATGTCTGCCCGGGTTTTATTGATTTGACAAACCATTCTGACACCCACTGGACTCTTTTCTCTCATCCTCATCAGGAAAGTTTAATAAGGCAGGGGATTACCACAATCCTGGGAGGAAACTGCGGTTCTTCTATTGCTCCGATAATAAAAGGCGAGGGGATAAAAAGCATTTCCAAATGGACTGATATTTCAAAAATCAATGTCAACTGGCAGACAGTGGATGAATT
>JBDRLH010000006.1:0-25326 GCA_043813215.1 Parcubacteria group bacterium
TTTGGTAAAATAAAAGTATGAATAAGGCTTTTCTATTTGATATGGATGGCGTTTTAATAAATACAGAAAAAGTATGGGCTGCTGGCAATGGCGGTGACATTGTTAACGTTTTTGGAGCGGAGATTGCTCAAAAGCTTGGGGATACCATTGGAGCGACTATTAATAGCGAGTATCAAAGGGCGATCAGAGTAGGGTTTTCTATGGACTACGAAGAATATCTGGAGCGTTACAACAAAGAAGCTGTTCGTGTTTTTTCTCAAGCAGAAGTTACAGAAGGGGTGGAACGGCTAGCAGAGAATCTTATCGTTCTTAACTTCAAGCTTGGGCTCGTATCTTCTTCCCCAAGAAAATGGATTGATTATCTTTTGCCGAGAATATCTTTCGGTAATAAGTTTGAACAAATTATCTCACTTAACGACCGTAACGATTTAAAGTTAAAACCAGAGCCCGATGGATACTTGGAAGCACTAAAAAATTTAAAAGCAGACCCCAAACTTTCAATTATTTTGGAAGACTCAAACCCTGGTATTAAGGCAGCTAAAGCAGCGGGAGCATATGTGATTGGATTTAAAGGAAATTTAGTAGAAGGGTATATTCAGAATGGGGCAGATGCATACGCAGATACAATGGATGATGTAATCAAGTTAGTAGTAGCACGTTCTGACTAAAGCAGGTTCTAACATTATACCGTAGCCGACCCATGCATTTGACAATACTGCAGAAATGTGGCACTGTTTTATTATCAGCACAAATAGTGAGAAACTAAAAGGGAGGATAACAATGTCTCTACGAATAGTTCAAACCGAGTGGCCTGCGGGATTCAAAGCTGGTAACGCAGTAACACATCGAGGGCGGGCAGCTCATGTAGTGGCAGTTCCCGAAGGAATTGTCCCAGCTGGCTGCGTTCCGATAATGTATGACGATGAAGCTAATTGTTTCGTCGCTACGCCCGCCGACGACCTGAATCGTAGGTAAACACAAAGTCCTTCGTTTTCCATTCTCAGGGGTTCGTCAATACGTATTGATGAACCCCATTTTATTCCAAACAGGTTCTAATATCATCTCCTAGCCGACCCTAGCGTCAATAGAACCCCTCTGGGTACGGTCAATAAATAAACAAAGAATCGCCGTTTTGGGCGGTTTTTTGGTAGGATTGACTTTTAATTTAAATATGGCAAGATGTTTTGAGTAACCTTAATAAGTTAATGATGATAATTTAAAAGGAGAGACAACGATTGAAAGAAAAAGTTTACAATCTTCTCGGGGTTCCACAAGGTAATGCCCTGCTCTTACAAGGAGTTTTCACCGAAAGAGATCAGGAGGCATTAAAAGGCCGTTACTGGGATTACGACGATCCACAATTCATTTGTCGCCAAGTAGTTGAACTAATTGAACAAATTCCACCAAAAGAGTTAACCAAGAAAGAAAAATTTTGGTTTAACGAAATTTTATGGTGGTGGCATCATCACGCTATCTCGTGCGCTGTCTATTACAAGAAAGACAAAAAAAGAGCTAAAGAGGAAGCTGATATTGCCCTAAGCTTGCAATCATTAGACCATCCTAATAAAATCACTAAACTCTTATATCTTTTAGTCAACGATAAGTTGCAAGAAGCCGAAGTTCATACAAAAACGATAATTGATGAAGTTGAAAAAGACACTGCTAGAGACACGATAGAAGACTATAAATCTTCCGAGTGGCCGTTATTAAAAAAGCAAGTCACCTTATAATCGAGGTGATTTTTATTTCATTAAACAGGTTCTAACATCTTCCAATCCCCGACCCATCCATTTGACAATACTACAGAAATGTGGTATTGTTTTATTTAGAAAAGTAAGGAGGAAATAATGGAAACAAAAATCAGCTTTGCTCAAGTAGTTCTTACTATATTAAAGGAAAACATTGGAAAGCCGGTATCTGTCATTGATATAGCTGAAGATCCCAGAGTGGCAGGTTACAGAATAACGGAGTATTCTGGTATTGGGCTTATTCGTAGTATTGTCGGACGGGAAGCGATAGGTATCCTTCGTAAACAAGGGTATAAGATTCAAACGAGTCGCATAAAAGGAACTCATATTATACCACGGTCACCTTCGCAAATGTTATATCCCGCAGAGAGAGCATATTGCTTACTTTCTGATGAGCCTGAACCGCATCCAGTTACTCCTGTCAAATGGGGTGTTTTCATCCCTTTTTCATCCGAAGAAGATGCTAGCAAGTTTAGAGAGGCATTAAAATATCTTATTAGGAGGAAGGTAACAATAGTTAAAATACCTTCTTAGATTTGAAAAATGGAAATACTTCAAGAGGTGCGCCCTTCAAGGAAGCGGCCTCTTTTATTTACACCAAAACAGGTTCTAACATCGTTCCCTAGCCGACCTGTCAAAAACCAGAAAACCGTCTTTTTGTGGAGGCGGTTTTTTGGTAGGATATAAGCATGTGGGATATCATATCACAAATTGGAATAGCAGCTTTTGGAGTTGCGGCCGTAATATTAGTTGCAAAGAAAAATAAGTGGGGTTTTGTTTTTGGGCTTTTGTCTCAACCCTTTTGGTTTATTACTTCATTTATTAATAAGCAATGGGGAATTTTCTTTCTAAGTATTATTTATGCGGGTAGCTGGATCCTTGGAATCCATGAGTGGTTTTTTAAAGACAAAAAGAAATCTCAATAAACCAGGTTCTAATATCGTCCCCTAGCCGACTCATCGATTCCCTACCCGGAAACAACTATCGTCCAAAGGGCGGTTTTTTGGTAGAGTTGACTTTTTAAAAGAGATTTGATAATAAAAAGTTAGAAAAATAGTTTTTTGGAGGTAAAAATGTTTTTTAAAATCTTTGTGGCAATTTGGATTGCTTGCGGATTGTTCGCAGTAGTTCTTGTTAAAAAATTCGGTTTTAAGATTTTTTCATGGGGTGTCTATTTTTCTATGAAAGACTGGAAAGCAGATGAGATAACCGATTCTATATCGGGATTTATCTTGGGTCCAGTTTCTCTTTTTTCTTGTCTGTTCGATAAATACTTTGGCGATTCTTAGGGGTTGCAGAAGTAGTTCAGAGGGAGAATAACAGATAGGTTTATCTGTAGGTCGTAGGTTCGAATCCTACCTTCTGCTTCACGCCATTATTAAGGTTTGTTTTTTTAAGACAGACCTTTTTCTTTTAAACAATTTCTAACCCCGATTAGCAGAATATCAACAAGCTTAGGGGAAACCAACGAAATCGCTAATCGGGCGGTTTTTTGGTAGGATAAGAATAGCGTTTGATTCTATAATATTAAATTTTTTAAATATATGAATCCCTTTAAAAATAAAATTTTTTTGGTAATTATTTGTTTTATAATATTTTTAATCATTACTGCGTCATGTCTTTTATGGTACGTCGGCGGTTATTCTTTTAATACTCAAAATTTTATATTTAAAGATTATTCAAACCAATTCTATTCCTTTCGATATCCAAACAATTTTAAAATTGAAGATGAAAAAATTTATAGCGAGCATAAATTAAATAGTGCGGGAAATGATATTTATGGAGTGACTTCGGTTTCTTTATTCAAAGCCCCAATTTATATGATTAAGGTTGAATCTTATCCCAATTGGGATGGATTAAGTATCGCCGATTTTTTGAAAGAAGAATTAAATAATGTTTCGTGGAAATACAATAAAAAAATTATTGTTAATAATAGAGAGGCAATCAGACATTGTTCAAATATACTTTGTCTTAATGGAGAAACTATAATAATTCCAACAAAAAATTATTATTATGAAATTTTTGCCACATGGGGTGGCTCTCAAAAAAGAGAAGAAATCAGAGGTTTTGTAAACTCTTTTACTATTTTGGAAGATGAGATAATTTCATCTCAAGATGAAGCTGCTGATTGGCAAATATACAAAAATGAAGAGTATGGGTTTGAGATAAAATACCCATTAAATTTTTATATCGAAGATGAAAACATGGGAGACGGTAGGGTTGTTTTTTCTGATTTAATATGGAAAGACCAATTAGTTCATAAGCCAGAGTTATCTGTTGCGGTTATTGATACTACCAGCTTATCGCCACAGGATTGGCTGGCTAAAAAAGGGACAGAGAGGAGCATATTTGATGATTCTCCGTCATTACCGGATTGTAATTCTGGAAATGGAGGATGTGTTTACTTTGGAATAAAAGACGTCAATGATATTCTTATAGGAGTTGAACAAATTAATGCCTTGCAATTCTACGCTTCGGCCGTAAGCGGATCTAATGACAATACTTTAGTAAAAGACATTAAAAATGATGTTCTAATAAATATAGGAAGGCATTCAAGTGGATTAGGAGAAATATCTAAAGATATTTATAAACAAATGCTTTCTACTTTTAGATTTTTAAATTCTGGTTTACCCACAGAAGTCGACCAATGTGTTACAACTACCGTTTCAAAAATTGGAACGAGATTGGTAGATGGTATAACCGGTCAAGGAGTAGAAGGTAGCGGTAGTGCGATAGAGTATTTGAATGGAGGTTATCAAGTTTCTTACGATATCATCGAAGGCATTGAAAATTCAGTTCCCGGAGATGTAGTTAATTTATGTCTGATAGCGGTTCCTAAAGAATGTCCGCCCGGGGATGATAGGGGGAAGCTTTATCGGGCGATAAACTTGAGAACTGGAGAAAGTTGGGAAGCTCTTGATGCTCAACATATGTGTGGAGGTGCTTAGCTACAAAGTACAATTACTAGACTAAACAGGTTCTAACGTCGTCCCCTAGCCGACCCTGGCGAAAACCATCTTCTTTGTGAGACGGTTTTTTGATAGGATGAGAGAATATGAAAACATTTCTAAAGCCAAACAAATTTAAAGTAATCTTTTTTTTAATATTTATTATTGTTACCCTATTAGTTTTTGTGATTGGAGATGTAACACGAAGTGATATTCTTGAATCTATTTATGCCATTCTTTATTTTCCCGCAGTCGTTTTTATTTATTTTTTTATGCGTTTAACAATATTTAAAACCTGCAGTATTTCATTTGGGGAAGAATTCTGTATTTACGACCAAACAATTCCTGTAATCGTTTCTATTCCCATTTTCCTTATTTATGTTTATTTATTGGCCAGCACATTTAATATTTTTATTAATAAATTAAAGAAATAGTTCTAAAATCATGCCAACCAGGTTCTAACATCTTCCAATCCCCGACCTGTCAAAAATCAGAAAACCGTCTTCTTATGGAGGCGGTTTTTTGGTAGGATGGCAATATGGACAACGAAACTTATAAAAAACTATCAATAGAGTGCACGATGTGTAAAACCAAATTTGAAATTTGGATTTCTTCAGTAAATTACAGTCTTGAGGTAGAAGAAAATATAAGAAAGCATTTTGAATATTATTGCCCCGTTTGCAAAATCATTAAAGAGCTGGAAGAAAAAAAGTAATCCATATGCTTGACGATAAAGAATTTAAAAAACCGCATTTTAGATAGAAGTGCGGTTTTTCAATTTCAATAAGGAAAGAATGCTTTTGCGATTATGAAAAACAAGGAAAATCAGGATGAAAAACGATGATGCCCAAAAGGGCCCATATCCATAAAATTTTTCGAAAAGATATCCACCCGTTGCTGGGCCCAGCATCCTACCCAAAGCTTCAAAACTCATAGCAATACCCATGGTTGTGCCCTGTCCCTCAACAGCCAGTTTGGAAATAATTGAATTTATATTGGGCCTGGAGATGGCGCTTCCTGCGGCCAAGCCCAGAGCGATTAATATTAAAAAGAGATAAGAAAAAGAAAACGACATAATGAACAAAGATAGGGCCATAAGTGCCAATCCTATTTTTGCCGTTCTTTGTTCTCCCAATTTGCTGCTGATTTTCCTGGTTACAAATATTTGTACCAAAAACGAAACAGTGGCTGTTATGGTAAAAAACCAGCTGATAGCCGAAGCTGAAAGATTTAATTTCTGCATGCCCAAAAGCGGAACGGCAGCCTGGTTATTGGAAATGCCGTATGACCAAAGACCTATCATAATAAAATAAGGTAGGAGTTTACTTTTTAATCCTATCCGGACTTGTTTGAAGTTTGCTCCAAGGCTGCCCAAAAACGAAAAATGCTCTTGTTCTTTCGGGGCAATGGCCGGCAGCATCAGGAAGACAAAAATAAAATTTAAAAAAGAAATAAGCGCAGCTCCAAAAAAAGGGACAGAGGTTCCCAGGGTGCTTAAAAAACCCCCTATGGCCGGACCAATGATTATGCCGGCCGAAAGTGCGGCAAAAAGATAGCTCATGGCAGCGGTTCTGTCTTTTTTTGAAGTTACATCGGCCACGTAAGCCTGAGCAATGGGTAAAGCGGCGGCGGCAAAAAGACCTTGCAAAAATCTGGCCAAAAACAAAATTGGTAAAGCGTTGGCCAAACCAAAAATGAGGTAGGCGACAGAGTATCCGAAAAGAGATATGGTGATTATGATTTTCCGGCCGTAATTATCAGAAAGTTGCCCCCAAAAAGTGGCAAAAATAAATTGAGCGGCCGCGTAAGAGGCAGCCAATAATCCGATGGTTGTTCCGCTTGCTTGGAAGGTTTTAGCGTAAAAAGGCAATAAAGGAAGAATAATTCCAAAAC
Organism: Parcubacteria group bacterium; assembly: GCA_043813215.1. Classification (GTDB taxonomy): domain Bacteria; phylum Patescibacteriota; class Minisyncoccia; order Minisyncoccales; family JAQTPW01; genus JBDRLH01. The sequence continues at coordinate 6,590 of JBDRLH010000006.1, forward strand.
CGATATTGTTGATAAAAATAGTAAGACACAAAAGCAAAAGCGGAGAGTTTATTATTTTTTTCATTACAGATATTTTCAATAAGTAATATTTGTTTTCGCAAACAATTTTTTATTATAACAAGGATAATTTTTTTTACAATCATTGCTTGCTCTAAATCAGGTGAAGGGGTAAAATAATAAATATAAATTTATGATTGAGTATCTGACGCCGGACGGTTTGGAAAAATTAAAAAATGAATTGAAGCGTTTGGAGCAAGAAGGGAGAAAGGAAGCGGCCGAAAAAATGCGCCAGGCTCTTTCCTTTGGCGACATTTCTGAAAACGCGGCTTACGACGAAGCGAGAGAGTCGCAAAGCCTGCTGGAGTACAAAATTTCTGAATTAAAAGGTAAAATTGCCGTCGCGAAAATAATTGAAAAAAATTATACAGGGAGTGTCCAAGTCGGTTCCGTCATTTTAGTTTTAATAGATGGTAAAAAACAAAAATTTCAGATTGTCGGATCCGAAGAAGCCGACGTCGTTGCGGGAAAAATTTCTGACCAATCCCCCTTGGGGAAAATGCTTTTGGGAAAAACAAAAGGCAGTAAAATCTGCCTTAATACTTTGGCCGGAAAGTCAGAGTATAAAATTCTTGAGATTAAATAATCTCACTTTTTTTCTTCCAATTTTACCTTTGTTTTTATTTCTTTCCCGTCTCTTAAAATTTTCAGCGATATTTCCTGGCCTATTTTGCATTTCTGAATGATATCGGTCAGGGCGTTCTCTTCTGTAATTTTTTCATCATTTATTTCTAAAATTATGTCGTATTCTTTCAGCCCGGCTTTTTCTACCGGCGAACCTTTAATTATTGCCGGCTCTCCCAAGTGCTCCCTGACAATCAGGGCGCCGTAGTCCACCGGTAATTTATTTGATTGAGACATTTCTTTGTTTAAAATAACATACCTCACTCCCAAAAACGGCCGCTTTAATTTACCGTGCACCTTTATTTCTTCCAGTACTTTTGTGGCGTAGTTTACCGGTATGGCAAAGCCGATATTTTGGGTGCCAGCGGCCACCGCGGTATTGATGCCGATTACTTTTCCTTCCATGTCAACCAACGGACCTCCGGAATTTCCCGGATTAATAGCCGCGTCTGTTTGGATCAATCCGCGCAAGCTGGTTATTTTTGTGGCTGCGCCGCCGCGAGCCGTAATAGACCTGCTCAAGCCCGAAATAATGCCGCAAGAAAGCGTATCTTCAAATTCTCCCAAGGGATTGCCGATAGCCACTACCGTTTCTCCGAGGCAGGTATTGTCTGAATTGCCGCATTCCAAATAAGGAAAAGTCCTCCCTTCTATTTTTAAGATAGCTATGTCAACCAGGGGATCTTTTGCTAAAACTTTTGCCGGATATTTTCTTTTAGGATCGATAATGACGGTATAATCGGCTTCGGAATCGGAAACCACGTGCGAGCAGGTTAAAATATAGCCGTCAGGAGAAATAATAAAACCAGACCCTCCGCCAACTTTTGTTTTTTCTTTCCCACCTTTCATGTTCGGCATGATGAATTCCTGCCCGCCAAAAGGCAAAAGAAAAAAGCCTTCAACTTTGGGCAGGTCTTTTGAAATAATGATGGTAATGACCGCCGGACAAGCTTTTTGGGCTATGCCGACAACCGGTGATATTTCTTTCATTTGTTTTAGTTAAAATTGTATTTATTTAATTTTAACACAGCTTGGCTTGAAAACAAGGTAAAAATTTGTTAGTATTTTAAATTAGATTATCAGAAATAATAGCTTGCCCGTCTGAAGCTTCGATGATAATCGGAGCGCAGGAGGGCCCCCATAGCTCAATGGACAGAGCGCTCCCGTCCTAAGGGAGAAATAAGGGTTCGACTCCTTTTGGGGGCACAAGTTGAAACCCTGTACATTAAAATATATAAACAGCTGATTCGGCTGTAAAAATAAAATATCGGGAAAAAGGAGGTGAATGATGAAATTATTATTTGTTAAAAAAACTGCACAAAACATAAAGGAAGGTCTTGAGAAACTTTGCTTCGTCTTCTTAGTGTTGTTTATTTTTTTGCTGGTCATTGTCTCGATTTGGTTATTGAAAATAACAGGAAGATATGAAGAAATAAACAAGCCTTCTCTTTTAAGAGAAAGAAAAGTAGTTATTCAAATGAATCATCCAGATGGTGGGAATGAATGGATTTTTATTTATCGCAATTATTGGAAGCCGATATATTTGATAAAACCCTGGTTAATACTTAACGAGTTGCCGTTTGCCTTAGCAGACAGAGCTAACTTCCCTAAAAGTAGTTTTCTCTTTCACTTTCTGGAAATGGCATTCGTATCGGTTGACAGAGTCAAAAAAGAAGAGCTTGATAAAATGACAAAGGAAGAAGCTAAAAAATTTATAGGAAGGATGATGCGACTGCGAACTTATTCTCTCGGAAAATGTAAGAGAGCGTTAAAAGAGAATATTCCTATAATTGGTTTTTTCGAAGGAGGAAGGACAAGAAACGCAACAGAATTCGTTTACAGCACGATAAAGAGGAAACCTCTTGGTAAACTGAATAAATCGCTAGGACTAATAGTTAAACAAAATAAGGCGAATATGGAAGTGGCATGGATAGAGTTTCCAGGCGTTTCTTACTATTGCCTGCAAGACAGCGGTAAGTTTAGCATTAGGAGGTTTTGTTTTTGGTATATCAAGACTCTTTTCGGAAAAAATGGCAAAATAATACTTAGATGGGGGAGATTAATTAAATGGGATGAGTTAGAAAAACTAGAGGGAACTTATCAAGAAATTTCCGATTTAGCCGAAAATCATTCCTTGGAACTAGCTGATGAAGTATGAGGGCGATTTTGCAAAATGAATAATCGCCCTCAATTTTCGGGCCCGTAGCTCAATGGCAGAGCGTCTTCAAAAATTGAATTTGAAGAAAATCCCTGTTCAATTCAGGAAGAGCCCGCATTTTGTACATTGAAAACTTCCATGGTACAATTAAAGAATGAAATCAATATATTTTGAATTAAAACCAAAAGTAATCACTCTTCGTAAGTCCGGGAAAACGTACGGAGAAATAAAACAAATTTTAAGAAAAGATATTCCCAAGAGTACCTTATCGTTGTGGTGCGAGAAGATCCCGCTTTCTTTGGAATATCAGAAAAGATTAAAAAATACGGCTTTGATAAATTCAAAGAAGGGCTTAAAAGTTGCATTAATTGTCAATCGAATTAGGAGAGAAAAATATTTAAAATTTATCGAAAAGCGCAATAGTCATCTTGCTTTCGCAATTAAAGACCGCAACACCGCTAAAATAGCTCTCGCAATGTTGTATTTAGGTGAAGGATCGAAAAATCCGAAAAGAGGGTCGTTGGTATTCGGCAATTCAGATCCATTTGTCGTAAGTTTATTTCTAAAACTTTTAAGATATTGTTATAAAATTGACGAAAAAAAATTGCACTGTACGTTGCAAGGAAGGGCTGACCAAAATGTGAAAGAACTAGAGCGGTTTTGGTCTCGCGTCACACATGTTTCCCCTTCACAATTTTATAAAGCTCTGATCGATCCGAGAACGATCGGCAAGCCATCAAAAAAGCTTGATTATAAAGGGGTTTGTCGAATAGATTATTTTTCTTCGGATGTATTCTTAGATTTATTACAAATTCCGAAAACAATCTTTGGGCCCATAGCTTAGAGGAAAAGCGAGCGCATGGCATGCGCTAGACCGCGAGTTCGAGTCTCGCTGGGTCCACGATTTTAGAGCCAAAAATCGCCTAATCGGCGGTTTTTTGGTAGGATGATTTTAATGAAAAAGAATTTTTTGTCGGTCGTTTTTTTATCAGTGATTTCATTTTTGCTATTTATAATAATTTTATTTTTTTATCACTCAAAAAATCAAAACCAGGTTTGTTTTAAAGAGCATTGTTTTATCGTTGAATTGGCGACGAGCGCTCAAGAAAAAGCCCAAGGCCTAATGTTCAGAAAAAATCTAGATTCAGACAAGGGCATGCTTTTTGTTTTTGAAAATGAAGGAGAACATCCTTTTTGGATGAAAAATACTTTAATACTTTTGGATATAATCTGGCTTAATAAAGATAAAGAAGTGGTTTTTATCAGCAAAAATACTAAATTATGCGCAGCCGATTTTTGTCCCATTATCAATCCCAATAAAAAAGCACAGTATATTTTGGAATTAAACGCAGGAATGGCGGATAAAATCGGCTTAAACGTCGGAGATAAATTTTTTTTTGCCAAAAATTTTTAAAATTATTACGGTGTTTTACAAAAATCGCCAATCGGGCGTTTTTAGTTTAAATTCATCCCCTTTAAATTTAAAAGAAATTGTGCTAAATTGGGTAATATTGAAATCTATCTGGAAGTGCGCGGGAGCCTCGTCTTAAATGGGGTTTCGGCGGGCAAAGCTGAAATGGACTAATTTTGCTTCGTAACAAAGCGGAGGGGTGCTAGAGCGGTTGAATAGGTCGGTCTCGAAAACCGATATACTCGCAAGAGTATCGTGAGTTCAAATCTCACCCCCTCCGCTTTTGTACGGGGTCTCGAAAGATTATTTTTAAAACAAATCTATGTTTAATTTTAAAAAACAAGAAAAGGAACCAAAAGATTTAAAAGGAGTTTTGGTGCAACTTAAAGAGCTCAAAGAAAACTTCAAGAAGATTTCCGATGAACTGGAAAATTTAAAAAAACAGCAAAAATGCGCCATTCAGAAGTTTGGCATTATCAGATTCAATCCGTTCCGGGAAGTCGGCGGGGACCAGAGTTTTTCCATTGCGCTTTTGGACGATAATGATACGGGAGCCGTCTTGACCAGTTATTATTCAAGGAAAGAAAGTAAAGTTTATGGAAAACCGATAAGGCGCGGCCAGTCGGAATATCCTCTGTCAGAGGAGGAACAAGAGGCCATAAGAATGGCAAAAAACGGAAATAAAAATGGAAAAAAATTAAATGACAACTGATGCTTTAAAAAATCAAAACGAAGTTTTGCGGCCGCCGGTGGTGGTTATTTTAGGCCACGTGGATTCGGGCAAAACCAGCTTGCTTATGGCCATACGCAAAATGCAGTTTACCGGATTAAAGCCGGGCGGCGCCATTACCCAGCATATCGGGGCCTACCAAATAGAAAAAGAAGGAAAAAAAGTCACATTCATTGATACTCCGGGTCATGAGGCTTTTTCGGCTATGCGAAGTAGGGGGGCAAAGGTAGCCGATATAGCCATTTTGGTGGTAGACGGCCAAGAAGGGGTAAAGCCGCAGACAAAAGAAGCGATTCTAAATATCCAAAAAACCGGAGTCAATATGATTGTCGCGATAAATAAAACAGACAGGCCGGGGGTTATTCCTGAAAAAATAAAAGCTCAATTGGCAAAAGAGAATGTTACGGTTGAGTCTCTGGGCGGCAAAATACCTTCGATCAATGTTTCGGCAAAAACCGGCCAAGGGATAAGCGAGCTTTTGGACACTATTTTATTGCTAGGAGAAGTGGAAAATTTAAAAGGAGATTTGGCAAAACCCGCCGAGGGCGCCTTTATTGAATCATTTCTAGATTCAAAAAAAGGGCCCATTGCCACTCTGATCGTTTCCAATGGTGTTTTGAGGGTGGGAGATATCGTGGCTACAGCCTCAGTTTCCGGGAAAGTTAAAAACTTGGAGAATTTTTTGGGCGAGCAAATAAAAGAAGCCTTCCCTTCGGACCCGGCTGTCATTATGGGTCTTCCCAGGGTGCCAAAAATTGGAGAGACATTCAAAGTTTTTGCTGATTTAGAGCAGGCTCAAAGTCAGGTTTTGGCGGAAGTTAGGAAAGAAACGGTTCTGAATCCCGAGCCGAAAGCAGGGCAGAGAGTTTTGAATTTGATCTTAAAATCCGATGTCGTCGGCTCCATAGAGGCAATTTATCAGGTTTTAAAAGAAATTCCTCAAGAAAGAGTCATCCTGAATATTTTGAAATCTGAAGTGGGTGAAGTTAATGAAACAGACATAAAATTAGCCGAATCGACTCGAGCGGTAATTTTCGGTTTCAGAGTAAAAATAAATTCCGTGGCAAAAGGAATGGCCGAGCGCAATGGCGTCAAAATAATAACTTTTAACGTCATTTATGATTTTGTTGAAGGAGTGAGGAAATTTATGGAAAGAATAATGTCCTCCGAAGACGTCAGGACCGAGCTGGGGAAAATAAAAATATTAGCCGTTTTTTTAGATGAAAAAAACCGCCAAATAGTGGGCGGAAAAGTAATTTCAGGGGAAATAAAAAGAGGCGGCCTGATTGAGGTTGAGAGAAGTGAGGAGATCGCAGGAAAAGGCAAAATGATAAATTTGCAGAAAAACAAAAAAGAAGTAGAAAAAGTCTCAAAGGGAGAGGAATGCGGCATTCTTTATGAAGGAAACGTAAAAATAGAAACAGGAGACGTCCTGATAATTTATACCGAATCAAAAATAAAAGGAGAACTTTAAACAATGTCAAAGCGGTTGCAAAGAATAAACCAATTAATAAAAAAGGAAATATCCCAGCTTATTTTAAAAGAAATTGATTTCGAGCCGGAGATTTTGGTGACGATAACCAGGGTCGAGACGGCCGAAGATCTGTTGGATGCCAATATTTTTGTCAGCGTTTTTCCGGAAAATAATTTTTTAAAAACAATAGATTTCCTGAAAAGGAAAACCGGTTTTCTTCAGGGGAAAATCAACAAATTCCTAAGAATGAGGCCGCTTCCCCGCCTGCATTTTTTACCGGAAAAAGCAACGGCCAAAGCAAGCAGAATTGAGGAGATTTTAGAGCAGTTGAAAAAAGATAAAAAGTAAGATAATTTGAAATTATTCGGCCTGGTGGTGAAGTAGCCAACACGGCGGTCTGCAAAACCGCTACACGTGGGTGCAATTCCCACCCAGGCCTCAAAGGATGGGGCGAGTGGCGAAACGGCATACGCACAACACTTAAAATGTTGCGGTCGTGAGACCATGTGGGTTCGATTCCCACCTCGCCCACAAAACAAAAAACAGCCCTTCAGAGCTCTTCGAGACTGTTTTTTGTTTTAATTTTCTAGAATTTCAATATAAGTAGTTTTTACTCCAAAATTCTTTGCCGCAAGTTTGCTTTCAAACCAGATATCAAATTGGTTTGATCCTTTTCGGCGGTTCATCCTGTCTTCCACGACAAAGATTTTGTCCCCGTATAAATCGGGTATTTTGATCTTGGCCCCAAAAGGCAGTAAATTATTTGCCACAATTCCGTCTCTTACGGGAGTGCCGGCGGCCGTAATAAAAGGAGTGCTGTCGGTTTCTTCCGGGGTAGACGAATAAGCGGTAATTATGGCTTTCATTATTTGTTTAGGATTTTGAGGGTTGGAAGCCTGGGCAAGACTGTTATCCTGGAGCAAGGATAAAGCTCGCATATCCAGAACTTGATTATCCGATTGGGCAAAAACATCCTGGAGTTTATTTTTCAAAACAGGGAAAATCCCGGCCACAAGGGATAGAGAAAGCACTATAATCAAAATATTCCTCTTTTTTATGTCTTTAAGATATGTTTTCATATTAAAACCCCCTTTTGGGGGGATGCAGACATATTAGCATGTCCTATCAATTTTGTCAAGAGCGGGTGATGGGAATCGAACCCACGTAGTCTGATTGGCAACCAGACGCACTACCATTGTGCTACACCCGCCTTCACCCGCCGTGGTGGACCTTCGGTGAGGCGAAGCCCGCCGAAAAGTACGCGACGACATTCTTTCTGGTGCCGTGGAGTAGAATCGAACTACCGACCCTTGCTTTTTCAGAGCAATGCTCTACCACTGAGCTACCACGGCTCCTGTGGACGATGCAGGGCTCGGACCTGCGACCTCATCGATGTAAACGATGCGCTCTACCAACTGAGCTAATCGTCCGGCAGTGCGCGGGAGAGGAGTCGAACCTCCAAACCTTTCGGCACTAGCACCTCAAGCTAGCGTGTTTACCATTTCACCACCCGCGCTCTAATTTATTTAACTTCTCGCTCTGACAATTCGTCGGAGCGAGGATTTCCTCCCTTTGAGTCGTCGGCCGGAAACTCCTCTTTATATTCTTTTCTTTTTAATTTGGCATTTCTGCCTTTGGCAGTTCTTAAATAATAAAGTTTAGCTCTTCTGGTTTTTCCCCTCCTCAGTATTTCTATTTTTTCTATATTTGGAGAATGCAAAGGAAATATTTTTTCTACGCCGATTCCCAGCACCGTTTTTCTGACGGTTATCGTTCCCGAAATTCCTTTGCCGTGTTTTCTCGCCAAAACCAAGCCCTCAAAAGTTTGGGCTTTGTGCTTATCTCCTTCTTTTATTTTCTGTGAAATCAATACTGTATCACCCGGACGGATATCTGGCAAATCTTTTTTTGACTGCGCCTCGTTGAACAATTCTAATTTATTAATCATAGTTTTATTAATCATTTTAAATTATTTATTGTTTTCTTCAGGTCGGCAGGAAGCTCCGATCGAAATTCTTTTTCTTTGCCATCCGGTAATTTTATTTTCAGATAGCTGGCGTGGAGAAACTGCCTGGCCAAACCTTTTGGAGTCGGTTGGTTTTTGAAGCCGTATAATTTGTCCCCGACTACGGGGTGGCCGAGATAAACAAAGTGAGCTCTAATTTGGTGTTTCCGGCCGGTTTTGGGTTCAGCTTCAATCAAATCATAATTTTCAAATCTTTGCAATAATTTATAGCGAGTAACTGCCGTTCTTTTGTCTGTCGCTCCGGGTTCGTTTGCCAGGTAAGCTTTTTGTTTTCTTCTGTCTGCGGGGGCCCTGTCAAGCAAGGTTTCAATTACGCCCTCCTCGTTTTTTAAATGACCGGCTGACAAAACTATATATTTTTTTTCTACCTTCCTTTCTTTAAACTGTTCTTGTAAAAATTCTAAGGTTTTGTCGTTTTTTGCTATTAATAAAATCCCCGAAGTGTCTTTATCCAATCTGTGCGCTCTTTTTGGAAAATCGTCGGAATTTACGCCGGCGGGTTTGTCCAAAACCAAAACATTTTCATCTTCGTATATGATTTTTTGTTCCATGTGGACGCGACCCGACTTGAACGGGTGACCTCGTCGATGTCAACGACGCGCTCTAACCAGCTGAGCTACGCGTCCATTTTATTTCATTTATTATCCTAAGAATCTTCTCCCCAAGATAGAGTATTCTGCGTTGGAGTGCCATATCAAAATATACCAACACGCACACCCCCTTATAATCGTTAAAAGTTGGTTTAGTCGTTCTTTTATCAAATTGAGTTTTGTGGAATTTGGATATGGGAATATCTAGAACTTTAGACCAATAATTTTTTGCTTGAATTTCCGATTGGTCCTTTCTCAAATGTAGACAGCATCGGAATTTTTTTTCGTCTGGATTATATAAAAATCGGAATAAATTCAAAAAAGATTTTAAAAGATTAGGGTTTGAATTGGCGACTGTAATTGTATTTTCCTTCTTAGTTCCTTCGGCCAAATAGAATATCGAGAAAATTAATTCTCCTAACACTTTATCTATTTTAATTCCCGTCGTAAATTTTTCGACTTCTTGTCTGATTTTTTCAATTCTTTTTAATCTTTCCGTGCGGTGGACATGAGATGCTTTTAATCTGGCCTTGACTAAAGCGGACAACCAATTTTGGTATAATTTTTCTTTTTGTTTTTGCGTTAATTCAATATTTTTTAGCCAGCCACTAAGAGTAGAGCGGGCTATTCCCAAGCTTTTTTCAATATTGCGAATACTGCGCCCCTTTTCTCGTAAATGTATGGCTTTAATCTTTTTCTTCAAATCTATTTGCATTTTTTTTGAACCTAAGAAGCAATACTACTCTATTATTATTTTAAGGTACAGAGCTGCTTTTAGCAAGCAAATATTCTGTCTAACTGAGCTAGCCGCCCCTATCTATTTCTACTTAATTCACGGAATAAATTATAGCTCCCATATCATTCCGCAATGACTCTATAGAAAAATGGAGGAAAAAAGCGACCAAGAGTATGGTCACCAGTAAGCCGATAACCACCCGATGAAAAGCATTCTCGTTCATATTGTTATTTTTATCTACAATCCTTGTGGGCGTGGAAGGGATCGAACCTTCGACCCCAGCTTTATAAGAGCTGTGCTCTACCACTGAGCTACACGCCCCCACACCTAAGGAACATAATTTATGGCGAGCGATGTCCGCGATGCTCTTTAGGTGTGGGGGCACGCCCGGAAATTTAGAAATTTTTGACTTTTACTTTTACCACTTTTTTCTTTTCGGGTATTTTTATAGCAGATTTTTTGCCGGAAATCAATTCTTCGAATTCCTCTTTTTCAATCGTTTCTTTTTCAATAAGTTTTCTGGCAATTTTTTCCAACAGTCTCTTTTTTCTATTTAATATTTTTTGCGCCGCAGTTTTGGCGTTATCAATGAATTTTGCCACCTCTTTGTCTATCTGCCCGGCGATTTCTTCGGAATAATTTTTATATTCGCCGAACTCCTGACCTAAAAATATTGATTCTTCTCTTCCGCCGAAAACAATCGGGCCGAAGCGCGACATGCCGTATTCCTTGACTAATTTTCTTGCCAAAGAAGAAGCTCTTTCTAAATCATTTGAAGCTCCCGTTGTTATATCTTTGAATTTAATTAACTCGGCGCAATATCCGCCCAATAAAGTCGCCATTTCAGACAGGAAGTCGGTTTTTGTTTTTAATTTTCTTTCTTCGGTCGGCACTTTCAGTGTATAGCCGGCAGCCATGCCCCTGGCTATGATGGAAATTTTTCTGATGGGCTCCGCTCCCGGGGAAAAAGACGAGACCAAGGCGTGGCCCGCTTCGTGGAAGGCGGCGATTTCTTTTTCTTTTTTTGACAGGGCGTGGCTTTTCCTTTCCGGCCCGAGCAGGACTTTTTCAATTGATTCCAAAAGTTCTTCCTGGAAAATCTGGTGCTTGCCTCTCCTTGCGGTAAGAATGGCGGCCTCATTGGTCAAATTCGCCAAATCAGCTCCGGAAAATCCGGGAGTTCTTTCGGCAATTTCTCTTATGTTTACGTTCGGTGCCAAAGGCTTGCCTTGGCAATGAATTTTTAAAATTTCTTCCCGGTCATTGATGTCGGGCAAGTCCAAAACTATTCTTCTGTCAAATCTGCCCGGCCGTAAAAGAGCTGGGTCCAGAACGTCGGGCCTGTTTGTCGCGGCGATAACCACTCTGCCGTCTTCGCGCTCAAAACCGTCCATTTCGGCTAAAATTTGGTTTAGCGTCTGTTCTCTTTCTTCGTGGCCGCCGGTGACACCGACTCCCCGCGTTCGGCCGATGCTGTCTATCTCATCAATAAAGATAATCGCTCCCCCTGCTTTTTTAGCCTGGGCAAATAAATCGCGCACTCGGCTGGCGCCCACTCCCACGAAAAGTTCTATGAATTCCGATCCTGAAATGGAAAAAAACGGCACTCCGGCTTCATTAGCTATGGCTTTGGCCAAAAGGGTTTTGCCCGTTCCCGGAGAGCCCACCAGTAAAACTCCGTGGGGAATTCTCGCCCCGATTGCCAGATACTTTTTTGGGTTTTTCAAAAAATCAACTATTTCTTCAAGTTCCTGTTTGGCTTCTTTTAAGCCGGCCACGTCTTTGAAAGTGATTTTTTCCTTGGGCTGGCCTTCGGCGCCAAAAAGCCTGGCTTTGGCTTTGGTAAAATCAAAGGCTTGGTTGGCTCCGCCTTTGGCTTGGCGGAAAATCATGAAAAAGAAAGCAACAAAAAGCAAAAGCGGCAAAACTGTAAATAAAACCGGTCCCAGCCACGTCCAGGTATCCGATTCGTTTTTGACGCTAACGTCCACTTTGCTAAACTTTTCCTTATCAACTCCCAAGCCTGTCATTATCTGTCCGAGATCTGCCCCGGCCTCTTTTGTTGATTTTGCATCCGGAACATTATCATCGTTATAAGAAATCAGCAGATTTGTCCCGGTTATGGTAATGGCTTTGACTTTGTCCTGATTAATTTCTCCAACAAGCTGGCTGATGGTTATTGTTTTTTCATTTTCGGCAGAGTTTGAAAACAAGGAAAAAATTCCCGAAATGATAATCAGGATTAAAAGCATGAAAACAAAATTTTTCGCCAGATTTTTCATAGATAATTCAGTATAACAAAAATTTATAACAGATTCAATAATTAAAGAAAGTTTTGCTTGACAAATTATTATAAAGGTGTATAATATAGGCATTACAAAAGCTCTTTGAAAAATGCTTATTACTCCAGCAATTTGGCAAAAATTTTTATTTTTACCAGGTTGTTGGAGTAATGGGTGGATTGCTCTGGCAAAAATATTGACTAATTGGAGGACTTAAATGGAGTACGAACTGGTGACTCATACTGGCTGGGATTTTGACAATGCTTTTTCTATCTGGCTTCTTAGGAGAGAGGGAGAAGAAAAATATCCTGGCATAGGCCAATCAAAAATAGTTTTCTTCAATGGAAACCTCATTAAAACTCCGAACAGAATCCATATAGATTGCGGGGAAATCGATTACGACCATCATCCGACTTTCAAGTTTCCTGAAGATTGCTCGGCCACGCTGATCGCCAAGGACTTGGGACTTTTGGAAAATCCTTATTATTCCAAGCTTTTAACGGCGGTAAAACAAGAGGATCTTCATGGGGGAGCACCTTTCCTTCTTCTGCCAAAGCTGATTAAGTCAGTGCAGCAATTAAATCCCAATAATCCTCAGAAGGTGTACGATTGGGTCGCCGAAGCTTTTGAAGCCGAGTTCAATTCTCAATTAGATTTCCGTTTCGCCGAGCATGCCGTTTCCGACTTTTCAAAAACAGATGTTCTGTCCGGAGACTTGATTTACTCGATATATTCCGGAATTACCGAAAGCGAGTCTTTCGGGAAATGGACTCGTTACAAGGGGGCAGCCTTAACCTTGCAATTCCATAATTCCGGTCAGTGCCAAATCTACACAAATTTACGCATTCTTAGGGGCAGAGCCATGCCGATTCTAGAAGATATAATTTCCATGCTTAGGGTAGAAGAAGTATGGGCTCAGAGACAGCAAGGGCGAAAAATGCCAGAGGATCATAATCATAGTGCGCTTTGGCAGACCGGCAGTATAGCCGAAGCTCCGGAATGGTATCTTGACCCATTAACAAAAGCAATTTTTAATGGAAGCCTGAAGTATCCGGATGTGCCGGCGACCGAAATCCCCCGTGTTAAAATTCAGAATTTGGCAGAGGTGGCCCTTAATACGGAATTGCCCGATCCAAGATGCCGTCAGGATTTAGCCTGTCGCAAGAATGGTTGTCCCTATTTTTACTATTTCCTGCATCGTTGCAGGAAACTACGTTACGATAAGTTACATAAAAATTCTTCGCCCGTCCCACCCACAGGATGAAGAAAAAGCCCCCGCAGTTATCATGACTGCAGGGGCTTTATATTTTACTTTTTTTCTTCAGTTTTTTTCTCTTCCTTCTTCTCCGGTTTTTTTTCCTCGTCCTCTGCAATTTTTTTGTCCGCCGCGGCTTTTGCGGGGGCGGATTCCTTTTTGATTATCAATTTCAAACTCATTCGGTGCTCCTCGGGACGGATTTCCAAAATTTCAAAATCATAACTTTGGCCGATTTTCAGGGTTTCCTCCATTTTTATTTTTGTGCCGAATTCGGAAATATGGCAGAGCCCCTGAATTTTAGGGGTGATTTCCACAAAGGCACCAAAAGGATTGAACTTGGTCGCTTTGCCCGAAATCTTATCACCTTTTTTGTATGTGTTTTCAATCTCCGACCAGGGGTCTTTTTTCAGAACCTTTAGGGAGAGAGAAACTTTATTGTCTTTTATTTCAATTATTTTTGCCTTGACTTTGTCGCCGATTTTAACGATTTCAGAGGGATCGCCGACTATCGCCCAGTCTAATTCCGAAATATGGATTAAGCCCTCCAAGCCCTCTTCCGGCTTGGCTCCGGCAGGAAATCTGATAAATGCGCCAAAATCAACCAGGCCCGTGATTTCCCCTTCCACAACGTCGCCGACGTTGTAGTTTTTCAAAATTTCTTTTATTTTTTCGGTTTCCTTCGCTTTTTCCGATAAAATCAATTTTCCCTCTCTGGGATCCAAATCAAAAATTTTTACTTCCATGTCTTGGCCGATAAATTTCTGGAGTTCTTTTAGAATTTTACTGGTGTCGCCGCCTTCAACTCTCGGATAGTTTTGTGGAGATAGCTGGGAAACCGGTAAAAATCCGGTAACATCCAGCACGTCAGCCAAAAGTCCGCCCTTATTGGCTCCGGAGATTTTTACCGAAACGAGCTGTCCCTCGTCTTTTTGCCGTTTTAATTTCTCCCAGTTTAATTGTTGGCCGGCTTGCGATAAGGAAAGTTCAAAATAACCTTCGTCATTTTCAAAATCCACTATTTTGCCGAAAATGGTGTCTCCGGGTTTTAAGTCACGGAGGATGCTTCTTGCCTCAAAAAATTCTTTGCCGAAAATTATCCCGGCGCCGACCGACCCGAGGTCAACATACATAGAACCCTTTTTCAGGCCGATAATTTTACCCTCTGCTATTTCGCCGATTTTCGGCGACTTGGCCGCGTCATTTTTCTCTAATATATCCTTCATCTTATTTAATAAGTAAAAGATACGGTTTTTCCGTATGTTTTTACAATATTTCAATGTACTACATTTATTTTTATTTTGCAATAGTTGAATCGGAATTTATTACATGATAAAATAAGTGATATGAACATTATCTGGAAAGGACAATCTTGTTTTCAAATTACCACTCAAAAAACAAAAACTCCGGTCAGCATTACCATAGATCCTTTTTCTGCGGAAATCGGCTTGAGGCCGCCGTCAGGCGCCGCCGATATTGTTTTGGTTAGCCACGACCATCACGACCACAACAATACCAAGGCGGTTTCGGGCCAACCTTTTATCGTTTCCGGTCCCGGTGAATATGAAATAAAAGATGTTTACATTGTTGGGATACCGAGCTGGCACGATTCTGTAGAAGGCAAGGAGCGGGGTCAAAACACAATCTATGTTATTGATGCCGAGGACTTGAGGGTTTGCCATTTGGGCGACCTCGGCCAAAAAGAATTGACTGATGAGCAATTGGAAAAAATCGGCCAAGTGGATATTCTGATGATTCCAGTGGGAGGTAACTTCACCATCTCAGAGAAAGAAGCGCAAAAAATAATGGCCCAGATTGAGCCGAAAATCACCATTCCCATGCATTATCTTGTCCCCAAATTAAAAGCCAAGCTTGACGGAGTGGATAAATTTTTAAAATCTCTTGGCATAAAATCAATGCCGCCCGTACCCAAGTTATCCATTAAAAAGAAAGATATTTCGCCCGAAGAAGCCAAAATTATAGTTTTGGAACCCTGATGAAGAAATTTTTAGAAAAAATCAGAAATTTACCCGAAGATAAAAGAAAAATAATTTTGTGGGCGACAGTTATTATCATCGGGCTGGTTTTTTTTGTCTGGTATTTTAAAAATATAAATTTAGTCCCGGTTGATACGGAAAAACTGCAAAGCGATTTGAAGCTGCAGGAGTTAAAAGATGATTTAAAAAATTTGCCAAAGCTTGAATTACCGAAATTTTAAAAATTATGAAGAAAAAGAAAATTAAAAAATCATCCTTCGCCAAAGCTACGGAAGGTAAGGAAATTAAAAAAAAGGAAGAAATTGAGGCTAATGTCGGCGACCAGGTCAAAAGCCGCGAAATTACTGAGGAGATGAGAAGCTCCTATATTGATTACGCCATGTCGGTGATAGTTTCGCGCGCTTTGCCCGATGTCAGGGACGGCTTAAAGCCGGTTCACCGCAGGATTTTATATGCCATGCACGAAGACGGCCTTCGCCACGATGCCAAATTCAGAAAATCAGCTACGGTTGTCGGCAGCTGTTTGGGGCGCTACCATCCTCACGGAGATGTTGCGGTTTATGATGCTTTGGCCAGAATGGCCCAGGATTTTTCTTTAAGATACCCCCTAATTAATGGCCAGGGAAACTTCGGTTCGGTTGACGATTCGCCGGCCGCCATGCGCTACACCGAATGCCGCATGTCCAAAATAGGAGAAGAAACGTTGCGCGATATTGAAAAAAATACGGTTGATTTTGCGGACAACTACGATGGCACGAGAAAAGAACCGACTGTTTTGCCTTCCCCTCTTCCTCAGCTGCTGCTCAACGGCTCAATGGGCATTGCCGTGGGCATGGCAACCAACATTCCGACGCATAATTTGCGGGAGCTCTGCCAGGCGACAATTCATTTGATCGAAAATCCCAAATCAACAACCGAGGATTTATTTCAATTTGTCAAAGGTCCTGATTTTCCAACGGGCGGAGAAATATTTGACCAGAAAAATATCCTCCAGGTGTATTCCCAGGGACATGGGCCGATTTTGGTCAGGGGGAAAGCGGAAGTGCAGGAGCAGGAAAAAACAGGCCGCCAGCAAATTATAATTTCAGAAATTCCCTGGCAGGTTTCCAAATCAACCATGATTGAGCAGTTTGCCAACTTGGTTTCCGAAAAGAAAGTGGACGGCATAAAGGATATCAGGGATGAATCCGATAAAGAAGGCATGAGAATCGTCATCGACCTGCAAAAAGACGCTTATCCTCAGAAAATTTTAAACTGCCTTTATAAATTTTCCGATTTGCAGAGGACTTTCCACGTCAATCTTCTGGCTTTGGTTGACGGGCTTCAGCCGCGAGTTTTGAATTTGGCTGAAATGCTGGGTTATTTTATTGATCACAGAAAAGCCGTCATTTATAAAAGAACTGAATTTGATTTGGCGCGCGCCAAAGAAAGAGCCCATATTTTAGAGGGCTTGAATAAATGTTTGGCTCATATAGACGAAGTTATCAGAATAATCAAAAATTCGGAGAGCCGCGAGAACGCTCAGAAAAATTTGATAAAAAGATTCAAGCTGGATGAAATCCAGGCAAATGCCATTCTGGAAACCAAATTGGCCGCCCTGGCAAAATTAGAAAGAAAGAAAATCGAAGACGAATTAAAGGAATTGACGGTCAAAATCAAAGATCTGGCGGCCATTCTGAAAAGTCCTCAAAAAATAAAAGATATCATTAAAAAAGAATTAAAAGAGTTGGAAGCTGATTTCGGCGATGAAAGGAAAACAAAGGTTTACGCCCAGGCAGTCGGCGAAATCGCCGAAGAGGATTTAATCCCGCGAGAAGAAACGATTGTCACCCTGACCCAGGGAGGCTATATCAAAAGGATAAATCCCGAAGAATACAGAATCCAGAAGCGCGGAGGAAAGGGATTGGTCGGCATGAAAACCGTGGGAGACGACATTGTCGAGCATTTTCTGACAGCCAATACTCACGACAACCTCCTGTTCTTTTCGGATTCCGGAAAAGTTTTCCGCAGCCCGGTTTATGAAATTCCCGAAGGCCAAAGAGTGGCCAAGGGTCGCGGCCTTTTGAATTTTTTGGAAATTTCCCCCCAGGACAAAATTTTGTCTTTAATACCCCTTGGCAAAGACGACCAATCCTTGGGAATAAAATATTTAGCCATGGCCACCAGAAATGGTATAATCAAGAAAACCGCCCTGGATGAGTTTAATAACGTCAGAAAATCAGGGTTAATCGCCATTACGCTCAAAAAGGACGATTTGTTAAAAAGCGTGGGAAAAACCACTGGCCAGGACGATGTCATTCTGGTGACAAAAAAAGGAAAGAGCATCCGTTTTAAAGAAAAAATGATGCGTCAAATGGGCAGGTCAGCTTCGGGCGTCAGGGGGATAAAATTATCCGGCGGAGATAAATTGGTTGGCATGGACGTGGTTTCTTTGCCGAAAGACAAAGATGAGAAAAAATATCTTTTGATTATTATGGATAACGGTTATGGGAAAAAAACCGATGTCAAAGAATACAGGTTGCAGGGCCGGGGAGGCAGCGGGATTTTGACGGCCAAAGTCACCGCCAAGACCGGCGAGATAGTCGCCTCAAAAGTTCTGACCAGCCAGGAAGATTTAATAGTCATTTCGCGCGCCGGCCAGGTGATCAGGACCGAAATAAAAAGCATTCCCATACTCTCGCGCAGCACCCAGGGAGTCAGGATAATGCGGCTTGATGAAGGCGATAAAGTCGCTTCGGCGGTCTGCATATAAAATTTTCAATGATTAAATTATCAAACGAGTTTGAAAATTGAAAATTAATTATTAAATTAATAAAAAAATGGCAGAGGGGTTTTTAAATCCTCAGCAAATTCTCAGCGAGCTTAATTTAAGCAAAAGCATGGTGGCGGCCGATTTCGGGGCGGGCTCGGGCGGCTGGTCCATACCCCTTGCCCAGATTTTATCAGAGGGCAAGGTTTTTTCTTTGGATATTTTGGAGGGCCCATTGTCTGCGCTGGTTGGCAAGGCAAAATTGGCAAAAATCATCAATATCCAAACCCAGGTGGCGGACGTGGAAAAAGATACAAAAATTCTGCCCGATTCCTGCGACCTGATTTTAATGACCAATTTATTGTTTCAATGCGAAAATAAAAAAGCCGCCCTTGAAGAGGGAAAGAGGATTTTAAAAAAGGGCGGGAAAATTTTATTGGTTGACTGGAAAAAAAGCGCCAATTTCGGCCCGCGGGACAGAGCGATGACTCTTGAGGATATAAAAAAAATCGTTCAAGAATCCGGCTTCACAATCGAAAGGGAGTTTGAAGCCAGCCCTTACCATTACGGCCTGATTTTGGTAAGATAATTTAAATAATATAATTAATTCGAAGAGTTCAAATTATGCCTCTGGGGATAATTTTCTCC
>JBDRLH010000007.1:0-21099 GCA_043813215.1 Parcubacteria group bacterium
AATGTCAATACCGCAAAAAAGAATGTTTTGACGGCCGAAGGCAATTTGAAAAAATCCCAAGACGACATTGTTTTATATCAGGCGCAGGTAAGGCAGTCCGAAGCCCAGGCCAACCTTTTGAGCCAGAAAATCAGCGACGCTTCTTTGCGCGCGCCGGCTGACGGTCAGATAACAAAAGTAAATAAAAAAGCCGGCGAAATCGTCCAGCCCTCGGAACCGGTGATTTCTTTCATCTCTGCCGGTCCGCTCCAAGTAACAGCCGATATTTACGAAGAAGATATCGTCAAAATCAAAGTCGGAAACCAGGTTGATATAAAAGCCACTGCTTTTTCGGGGCAGATATTTTCCGGAAAAGTCATCTTTGTAAATCCGGCCGAAAAATTAATTGACGGAGTGGTTTATTACGAAATTAAGGTTGATTTTCAGGAAGCGCCCGAGGAAATAAGGCCCGGCATGACAGCCGATATTGTGATAAAAACGGCGCAGAAAGATAACGTTCTGGTCATTCCGGGATCGGCTATTACAAAAAAAGACAATAAAAATTTTGTTCAAGTGATAAAGAATGAAAAACAGCAAGAAAGAGAGGTGCAGATTGGGCTGAAAGATAGCGAGAATATGGTTGAGATAATTTCAGGGCTTCAAGAGGGGGAAGAAATAGCCATTCCAAAATAATTTTATGTCTGAAAATCCAATAATTAAGCTTGAGAACGTCTGGAAAATTTACCAGCTCGGGAAAATAGAATTGGTCGTCTTAAAAGATATAACTCTGGATATTCCTAAGGGCGGTTTTGTGGTAATTTTAGGGCCTTCGGGTTCAGGTAAATCCACCATGCTCAATATGGTGGGCTGTCTGGACTTGCCAACGAGAGGCAGGGTGTTTTTAGACGGCAAAGATATAGCAAAAATATCAGAAGACGGGCTCGCTCAAGCGCGAGGCCAGAAAATCGGCTTTATTTTCCAGCAGTTCAATTTATTGCATAACTTAAGCGCCTTAGAAAACGTGATGATTCCTATGATTTTTCAGGGAAAATCCGAAGCTCAGAGAGAAGAGCGGGCGAGATATCTTTTATCTTCTGTGGATTTGAGCGACAGAGCAGACCACAAGCCTTCAGAGCTTTCGGGCGGAGAACAACAGAGAATAGCCATTGCTCGGGCCTTGGCAAATAATCCCGAGATAATCGTGGCTGATGAACCGACCGGGAATTTGGATTCTTTCAACGGTAAAAAAATAATGGAAATCTTAATAGATCTGCATAAAAATTACAAAAAGACGATTATCGTGGTGACCCACGATCCGACAATTGCCGATTACAGCACTCAGGTGGTGCATATTAAAGATGGAAGGTTGGAGACGAATCATTTTTCAAAAGAAAATGTTTTATGGTCAAATAATAAGTGATATGTGGAAGGAATATCTGAAAATTGCCGTAAAAAATTTAAGAACCAGGCAGATGCGCAGCTGGCTGACGATTTTGGGCATTGTCATCGGCGTTTTTCTGATAATGTCTTTGCTTTCTTTGAGCCAGGGGCTTCAAGCGACTGTTTTGAAACAACTCAACGCCATGGGAACGGATATCATTATGGTTATGCCGGGCAGCTTGTCCGATTTCATGACAACAATGATGGGCGGAGTAGAGCTTACAAATTCCGATTTAAAGGCAATAGAAAAATCCAAGGGCGTTGAAATTGTCGTTCCAAATCTATATAAGGGGGAGTTGGTAAAATATCAAAGTACCGGCAAGTTGGCGATTTTATTCGGCATGGACATAAAAAACGCGCTTTATGTATATAAAGAAAATATGGGCATGGATGTAAAAGAGGGACGCTGGCCTATGGCCGGAAAGCGGGAAATAGTGGTGGGGAGCTTGGTGCCCGTTGATGTCTTTCCGGGATTGGAAATAGGCACAACCGCCACGATAAAAGGCAGGCAGTTTGAGATAGTCGGGATTTTAAAATCCTTGGGTAACAGACAGGATGATTCAATAATAGGCATGGATATCGACATCTTCCGTTCGATTACCGGGAAAAAAGACGGAGCGGCCCAGGCTGTGGCAAAGGTCGCATCGGGATATTCTCCCGATCAGGTTGCCAGCAATATAAAAGCCAGCTTGGAAGAAAATGCAAAAAGAAAAGCGGGTCAAGAAGAAAGCGCTTACTCTGTTTTAACCAGCGACGCGCTTTCGGGAATTGTGGGCAACGTTATGGCGATTTTACAGGTGGCGGTTTTTGCTTTTGCCAGCATCGCCATTGTTGTGGGGGGCATCGGCATTATGAATACAATGTATACTTCGGTGAGAGAACGCACGAGGGAAATAGGAATTTTAAAAGCAGTGGGAGCTAAAAATCAAACAATAGTCATGATTTTTCTTATAGAAGCCGGCATTATCGGATTGGTCGGGGGAGCGGGGGGCATGGTCTCGGGTTTGGGTTTGGCAAAAGCAGTTGAATTAATAGGTGGGATGAACCCCTCGTTTTATATACAGGCATCAATTACCCCGGGGCTCGTTCTTTTCGGTTTTATGTTTTCTTTCGGAGTGGGCTGCGCTTCGGGATTTTTTCCAGCCAGGAGCGCCTCAAAGTTAAAACCGGTGGACGCCCTGAGATATGAATAATGCGCGGAAATTTATTACCGGCTCGCTTTTTTAATAAATTTCTGTTAAAATAAAAAAAGAAAGGTCTGATATTCAGAAATTATGATTTAGAAATTTAAACCACTATGGCTTGGCAACAAAAAAAGCGTTTATTCAGAAAATTAAAAAAGAGGGCAAGAGGCAAAGCAAAAAAAAGATAGGAAATTTTCAAAAGATCGCCCTGACAGCGGTTTTTTGGTAGAGTAAATTTATGGATAACAAAATTTTATTTGCTTGGGATTTTCATGGGACATTAGAAAAAGGAAATATTAATGCCGTTAGAGAATTATGCGGCATGGTTTTGAGCGACTGCGGCATAAAAAGAGAAGTTAGAATGGATGATGTTTCAAAATGGTACGGTTTAAGCTGGCTTGACTATTTTAAGCTTCTGGCTCCGGAAGGAAATCCGCAATTATGGGAAAGCATGGTGGCTAAGGTTTTAAATTATCAGGATATGGGATGGAATATTGTTAAAAAACACATTAAAGCCCAGGATTTTGCCAAAGACGTTTTAGGGGAGATAAAAAATAGGGGGCACGAAAACATCCTCGTGACAAACTCCGGCCAAAGTTATGCCAAAAAATTTGTCGAACTGGTTGGACTGTCTGGCTATATGGATGAAGTAATCGGGGTGGACACTCATTATAATTCCCGCGCGGATAAAGATATTCACAATATAAAGGCGGATGCTTTGAGAAATTATCTGCAGGACAAAAAATATAATAAAGTCGTGATGGTGGGAGATAAGGAAAGCGATATCAGCGCGGGCAATGATTGCGGTGCGACAACTTATCTTTTTTTAACTCCCGAAGCCGGCAAAAAGACAGAAAGCACCAAGGCGGATCATATAATTTCCGATTTGAGAAAGGTTCTGGAAGAATTATAGAACTTAAAAACAAGATTTAATTTTTTCCCGATAGTGGTAAAATAAAAGCGAGGTCGAAATTAATTAATAATTTAAAAATATTTATGGACAGACCAAAAATTTATTTAGGGACAGCTTTAATAATCGCTGTTTTTATCTTTGCTATCGGCTATTTGTGTTATGTTGGCGCTTATTCAAAATCAATCCAGCCATCATCCTATCGAAGCTTTCAGGTTTCGGGCGAGGGCAAAATAACCGCCATTCCCGATATCGCCCAGTTTACCTTCAGCGTAATAACTGAAGGAGGCAAAGATATTGCTGCCCTGCAACAAGACAATACGAGCAAGACGAACAAGGCCATTGATTTTTTGAAAGCGCAAGGAGTTGAGGCAAAAGATATTAAAACGACAGGTTATAATCTTTCGCCAAAATATCAGTATTATAATTGTCCTCGTCCGGAGACTGGTATTGTGCCCTGTCCGCCGGCAGACATCGTCGGCTATACCATCACTCAGACGGTTTCCGTAAAAATAAGAGATTTTACCAAAATAGGCACCGCCTTAGGAGGTGTGGTTGAAAATGGCGCGAATTCTGTTTCTTCAATTTCATTTACGATTGATGACCAAACTGCCCTTGAGAACCAAGCCCGAGACAAAGCTATTGCCGAAGCCCGAAAAAAAGCTCAATTGGTTGCCAAAGCCGGAGGCTTTAAAGTGGGAAAATTGATTTATATTGATGAGGGCTATACTCCTTATTACGGATACGGACTGGGGGGAGATATGAAACTAGAATCTGTGCCGTCGGTCGCGCCAATCATTGAGCCGGGTTCCCAGGAAATAATAATTAACATAATATTAAGATACGAGATAAAATAATTAAAAGGTCGCAGTAAAGTTTTTAATTTTTAATCTTAAAATTATTATGTGGTATATTGTCGCGATTATCGCAGTCATCATTTTCTGGCTGGGACTGATTTACAACGGATTTGTCAGCCTTAGAAACAGAGCCAAAGAAGCTTGGTCGGATATTGACGTCCAGTTGAAAAGAAGATATGACCTGATTCCCAATTTAGTGGAAACGGTCAAGGGTTATGCGGCGCATGAAAGCGGAGTTTTCGAAAAAGTGACCGAAGCCAGAGCGCGCGCTATGGGAGCGGGGAGTCTTAAAGATAAAGCCGAAGCAGAAAATGCTTTATCCAATACTCTAAAAACCCTTTTTGCTGTATCGGAGAACTATCCTCAGTTGAAAGCCTCGGAAAACTTCCAAAAACTTCAGGATGAACTGACCGATACCGAGAATAAAGTTCAGGCCGCCAGGCGTTTTTACAACGGCAATGTCAGGGATCTGAATATCAAGATTGAAAGTTTCCCTTCAAATCTCATCGCTTCTTTATTCGGCTTTAAAAAGATGGAATTTTTTGAGATTGCCGAACCCGGCCAAAGAGAACCCGTACAAGTCAAATTTTAGTTTAAAATGGCAACTCTTTACACTCAAGCCGAATCAAATAATCGGAAGACTTTTCTTCTTATTGCTGTTTTTATGATTATATTGATATCTTTGGGATGGCTTTTTTCTTATTTGTTGGATAACAGTATTTTTTTGATTTTTGCCGTGATTTTGGCCTTTGCACAAAGTTTCGCCAGCTATTGGTATTCGGATAAAATAGTTTTGGCCATGTCCCACGCCAAAAAAATAAAACATCAGGAAAATCAGGAGCTATACCGTGTCGTTGAAAATCTCTGTATTACGGCCGGGCTACCCGTCCCAAAAATTTATATTATCAACGAAGCCCAACCCAATGCTTTCGCTACAGGTCGCGACAAAAATCATGCGGTAGTCGCAGTAACAAAAGGATTACTGGAAAAACTGAATAAAACGGAGTTAGAAGGAGTTGTTGCCCATGAGCTTTCACATATTGGCAACAAAGACATGCTTTTAGGAACGGTTATTGTCGTCTTGGTGGGAATTATTGCCCTGCTGTCAAATTTCTTTTTAAGGATAAGTTTTTTTGGCGGCGGAAGAAGAAGAGATTCGCGAGGGAACGCTGGCGCCATCCTGATGGTTTTGGGGTTGGTCGCGGCGATTTTGGCGCCATTGCTTGCTACCTTGATACGGCTTGCAGTTTCGCGGAAAAGAGAATTTTTAGCTGATGCCGATGGTGCTCTTTTGACCAGATATCCCGAGGGTCTGGCCGGTGCCTTGGAAAAAATCGCATCTGATCCCAATGTCTTAAAATCAGCTTCAAATTCTACTTCTCATCTATATATTGCAAATCCTTTTAAAGGAGAGCAGGGTAAAAATTGGATAACGAAATTATTTTCGACCCATCCGCCTACGGAAGAAAGAATAAAAATTTTGAGACAAATGTCTTTTTGATAAATAGTTAAATTTTTCTCCGATTGTTTTGCGTGGCGGAAACATTTTTATATTTAAATGACTATTTTATTTACAATAATTATTGCGACATTTATCATCAGCTTGATTTCGTTTATTGGCGTTTTGACGATTTTTCTTAAAGAGAACATTTTAAATAAAATTCTTCTTTATTTGGTTGCCTTTTCTGCCGGCGCCCTAATCGGCGGCGCTTTTTTGCACCTAATTCCCGAATCACTCTTTGAGGCGGGTTTAGATAAAGGAAAGATAACGGGAATTTTTATTTCTTTAATCGTCGGTTTCTGCGTTTTTTTTGTGATGGAACAGTTTATTAAGTGGCATCATCATCATAGTACGGAACATCCTGAAATTAAGCCTTTTTCTTACTTAATTCTGATTTCCGACGGTTTGCATAATTTTATAGATGGTTTGGTGATCGCCGGTTCTTTTATGGTGGGAATATCCACGGGCATAATAACCAGCTTAGCCGTAATTTTACACGAAATTCCTCAGGAAATAGGAGATTTCGCGGTTTTGATCTATGGAGGATTTAAAAAAACAAAGGCCCTTTTTCTGAATTTTATTTCCGCCACCTTGGCTGTCTTGGGCGGAATAGTCGGCTTTTTTATTTTTAAAGAAATGAGAGACATTTCTTTTTTGCTGCCATTTACAGCCGGGACTTTTATATATATTGCCGCCTCTGATTTGATCCCGCAAATTAAGGAAGAATGGGGAATTAAAAAATCAATGATACATTTCTTGTTGTTTTTGGCCGGAATTGTTATGATGCTTCTTATGAAGACTTTTATTGCAGAATAGATGATTAAAAATTAGCAGAACATAAATTAAGTAAAAGATTATAAAATGTCAAAATATAAAATCAACAAAGAAAAATGCATCGGCTGCGGGGTGTGCGTGGCGACTTGCCAGGACGCCACAGAGCTTGACCAAGACGGCAAGGCAAAAATTTTAAATCAGGAAAAATTAGAAAAGTGCGGCGGAGAAAAGATCTGTCCCTACGAAGCAATAGAAAAAAATTAAAAATATATGAATTTAACTGACGAAAATTTTGAAAAAGAAATCCAAAACGAAAAAACTCCGATTTTGATTGATTTTTGGGCCGAGTGGTGCGGACCTTGCCAAATATTGGGGCCGATCTTAGAAAAAGTGACGGAAGGATATAAGGAAAAAGTTATTTTTGCCAAAGTTAACGTTGATTCGGCCCCTATTTCTTCTCAAAAATATCAAGTATCCCAAATACCGACGGTAATTTTATTCAAAGAAGGCAAACCGGCCAGCGGATTTATTGGAACAAGGCCAGAAGAATTTATTAAGAATTGGCTCAATGAGAATCTATGACCACCGGAGAACTGATTAAAAAATATGAAGAATATGCAAAAGAAAACGGTTTTCTATTAAATCCCAATAATAAAATAGCCGAAGGAGTGGTAAATGGTTTATTGGCCAGGGAAGAGAAATTCGGCGAAAGGTATTGTCCGTGCCGAAGGGTGACGGGGAACAAAGAAGAGGACAAAAAAATAATCTGTCCCTGCATATATCACAAAGAGGAAATAAAAAAAGACGGCCATTGCTACTGTAATTTATTTGTTGGGGCTTGACAAAGAGTTTGGCAAAGAGTAATCTGAATACATAGATAATCATCTATGTATTTTAATTTAACACAATGGAAAAAAAGAAAATTTGCACTTGTTGCCTGAGGTTAATCGGGGACAGCACCAGAGTGAAAATAATCCGTAATCTGAAAAAGGGTTCGCATAATGCTTCAAAAATAGCCGAATGTTTTTGCTTGACTCAGCCGACTATTTCCCATCATTTACGAGCTTTGGAAAAAATGGGCATGATTTCTAGTAAAAAAATAGGCCGCAAAATTTATTATTCTCTAAATAAAAAATATCCTTGCAAAAATTGCCAAATTTTTAAAATACCGTTTAAATCATAATTTTATGAAATTAAAAAGAATTTATTTTGATTATGCCGCGACAACGCCGGTTGACCCACGGGTGCTGGCGGCAATGAAACCCTATTTTTTAAAAAAATTCGGCAATGCCTCTTCTTTGCACGGTTTCGGTCAGGAGGCAAAGGAGGCCCTGGAAGAATCCAGGAAAAAAATCGCTAAGCTGATAAACGCCGAAGCCGATGAGATTATTTTTACTTCCGGAGGCACCGAATCAGACAATATCGCTCTGCAGGAAGGAGCTTTGGCAAACAGAAATAAAGGAAGACATATTATTACGACAAAAATAGAACATCCGGCAATTTTGGAAACCTGCAAATTTTTAGAAAAAAAGGGATTTAAGGTTACTTACCTTGATGTTGACAAAAAGGGGATGATTCGGCCCGAAGATGTAAAAAAAACTATAACCGATAAAACCATTTTGGTTTCGATTATGCATGCCAACAACGAAATCGGAAGCATTCAACCCATTAAAGAAATCGGTAGAATTTGCCGGGAAAAGAATATTTTATTTCATACCGATGCCGTCCAGACATTTGGCAAAACTCCTATTGATGTAAAGGAGATGAATATAAGTCTTTTGTCCGCAAGCTCGCACAAAATCTGCGGACCAAAAGGAGTGGGAATGTTATTTTTTAGAAGAGGAATAAATATTCATCCTTTGATATATGGCGGAGGTCAGGAATCGGGCGCAAGAAGCGGTACGGAAAATATCTCCGGCATAGTCGGTTTTGCCAAGGCGACAGAGATTTCCGCAAAAACAATGACAACAGAAAGCAAAAGATTGACAAAACTGCGCGATAAATTGATAAAAGGGGTTTTGAACAAAATACCCGGTTCTTATTTAAACGGCCATCCTAAAAAAAGATTGTCCAATAATGTCAATTTTCGCTTTGATTTTGTAGAAGGCGAATCAATGGTCGTCCAGCTAGATATGCTAGGCATCGCAGTTTCAACGGGTTCGGCTTGCTCTTCGACAAAATTAGAGCCCAGCCACGTTCTTTTGGCATTAGGCCTAAAGCATGAACAAGCTCACGGTTCTTTAAGGTTGACTTTGGGCAGATGGTCAAAAGAAAGTGAGATAGATTATTTGTTACAAATTTTGCCATCAATTATCAAAAAATTAAGGGAAATATCTCCTTTTAAAAAACATGTCTAAAAATGCTTCAAGAATGGGCCCATATACAAAAAAAGTAATGGAATGCTTTAACAACCCGAAAAACTACGGCAGGATAAAAAATCCCGATGGTGTGGGCAAGGTAGGAAATCCGGTTTGCGGCGACGTGATGTGGCTTTATATCAAAGTCAGCAAAAACAAGAAGGGCGAGGAAATAATAAAAGACATCAAATTTGAAACTTTCGGTTGTGTGGCGGCTATCGCCACAAGCACGATCCTTACTCAAATGGCAAAAGGCAAGACCTTAAGAGAAGCAAGAAAGATAAATAAGCAGAAAATAGTAAAGTCGTTAGGCGGGCTTCCTCCGATTAAGATTCATTGCTCGGTTTTGGCTGCCAGCGCTTTAGATAAAGCAATAGAAGATTATGATTCCCGCAAGCGGGGCCCCGGGAAATTATGAATCAAAAAAGAAATCAAAACAAAAAAAACAAGGTGTTGGTGGCGATGTCCGGCGGCGTTGATTCTTCTGTGGCGGCTGCGCTTTTGAAAAAAGAGGGATTTAGCGTAGTCGGTGCTTTTATGAGGTTAAATGATTTTTCTTCCATTTCTGAAAAAAGAGCAAAAAAAGTGGCAAGTATTTTAAAAATTCCGTTAATGATTATTGATCTTAGAAAAAAATTCAAGAAAAAAATAATAGAGCATTTTTTAAGAGAATATAAAATGGGCAGGACGCCCAATCCCTGCGTAGTTTGCAATAAACTTATTAAATTCGGCGTATTGTTGACGCAAGCAAAAAAGCTTGGCGCGGAATTTTTAGCTACAGGACACTATATAAAAAAAATCCAAAATCCAAAATCCAAAATCCAAAAATTATTAACGGCAAAAGATAAGGGGAAAGATCAGAGTTATTTTTTGTGGAAGTTAAATCAGGTCCAGCTGAGCCACGCTTTGCTTCCTATCGGGGATTATACCCGAGCCGAAATTGAAAAAATGGCGAAAGATTTTAAATTGCCGTTCTCCGGCGTAAAAAAATCGGTGGAGATTTGTTTCGTGCAAAAAACTATCGAAGATTTTTTAAAAAAACATCTTAAATTAAAACCGGGCTCGGTTATTGATGCGCAAAAAAGAATATTGGGTAGGCACCGGGGGCTTCCGTTATATACCTTCGGCCAGAGAAAGGGGATCGGCTTGGCGGGAGGACCGTATTATGTGGCCGATAAAAATGTTCCAAAAAATCAACTGCTTGTTACTAAAAACGAGAAAGATTTATTAAAAAAAGAAATTATTGTAAAAGAAGTAAACTGGATTCAA
The DNA here is from genome assembly GCA_043813215.1 of Parcubacteria group bacterium. GTDB lineage: Bacteria > Patescibacteriota > Minisyncoccia > Minisyncoccales > JAQTPW01 > JBDRLH01. The sequence continues at coordinate 10,272 of JBDRLH010000007.1, forward strand.
GGAAGGGCTCCCGGATCTCCGTTTAAGGCAAGTGTAAAAATCCGCTATCGTACGGATTCTGTTCCAGCAAAAATATACAAAATACCAAATACTAAATACAAAATACTTTTTTCCTGTCCCCAGCGAGCGGTTACTCCCGGGCAATCGGCTGTATTTTATCGCAGAAAGGAGCTTTTAGGCGGAGGAATAATTTGTTAGTATAAAAATTACAATGTTTAAAAGAATCATTTTTTTATTTTTTTCTTTTGTCCTGCTATTTTCTTTTAATTCTGTTTTTGCTCAATCGGGAGAGAACGTTGAAATAGATTTTTTTTACAGTCAGACTTGCCCTCACTGTAAAGAAGAAAGGGAATTTCTTAAAAATCTGAACGAGAAGTATCCCGAAATGCAGATTAGAGAGTATGAGGTGATTTATAACAAAGAAAATCAAGAACTTCTGGGGGATTTTTATGAGAAGTATAACGTTCCTAAAAACGAGCAGGGATATGTTCCCGTTACTTTTACTTCAAAAAAATATTTCATAGGATTTAGCGAACAAATAGGAAAAGAATTGGAAGGCTGTGTTCAGGAGTGCCTCGGACAAGGAAGTCAGACCGGCCAGAAAGTGAAATTTTTCTTTTTGGGCGAGATTGATATTTCAAAAATGTCTCTGCCTGTTTTGGCTATTACTTTGGGCGCTTTGGATGGTTTTAATCCCTGCGCCATGTGGGTGCTTTTATTTTTAATAGCTCTTCTTATTAATACGCGTTCCAGAAAAAGGATGTGGCTGGTCGGTGGAACTTTTATTTTGGCTTCCGGGATTATTTATTTTTTAATTCTGGCCGCCTGGCTAAACTTATTTTTTGCGATATCTTACGTAAATATAACTAGGATAATAATCGGCACTCTTGCTTTGCTTTTTGGCGCCTGGCAGATAAGAAGTTTTTTCGTTTCCAAGCCTGGAGTGTGTAAAATTACAGATGGCAATGCATCCTGGCAGGATCGTTTAAAAAAAGATCTCCAGAGCAGGGCTGAAAAATTGGCCACCGCCCCTTTGGACATCGGAATCATGGCAGGTATAATCATTTTGGCTTTTGGGATTAACTTGGTTGAGTTTTTTTGCTCTGCCGGCATACCGGCCATTTTTACAAAAGTGCTGTCTATGAGCAGTCTCAATGCCTTTTCTTATTATATTTATCTTCTTTTGTATGCCTTTGTTTTTATGCTGGACGACCTGATTGTTTTTTTTCTAGCGATGATAACCTTAAGAAGAATCAATCTAACTGAAAAATATAGTCATTGGGCTGCGTTGGCAGGGGGCCTGCTGATTTTTATACTGGGAGCTTTGCTGATATTCAAACCCGAAATTCTTATGTTTGGTTAACAAAAAAATTACTAAATAAATTAATAATGCTTTAATATAAAAATATGTCTGATTTAAAAAATAAAGTAGTCATTATTACCGGCGCCAGGCGCGGAATGGGCAGAGCCGATGCGCTTTTGATGGCAAGGGCCGGGGCAAAAATTGTGGTTTCGGATATTTCACAAGAAGAATGCCAAATCGTGGTTGATGAGATAAAAAAAGAAGAAGGTCAGGCTCTGGCCGTCAAATGTGATGTCTCCAAAAAAGAAGAGGTGGATAATATGGTAAAATCCGCAATTAATAAGTGGGGCAGAATAGACGTGTTGATAAATAACGCCGGCATTGTGGATTTTAAACCCTTTGTCGATTTGTCAGAAGCCGATTGGGATAAGGTTTTAGATATTAATTTAAAAGGTTATTTTCTTTGCGCTCAGGCCTGTGCCAAAGAGATGATAAAACAGAAGTCGGGGACGATTGTCAATATAGCTTCTGTTGCCATGGGACAACAGGGTATCGGTTTTGCTGGTCTTGTTCATTACTGCGCCTCAAAGGGCGGAATCGTTGCCATGACCGAAGCTCTGGCGGCAGAGCTAGCTCCCCATAACATCAGAGTCAACGTGATAGCTCCGGGCGCGATAGATACGCCGATGGCCGATTCAACAAAAATGGATCCGGCCGCGCTCAAAGCAACTTTATCAAGAATTCCGCTAAAGAGAATGGGTAATCCCGAAGAAATCGCCAATACGGTTTTGTTTCTGGCTTCAGACTCCTCGTCTTATATAACAGGCGCGACAATAGTTGTCGACGGAGGATGGCTGGCGCAATAAAAAATATGAAAATCACCAAAGAAACAACTTTAGCAGAAATTTTAAAAGTTCCTGGAGCAGAAGAGACTTTAACAAAGCATGGCGTGCCATGCGTCACTTGCCCCTATGCTAAAATGGAAATGGATAAGCTGAAAATCGGCAAAGTCTGCAAAATGTACGGAGTGGATTTGGAAAAATTACTCAAGGACTTGACTCGTCTTTCTGCTTAAACTAAGCTTAAACTAGAAAGTAAAACAGAAAAGGTCGAATTTGCGACCACTAATAGCTACGAATTTTCTACGCGAATTTTCGCCAAGTTAATTCGTGATTATTAGTGATTAAATTAGTATTTATTTAGTGATATCATTATGCCAGAAGCATATTGCGTCAAGTGTAAAGCAAAAGGCGAAATGAAAGACGCCGAGGAAATTGAGATGAATGGCAAGGGTGGGACAAAAAGAAGGGCCATGACTGGAATCTGCCAAAAGTGCGGCACGAAAATGTTTAAAATCCTCGGCAAAGCGCAGGCTTAATATTTCCGACTTTTAAAAACGCTCAGGCGGAACATCCTGGGCGTTTTTGTTTATTTTTAGCTTGAGTTATTATTAAAACAATGGATAAATTTAACAAGAGATGGGCATTTGGGTTTGTCGTTTTTTTATTTTTTGCTAATTTCTTGGCTTGGGCGGCGGTTTACGATTTGAGCCAGCCGCAATTTCTGGAAGTCAGTTTTTTTGACGTGGGACAGGGAGACGCGGCTTTTATTGAGACGCCGAGTGGCCATCAGATTATAATTGACGGAGGTCCCGGAGCCGCTGTTTTAGAAAAACTGGATAAAAAAATGCCTTTCTGGGACAGGACGATTGATTTGATTATTCTCTCTCATCCGGAAAAAGATCATCTGGCCGGCTTAATAGAAGTTTTAAAAAGATATCAGGTGGAAAATATTTTATGGTCAGGAGTAATCAGAGAAACGGCAGAGTATGAAGAATGGCTAGAGCTTATCGAGGAAGAGGGGGCAGAGATAAAGATTGCTCGGGCCGGCGGTAAAATTTTATCAGGAAGCGTTGAAATTCAAATTTTGTATCCATTTGAAAGCATGGAGGGCAAAGAATTAAAGGACAGCAATGATTCGTCTGTGGTGGCTAAATTAGTTTTTGGTGAAAAATCCTTCTTGTTTACTGGAGATATTTCCGGAAAAATTGAAGTAAGTTTGGCGGAAAATTTTCCCGAGATTGATTCAGATGTTCTTAAGGTCTCTCATCACGGAAGTAAATATTCCAGCTTCGACGAATTTATAAGCAAGGTGTCTCCGCAAGTCGCCGTCATTCAGGTCGGGAAAGACAACAGCTATGGCCATCCGATGCAAGAAGTCTTGGACAGACTGTTAAAATATGGTATAGATATCTTAAGAACAGATCGAAATGGCGATATCAAGATTTTTTCGGATGGCGAAAAAGTCAGAATTTCTAATTACTAATTTTTAATTTCTAAATATTTATGGCAGAACCAAAAACAGAAAAAACATTAGTCCTTATTAAACCGGACGGAATTCAAAGAACACTGGTAGGGGAGATAATAAAGAGATATGAAAGACTGGGTTTAAAGCTGGTGGCTTTAAAAATGCTGGTTCCCACTCCGGAATTTATTGAAAAGCATTATACCCTTGATCCTGATTGGCGGCAAAAAAACGGCGAAAAAACCATTAAAGCTTATAAAGATAAGAGTAAAAAACCATTGACTGAAGATCCGATAGAAATGTCGGGCATAACCTTGGATAATTTAAAAAAATATATGTCTTCCGGCCCTGTCGTGGCTATGATTTGGGAGGGAGCTAATGCCGTTTTAATAGTCAGAAAGATTACGGGCGGGACCGAGCCTTTGACTTCTGATGTCGGAACCATAAGAGGAGATTTCGTTCTGGATTCTTATCAAATTTCTGATTTTTCCGGGAGGTCAGTCAGAAATTTGATTCATGCTTCGGGTTCAGTCGATGAAGCGGAAAAAGAAATAAAGCACTGGTTTTTGCCCGAAGAAATAATAAAATACAAGCTCGTCCAGGAGCATATTCTTTATGATGTGAATCTGGATGGAATCCTTGAGTAATTTTTACTTGACGCGGTTTTTTACAAAAAGGTATAATAAAAGTGGCCGACAGGTCTTTTCCAGAAGCTTTTTACAAAAGTTTTTTCAGGGAATTGGACATGATTCCGCCGCCGTGGCGACGGACTGCGATTCCCACTTGAATTTTTAGGAAAAACTTTTTTGGGAAGATCTGCGGCCGACAAAAAACCCTGAGTCTATCAAAGGGTTTTTTGTTTGTGAGAATCTTTACCCACAGAGAAATAAAGTTACCGCAATCGTTTGGTGTTTCTGTAATTTAGTTGTTATAATATATTCATAATTATTAAATAAAAATTATGGTTAAAAAAATATCAAATAATAAATCAAAAAGCGAGGGAAAATATAAAGCTCTTTTTATGGCCTCTCGGGATGCCGTTATGACCCTTGAGCCGCCTTCTTGGAAATTTACCTCCGGAAATCCGGCAGCAATAAAAATGTTCAAAGTCAAAAACGAAGCAGAGTTCCTGTCTTATGAGCCGTGGAAATTATCTCCGACAATTCAGCCGGACGGGCAACTTTCTGCTGAAAAAGCCAAAAAAATGATCGAAGAAGCGCTTAAAGAGGGAATTAATTTTTTTGAATGGAGGCATAAACGAATTAATGGCGAGGAGTTTTTGGTGGAGGTTTTGCTGTCAAGAGTCCAGCAGGGCAATAAAGTTTTTCTGTATGCGTCTGTCCGGGATATCACTGAACGGAAAAAAGCGCAGGAAGATTTAGAAAAATTTAACAAAATAATGATCGATCGAGAATTAAAAATGGAAGAATTGCAAAAAGAACTGGCCGAATTAAAAAATAAAATTAAAAATCAGAACTAAAATTTAAGGCAAAGATTCGCCGCAAACAAAAAACCCTTGACTTCGTTCAGGGTTTTTTGCTTAGTGTCGGGGTGCCGAGAATTGAACTCGGGCCTTACCCACCCCAAGGGTAAATACTACCGCTGTACTACACCCCGATTTTTGGTTTCACACCTCCCTTAAGAGGACGGACAAGCCGTTCCCTTACGTCGCCTTGCTCCCATTCCCTTGAAACCAAAAATTATTTTTTCTTTCCCATTGCTTTGATGCACTTCGTACAAGCCTTGACTCGTTCTCCGGAGGCAAGTCTCGTCCACTGCAGATTGGGCTTTTTTTTCTTTTTTATGGTCGGATTGTATTTGCCGCGAAGTTTTACATGTCTCCAGGCAAAAGAATACCCTTTTTTACAAATTGCGCAATTTTGTGCCATAGAATAAAAATTCAAAAATCAAAATTTAAAAATCAAAATGACGGAAACGAAAACCTTTAATTTTTAATTGTCATTTTGTATTTTGATATTTGTATTTTGCATTAGCTATAATACACTATAATCTATTTTTTATCAACTGCTTATGGTAAGATAAAATTATTATGGGTTTTGAATCAAAAATTTTTTTATACCTGATTGTGGTTTTTTCGGCGGTATTTCATGAATATATGCACGCCTGGACGGCTTATTATTTGGGAGATCCGACGGCAAAATATGCCGGAAGATTGACTTTAAATCCCTTAAAGCATCTGGATCCCATATGGACGGTTGCGGTGCCGCTTTTGATGCTTTTTGTATTCGGCGGATTCATCGGCGCGGCAAAGCCAGTTCCTTATAATCCTTATAATCTCCGCGATCAGAAATACGGTCATATTAAAGTAGGATTTGCGGGGCCTGCTGCTAATTTTTCAATCGCCTTGGTTTTCGGATTATTAGTACGTTTCTTTGCGGTTCCAGAATTTATGTCGTTATTATTTTCCTGGATAATTTATATCAATATTTTTCTCGGATTGTTCAATCTTTTGCCCTTTCCTCCTTTGGACGGATCAAAATTGCTGATATCGCTTTTCCCAAATTCGAGCATAGTTAGATTTCTGGAACATTCGTTTCTCGGTATTTTTTTAGCCATAATCATCGCGATCAACTTTTTACCTTATATCGCAAGTTTTCTGTATTTTTTGATAACCGGCGGCTCTTTTTGAAGCTTTGAGTTGACTTTTATTTTGCCTTGTGGTAAGTTGTTTTTATACTAAAAAAATGGCGCAGTGCGTGGAAAAATCTGCGTTAAAACAGATTTTTCTTTTTGAATAAGAAATATCATGCCAACAATCAGACAATTAATTAAAAAAGGAAGAGATAGAATCAAAAAGCGCAAAAAGACGCCGGCTTTGAAATTCGGTTTTAATCCCTTGAAAAACCGGCCTAAGAAATTTTTATCTTCTTTTAAAAGGGGAGTTTGCCTGAAAGTCTTTACCGTTACCCCCAAGAAACCAAATTCCGCCTTAAGAAAAGTGGCCAGGGTCAGATTAACCAACAGCTCTGAGGTGACCGCATATATTCCGGGGGTGGGTCACAACTTACAAGAACACTCGATAGTTTTAATCAGGGGCGGCAGGGTTAAGGATCTGCCCGGAGTCAGATATCATATTGTCAGAGGAATTTTAGATACAACTGGAGTAGAGAACAGAAAACAAGAAAGATCAAAATACGGAGCAAAGAGACCTAAATAAGACTTTGCCTTTGGCAGAAACCTTGTTTTTTTGCTAAAGCTCAAAAATAATCAATGTCAAAAAAAATAAAGAAAAAAGAAATAGTCCCAGATCCTATTTACGACAACATGATGGTTGCCAAATTTATCAATTGCGTGATGAAGCGTGGCAAAAAAACCATTGCCAGGAAGATTGTTTATAGCGCCTTTGATATTTTAAAGGAAAAAACAAAAAAAGAGCCTTTGGAAGTTTTTGATTCGGCCATTCGCAACGCCTCTCCTCTTTTGGAAGTAAAACCAAAAAGAGTCGGTGGAGCAACTTATCAGGTTCCGAGAGAGGTGAAGGGAAACAGAAAATTGACTTTGGCCATAAGGTGGATACTGCAAGCTTCGCGGGCAAAAAAAGGCCAGCCCATGAAAGAAAAATTGGCGGAAGAAATAATCAATGCTGCGAATAATACCGGCTTTGCCATAAGAAAAAAGGAAGACATGCATCGCATGGCCGAGGCCAACCGCGCTTTTGCTCACTTTGCCTGGTAATTTTATGCCCAGACCATACCCAATTGAAAAAGTCAGAGATATAGGAATTATCGCCCATATTTCAGCCGGTAAAACCACCACCAGCACCTGTATTTTGTACCACACCGGAAAAGTGCACAAAATCGGAACTTTAGAAAAAGGAACCACGCCTTTGGATTGGATGGTGCAATCCCAGGAAAGAGCCATGACGATTATGGCCGCCGCCACCACTTGTTATTGGAAAACAGACGAACAAGAGTATCAGATAAACCTTATTGACACTCCGGGTCATATTGATTTTACCGCTGAAGTCCAAAGATCCCTCAGAATTTTGAACGGGGCGGTTGTTGTTTTTGACGGAGGAGCCGGAGTCCAGTCGCAGTCTGAAACTGTCTGGCGGCAAGCGGACCAGTTTAATGTTCCGAGAATTTGTTTCATAAATAAAATGGACAAAAGCGGAGCGAACTTTGAAGCCAATCTCGAATCGATAGAAAAAAGGCTGACGCCCTATGCCATACCTCTTCAAATTCCTATTGGTCAGGAAGATCAGTTTTTGGGCGTAATAGACCTTTTGACCATGAAAGTTCTAAAATTTGAAGGTCAGGAAGGAGAAATTTTAAAAGAAGAAGCAATACCACAGGATTTGCAAAAATCAGCCGAAGAATGGAGAAAAAAATTAGTAGAAAGGATAGCTTCTGAAGACAATGCTTTGATAGAAAAATATTTGGCCGGGCAAGAATTGTCCCTGGAAGAGTTAAGATCGGGATTAAGGAAGGCGACGATTGCTTGCCGGATATTTCCTGTTTTTTTCGGCTCTCTTTTTAGAAGAATAGGCGTCCAGCCCTTAATAGACGCCATCGTCCATTATTTGCCCAGCCCGATTGATTTGCCCCCTACCAAAGGCATTGATCCAAAAACCGGAAATATATTAGAAAGAAAGCCTTTGGATGATGAACCTTTTTCAGCTTTGGCTTTTAAAATTATGACGGACCCTTTTGTCGGGACTTTAACTTTTTTCCGCATCTATTCGGGCCGCCTTGTCAGAGGGTCCTATGTTTTAAATTCCGTAACCGGAGAAAGAGAAAGAATTGGCAGGATTTTAAGAATGCACGCCGATGAAAGGCAGGATTTAGAAGAGGGTTTTGCCGGCGACATTTTGGCGACGGTCGGTTTAAAAAACACTTCTACGGGGAATACTTTGTGTGACGAATCGGCTCCGATAATTTTAGAAAAAATAATTTTTCCGGAGCCCGTCATCGGTATTAAAATTGAGCCAAAAACTAAAGCTGATCAAGAAAAAATGGGAGTGGCTCTTAAAAAATTAGCCGAAGAAGATCCTACTTTTAAAATAAAGAACGATATAGAGACCGGAGAAACCGTAATCTCGGGAATGGGAGAGCTGCATTTGGAAATTATTGTTGATAGAATGAAAAGAGAATTTAAAGTAGAAGCCGATATCGGCAGACCGCAAGTTGCCTATAAAGAAACAATAAAAGGGGAGTCCGAGGGCGAAGGCAAGTACATCAAGCAATCCGGTGGCCGTGGTCAATACGGCCACGTCTGGCTGAAAATTAAACCCAAAGAAAGAGGAGAAGGATTTTTATTTATTGATGAAATAAAAGGCGGAACCATTCCCAGGGAATATATTCCGGCCGTTGAAAAAGGAATAAAAGAATCTATGGATAAGGGAGTTTTGGCGGGCTATCCTCTGGTTGACGCTGAAGTGACATTGTATGACGGCTCTTTCCACGAAGTTGACAGTTCCGAAATCGCTTTTAAGATTGCCGGCTCCATGGCTTTTCAAAGTGCTGCTAAAAAAGCAGACCCGATTTTATTAGAGCCAATCATGAGGTTAGAAGTGACTGTTCCCGAAGAATTTTTTGGCGATACTATCGGCGATTTATCGTCGAGACGCGGAAAAATTGAAGAAACAAAGGATAGATTGAATCTGAAAATAATAAACGTCAAAGTCCCGTTGTCAGAAATGTTTGGGTACGCGACGGCTTTACGCTCCTTGACAGAAGGCAGGGGAACTTTTACAATGGAGTTTGATCATTACGAAGAAGTGCCTGGGAATATTACCAAGGAAATAATTGAGGGAAAGAGAAAGTAATCCACAATAGTCCGTTGACCTTTTTTAAAAAATCATATAATATAATTTTATTAACCAATTAAAATAATAATATTAAAATAATAATATGGCAGAAAAAGAAAAATTTTTAAGAGTAAAGCCTCACGTTAACATCGGCACCATCGGCCACGTTGCCCATGGTAAAACCACGACAACCGCGGCGATTTTGCATGTTTTATCATTAAAGGGGTTAAAAGCCTCGGTAAAAGGAGTAGATGATTTAAACGCTGCACCCGAAGAAAAGGCCAGAGGTTTGACGATTTCCGTCTCGCACGTTGAATATGAAACAGAAAACAGGCATTATGCCCATATTGACTGTCCGGGTCACGCCGACTACATCAAAAATATGATTACCGGCGCCGCCCAGATGGATGGAGGAATTTTAGTGGTTTCGGCTCCTGACGGCCCGATGCCTCAAACCAGAGAGCATCTTTTATTGGCTCATCAGGTAGGGCTCCCGTCCTTGGTGGTATTTTTGAATAAAACAGATCAGGTTGATGATCCTGAAATTATTGATTTGGTTGAATCAGAAGTCAGAGAGCTTCTCAAAAAATATGAATTTCCGGGAGATAAAACTCCCATAATAAGAGGCTCGGCCATGAAAGCTTTGCAGGCAAAATCAGCTGATGATGCTGATGCCAAGCCGATTTTGGATTTGATGAAAGCAGTTGATGAATTTATCCCGACCCCCGTCAGAGAATTGGATAAGCCCTTTTTAATGGCCGTGGAAGATGTCTTTACTATTGCCGGTCGGGGTACAGTGGCTACGGGCAGAATTGAAAGGGGCATTGTTAAACCAAACGACGAAGTTGAGCTGATCGGCATAAAACCCACCATAAAGACGACAATTGTCAGCGTTGAAATGTTTAATAAAATTTTGGATGAAGGCCAAGCCGGAGATAATGTCGGAGCACTTTTACGTGGTCTCAAAAAAGAGGATGTAGAGCGAGGACAAGTTTTGGCAAAAACGGGGAGCATTACTCCTCATTCTGAATTTGAAGGCGAAGTTTACGTTTTAACAAAAGAAGAAGGTGGCAGGCACACCCCGTTCTTTACGGGATATAAGCCTCAGCTTTATTTTAAAACCACCGATATTACCGGAGATGTGACTTTGCCCCAAGGTACCGAAATGGTCATGCCGGGCGATACAGCCAGCTTGTCGGTCAAAATGATAGTGCCCATTGCCATGGAAGAAAAGCAAAGATTCGCCATCAGAGAGGGCGGAAAAACCGTGGGCGCGGGAGTCGTCACTAAAATTATCAAATAGATTCAAAAGAGCGCGAGATGATAAAGAAAACCAGCACACAAGAAACAACGGATCAGAAACAAAAAATCCGCATAAAATTGAGAGCTTACGACCATAAAGTAATTGACAGTTCGGCAAAACAAATTGTTGAAACGGCCTTGCGCTACGG
>JBDRLH010000008.1:0-5314 GCA_043813215.1 Parcubacteria group bacterium
CCCCAAGCTTTTGAGCAATCTCCGCTCCAAAAACGTTAACAATGTCACCGCCATTGCCAGCAGCCCATACTTTTTCTGTATTTATTAAAACGCCATCCATATCAAATAGAAAAGCCTTATTCATACTTTTATTTTACCAAAAAACCGCCCCACAAAGAAGGCAATTTTCTGGATTCACTGGGCCGAAGGCCCTGAGGAGTCGCAACGACGAATGGGTGGTTAACGGGATTCGAACCCGTGCTGAGAGCTCCACAAACTCTAGTGCTACCGCTACACCATAACCACCATATGCCCCTGGGAAGAATCGAACTTCCATGTCTGGTTTAGAAAACCAGTGTTCTATCCATTGAACTACAGGGGCGAGAGATATGTTTTTGCGCGTCTAATTATATATAAATTTTTTTATTCGGTCAAGCCGGAATTTAAAAATGGATCCGGCCAATTCTTAAAATCTGCTGAATCAAATTTGGCTTGCCTTTCCTGCCATTCGGCCATTACCGACAGATAAGCTTTGTTTTGCAACGTAAGTGAAACTTCATTTGGCTGAGGCTCGTTTTCGCTTGCCAAAAAATCATATCTATAATACAGGATACCGCCCAAAATCAGGGCAAAAAGAATAAAAAGCAAAGAAGCCAAAAAAGATTTTTCAGCCAAAACCAAGGGCATTGCCCGACAGAAAGCTTTAATCTGTTTTAATTTTATAATTTTGAATGACATGAAGAATTATCTAAAAATTATTTTGCAAAAACTTTAATTAAGAAATTAGCACTGACGTTTTTAGTGCTTTTTTGTTCGCCCACCTTGCTGACGCTCAAATTTTGTATCTCAATAAGATAAGGGGAATTCTCCAGTTTTTCCAAAAATCTCGATAAATTTAAAAGGGGACTTTCTGATGATAATTGAAAATAAAGAGACGGCCACGGCTGTTCTTGATTCTTTGAGTCAGCCGCACCCGAACCCAGCGATATTTTGACAAAAACTCCGGAATCGGCGGCGAGCTTCTCCAAAAATCTGATAAAGTCGATGGGTATCTCCGAATCAACAAAAAGCGAATCTATTTTATTAAAATCCGGCTGGCATTCCTGATATCGCTTTGTTAGTTTTCCAAGGTTTTCAATTTCTGACGCCAAAGAAACCGTTTCTTTTTTTGAATCAATAAGGTCTCCTGCATTTTTTTTGATCATGGAAAAAAGAGGAAAGACCACCAAGAAAATCAAAAGCGCAAAAAATAATCCCAGAGCTCCAAAAGTAAAATAAATTTTCTGCCTGTTTTTCATTGTTGTTTGTCGATTTGAGCCTGAAAAGTTACGGAAAAAGAAAAATTCTGCTTTTTTAACCAGGTTTCGCCGGGAAAATAAATTTGGCTGATTTTAACGTCTTTTTTCAGGTTTTCACTAAGCTCAATGACTTCTTCGACGGACGGGGCATATCCCGAAAGATGAACTTGGAAAATATTATTTTCTTTTTTCACCGGATTAATTGAAATGCTGTCCAAATAAATCTCTCCGGGCAGAAGATTTGAAATTTTTTCTAAAAAATCAACGAAGCTTGGCTTTTGCCGGTAAAAAGAATCTAATTTTAACAAATTTTGGTTGACTTGAGTTATTTTGTTTTTCAAGTCCTGGGTATCGGCAGTCTCGAATTCCTGCTCTTTTTGGTCTAGTAAAATTTTCTGAGCAGTCATCTTGCCCGATATAGACATATTGATCAATATAAAGATTAAAGCCAGGGAAATAAAAAAAACAAAAACGATAAGACCCAAAATCAAAACGATTTTTAGCCGCTTATTTTCTGATAAATTTTGCTTTTCTTCTGGCGGTAAAAGATTAATCATCATGATGAACTAATTGTTCCTGACTCCGCGCAAAGCCAGACCCAAAGCCGTTGTAAAACTTAAAGAATCTTCAAACGGCAACTGCGGCACTTCTCTTTTATCCTTAGACAAAATATTCACCCAGGGATTGGCCATCTCTACCGGGATTCTGAGCTCAGAAGATAAAAAGTTGGCCAGCCCTTTAAGGTTTGCTCCCCCCCCTGAAAGTAAAATTTTTTTTATCCCCTTTGAATCGGGTGATAAATGCTCATGAGGGGAGTGAGTCTTATAATAATTAGAATATTTTTTGATTTGCTCTATTAAGTCGGTTAAACTTGGAACCAAAGACTCAAAAATCTCTTCCTTTTCGCCGATCGCCTTTATGCCGTTATACATTTTGAGCCCAGTCACGTCTTCTAGGCCATATTTTTTCTTGAATTTTTCCGCTTCCTCAAGATTTATTTTTAGATTTTTAGAAATAGCCTCGGTAAAATTTTGAGACGAAATCGGAATAAAACTTGTGAATTGCAGGGAGCGGCCGGAAAAAATGATAAAACTCGTCCGGGTTGCCCCCAAATCTATCAGAAGCAGGGGAAAAGGTGAAATTTCGTTTTTAACCAAAGAGCGAGCTATGGCCTGGGACTCTATTTCAAAAACAATGGGTTTTAAACCTGCATCCTTCAAACACGACAAATAAGGATCAACTGTTTTTTTCGGCAAAGCGGCAATTAAAACGTCCAGGTGGTCAATATGGTTGCGGAGAGGGGCGACAATTTGAAAATCCAAATAAAGTTGACCAATAGGCAGGGGAACATAATTTTCAGCTTCAAAATGAATGGCTTTTTTCATCTCCTCCTCTTTCATCTTGGGAAGCTGTATCACCTGCAAAAAAGATTTTTCTTCGGGCAGAGAAGCGACCACATAATTTGTGTTTAGTTTCTCGCCTTTTACGTTCTTTAGCGCGTTTTTAATAATCTCCGATAGGGCGCGGCAATCCTTTATTTCGCCTTTTTCAATAATCCCTTGCTTAATTTCAGCCTCGCCGCACGAAGACAGCTTCAGAAATTTATTCTGTTTTTTTAATTTAACAATCTTTAAAGACAGGTCTGAAATGTCCAAGCCGAAAGCTTCTGGTTTCAAAGTTAAGGCGTCAAACATGTTTTATTAATTAGGCTTCGCTTAATTATATCATTAAAACGGCTACTCTGTCTCTTTCCAATCGGCAATCTCCCAAGAGCCGCCGGGCCCCTCGGAAAAAACTGCACTCTCTAAGCCACTTTCGTATTGGATTTCGGCGTTATTTTCAAGCTGTATTTTATATCCTGTAACTTCCCTGGCTTCCATATTATTTTTAAGAAAAATCAGGCCGGAACTAGTATAAAAAATGGCTCCAGCAGCGTTATTTCTGACATCAATCACGGGATTAACGATATCGTTTTTGGTAGATAAAATTAAAATGTAGCTGCCCGGCTGACCTGACCCGTTCAATTGTGTACCGTTTTCCACCATTATTGTGCCATCGGCAATAATAATCCCGCTTAACGAACCGTAAGAATTTTCCAACAACACTGCTGAATTTTGGCTAAGAACGATGTCACCAGTCACATAAATAGTCCCGTATAGTTTAAGAGTGTCGCCGTTGCCAATGGTTAAATTTTTAGGAGCAACCGGCGTGCCTATTTGGATGGGCCCCATTGTTTGATTTCCATTAATAACTACATTATCGGCGATGGTGCCGCCGGCCAAGGCATCTGCCTTCCATTCATTAATTTGAGCTAAAGAAATGGGCAAGGGAATAGATTCTATTTCATTGGGTCCTATATCTACTGCCGCGCCGTAAGAACAGCTGCCGTGGCTTCCTCCGGAAACATAATAAAGAGTGCCTGTAATATCGGCGCTTTCGCAAGTGTGAACGGTGGCATCTTCTCCTACATCAATTCCTTGGATCTTATTTCCGTTACCGGCAACAATGACGCTGTTGGTAATGGTTCCCCCGCCAGTCACATTTCCGTTTGAATAAACATTACCGATAACCTTGCTGCCATTTCCCATTACCATACCGCCGTCTCCCACCTGAGCGCCGTAATGAAAAGAGATCAAATCGCTTGAAATTGCGTAAACGATCTGAACCTTTCTAACGCGGCCTGAAACGTTACCGACAGAGTTAATAACCCTTGTTCCGCCTACAATATCGGAGACATCAACTGTGACACTAGAACTGCCAACGTCCAACAAGTAGGGAGTCGTCCAATCCATAGCCTTTTTAAGCCGCAATAAAACGTCTTCGGCGCCAGCTTCGGCGGAGTAATAAGCTTGCAAACTCTTGACTTCGTTTCTTAAAATTTTCTGTTCACCCAAAACAAAATTCAAAAGAGCAATTCCTATGCCGGACATTATCGCCAGAACCAAAATCACCACAAAAATAGTGGCAAATCCCTTTTTATTCAAATTTTTATTGCTGAAGTTAAAAAACATAAAATTTAATAATTTCTAAAAGAGAAGGTGGAAGTGGCCTGAATGGCGGCCGAATACTCCGGGCGATTGCTGGGATTCTTGTAGCTTATTTCCAAGCCCACTTGTATGGAAGGAACAGTACTAGTGGTTGAAATTTGGCTAAAAAATATTTTTTTAATTTCCACATTATCTGAGGTCAGCGGAATAGGATCATGCGACTCCTTTTTCATATATAAAACGTCGTCTGAAACATAAAAATCCAAATAAGAACTTTTTTCTCCTTCGGGAAGATATTCGGTTGTTTCTAAAGAAAGCTGAGTTGAATTGGTTGTCGGGGTGTAAACGCTCCTCGCCGCCCTTATCTCATAATCCATCACTTCAAACGCCCTCCTTGAATTATCCGAAACTTCCCTTAGGGCTTTTGATTTGCTGGCGGAGCCAACCGCCCAAAAGAGAAGGGAAATAACGCATGAAATAATGACAACCAAAACCGAAATGTAAGCCAGGACTTCCATTAAAGTAAAACCTTCTTTTTTTTTGAAATTAATTTTCATCATTTCCAGTTTGTAAAATAAGAAACCAATTCGATACTTTTATCTTTCCACCAGACCGTGACTGTCGCTTTTTTCGTATTGTTATCTAAAAGGCCGCCAGAAAGAGTGATATTGTCGTCTGCGTCTCTGAAAACATCTTCAAAAACAATTTTTCTGCTGAAGATGCCTTCGGTTTCTAAACCAAGAGAAAATTGCCAGGCAGCCGGCGACCCCGACTGCTGCGGATGATAAGCCGTGCCAGTCAAAAGTGTCCCCAGTCCGTCTGCGTTCCAAGAAGTTCCGTCGCGGAAATTTCTGGTTATTTCCATCAGCTCTTGAGAAAAATTGCTTGCCTGTTGTGTTTCCTTTAGAGTATTGGTAATTTTCAAAGAAAATGCGGCCAAACCCAAAAGAGACGAAAGCGCCACGGCTATGACAAAAAGAGCCACTAAAATTTCTACTATTGAAAAACCTTTATTCTTTTTAATATTAATTTTCATAGTTATTGTTTTTG
>JBDRLH010000009.1:0-10147 GCA_043813215.1 Parcubacteria group bacterium
GGCTCTTACTTCTAGAGATTTTCAAGAAATTGGAAGTTTGCAGAAGTAAAAAATTCTTTAAGAAAAATTTCATAGCGGCGAAATGGACATCGTGTTTCTTAAATGTAATAATCGTTTAATACGTTAGGTTAGAAATTAAAATTGATTACGGTGTTCAGTCCGGCGTTATGAAAAAAATTCAAAAGGAAGAAGGTCGGAAAGATGGAAAATTAAAAATTTAATAAGCATTGTTGGCGGCGCAAATGCCTGTAAAATTTATTGGCATTTATGCCGCCAACAAAAGTTTGTTGGCGAGTAATAAAAAGGAGGCGTCATGAGCATGCCAAAACAGAAACGGCTTTTGGGCGAGCTCAAGATGAGGGCATCACAGGTGCTTGAACTCGAGGGTGAGTTTCGTAAGAAACTCATCAACATCGCGGCAACTAAAAATCCGGCATCTGTCTACGGTTTGGCTCAAGCAACAAGTGTCAACCACGGCCATACTTTTACTGAAGCAGACGAGCTAGCGAGAGCAGCAAGATGGCTTGCCATAATCCGTCGGGATTACGGCGAGCAGAAATTCAAAAAAGTCATCAGTTGATTCTGGATTCGGGCCCAAGGGTTCCGAGAAATCGGAAAATTCAAACTCAGGGGCAAGAGGAGAAATGAAAAATAATCATAAATCCAAAAAAACTTCGAGAACTTCAAAACTTGATCGACGAGAACCGCATCCGCCAAAAGGATGCATTAAACCGATTGGGTTTGCACCGTACGGCAGGGTACTGATCGGAAAAGAGATTGAGGCGTTGAGGAGTTTACCGCCAAAAGATCGGTTTGATAATCCTTATCCGGATTTATAACCGATAAAAAAGGTTGCGGCGATGATAAAAAATCTCGCCGCAACCCCACCAATTTTGAGGCCGGAAGCGCTTTCCTGGAGGGAGTTCTCTCTCTTGGTCCGCACTCGGCGGGCGTTCCTTCCAGGGGAGCACTTCTGGTCTTTACCTTGAACCGTGTCGAAGGGTTGACACCAGAAAATAAAAGAATATAATTTAATTATTGGATGAATAGTAGCATGCAGGTCGGCGCTACTGATAGAAATATAGGATTATAAGAATTAAAGAATTGACTATGGCAAAAGTTATCAACGATCAAGATTTTCTTGAATACCTTATCAAAGCCTTAGTTGATCACCCGGATGAAGTCAAAATCGACCGAAAGGTTGATGAGATGGGAGTTTTGCTCTCTTTGAGAGTAAACCCAGAAGACATGGGACAGATCATAGGCAAGGAAGGTTCAACTGCCAGATCGATCAGATCTTTGGTTCGCATTGTCGGTTTGAAGAATCACGCTCGCGTGAATCTGAAGATCGAAGAACCAGAAGGCAGCACCAGAGTTCCCAGAGAAAGAAGAGAATCTGGAGACACTAATTTAGAAGATTTGAAGCTGTAAAATACTATTCAAAATTTTACAGAATTCAGAAAGCCGTGCTACCATTAATGTGGCGCGGTTTTCGTTTAATCATGATCCAATTCGATATAATTACAATTTTTCCTCATATATTCGATTCTTATTTAAAAGAATCGTTCATAAAAAAAGCCAGAGAGTCAGGCAAGATTTCAGTTGACATACATGACTTGAGAAAATTTGCAGACGACCCCCACAAATCGGTTGACGACCGGCCGTATGGCGGGGGGCTGGGTATGGTGCTTAAGATCGAACCTATCTATCGGGCGGTTCAATCTTTAAAATCAAAATTTAAAAATCAAAATTTAAAAATTATTTTGTTTACGCCGAGAGGAAAGAAATTTAACCAGCAAGTGGCTTATAAATTGAGCAAGCTGGACAGAATAATTATGATTTGCGGAAGATATGAAGGGGTGGATGAAAGGGTGGCAAAAAAATTAGCGGACATGGAAATTTCAATCGGGGATTATGATTTAATGGGCGGCGAGTTGCCTGCCATGGTGGCAATAGAAACCATAACCAGATTGATTCCCGGACTTTTGGGCAAGCCCGAATTTTTAAAAGAGAGAATCACAAAAAGCAAAGGATTTTTAGAATATCCGCAGTATACTCGTCCGGAAATTTTTAGTCCTAAAAAAAAGATTGAATGGAAAGTCCCCAAGCTTTTTCTTTCTGGGCATCACAAAAAAATAGAGGAGTGGCGCAAAAAACACGGCAAAGCCATTGAAAAATGAGATTTAGTTAAAAGTGGGCAGGGCAGGATTCGAACCTGCGAAGTCCCGAAGGACAACAGTTTTACAGACTGGTGCGATTGACCACTCCGCCACCTACCCAAAGACTATCTAAACGCTACCATTATAAATCAAATTTATTTATTTTTCAACAGGTCAAGCTACGGCTTGATTTTTTTTGGATAATATTGTATGATATTACCAGTAGAAAATTAAGGAGGTTATAAAATGAGCGGAAATATTTCGCTAAGCAGTATAATCGAAATTGCCGAAAAGGCAGGTGAAGTTCTTTTAAAACTTCAAAAAGACGTTAGGAAATTAGAAAAAGATAGGAAAGATTTTCTGACAGACGCCGATCTTAAGTCGAATAACATCATCACTTCAATGCTTAAAAGTCTTAACCCCGAGATTCCTATCTATTCTGAAGAGAACGGAGAGACTTTAATCGGCAATGGAAAAATTTGGGTGGTAGACCCTTTAGACGGAACCGTCAATTTCTTCCATCAAGATTATTTATGGGGCGTTTCAATCGCCCTAGTAGAGAATGGAAAGACTGTGCTGGGAGTTGTTTATCTTCCGGCTTTGAGCCAGATGTTCGGTACGGTCAAAGGGGGAGAGATTATTCTGAAAGGAAATATGCTCTTTGGCGTACGAAAAGAAGATAAACTTTCTGAGGCGCAAATTTGGACAGACTGGGGAAAGGATTCTGACGAAGCCCTTTCTTTATTGCCAGAACTGAAGAAAATCAGTTTATATCCGCAAATGAGACTTTGTGCCACAGCTTCTTTAATGGCCGTCACTGCCGGGAAGATCTGCGCCTATATTCATCCTCATCCGGCGCCCGAAGATTTCGCCGCCGGCGCATTGATCGTCGAACAAGCCGGAGGAAAGGTTACCGATTTACAGGGCAAACCATGGAATGTTTTTTCAACATCTATTGTTGCCAGCAACAAGATGCTGCATAAAGAAATTTTGAATGGAATAAAATAAAGAGGAGGCAAGTCGTTGTTTAAAAAATTAAATGAAGTTGCTGAAGGAAGTACGGATGTCTTTACCATTAGGGGCACCAAGGTCTGGTTAAAAAGATGTCCGCAGCCAACCGTGATTGTGGAAATAAGCAATAATCCGGAAGTATTGACCAGTTCGCGGGAACGTCGAGAGCACTTTGCTACCGCTTCGCCCTGGCTGGCGGAACAGCTAAAGACTTGGGAGTTTCCCCAAATTTCAGAAATTGAAATTGCCCGGCCGGGAAATCCCCTGGAAGTGCTTTGCGGGAATGTCGGGCTTATTCTGGTAATTGAGGGGAGAAAATATCTTTACAGCGTGTACCGGGATATTTTCCCCAAAGGATGGTTGTTGCCCGGCGGCTGTTCTCACTTATGTCGCGAGATAATGAATCCGCGCGAAGTTGCCTTCAGAGAGAGTCGCGAGGAAATCTTAGTAGCCGACAAATCAGACAGAGTGTATCGCTTGGTATTGCCTAATTCGAAGGGTCTTGATAATGAGCTAATGGAAAATATTGATTCTTGGCAAAAAGAAAGAGCGTTGCCAACCAAGGTAGACGTGGTTGATTTGAAAACAAAGGAACTTTTGCCGATTGTCGGCCATGCACGAAACTTAATCGTACGGATAAACGGCCAGGAAAATTTGACGCAAAATGTTTCCGTGGTTATTGATTCTGAAATCGCCATACTCGAAGTCAATTGCTACCTTGAAGTTTCTCTACCCATTGATCTTCACCAATTACGTCTGTTTGATTGCGAGCGGCTTCCCAATGGAAACCTACTTAATAGACCAACGAGATTGACGGACGTCAATGGCAATGTGGCAGCAGAGTTTTCCCGGGGCGACAATATCACCCGGGCAAGCTGGATTACTCCAGCCATGGAGTATTCGGCTTCGATTCCTTAAAAAACTAGTTAAAATAATCCCCGGCTCAAAACGAGTTCGGGGATTTTTATTTGTGAAGAATTTGCCAAAATTGATTTTTATGTTAATATGAGGATGATTTTGCGGTGTCTTTTGCCCGAATAGCTCAGTTAGCAGAGCACATTCTTGGTAAGAATGAGGTCCGCAGTGCAAATCTGCGTTCGGGCTCAATAATTATTATTAATCATCCAGATATTATGGCCACAGTAAAAAAACCGTTTTTAAAAATGCAGTGCAGTATCTGCAAAAGCATCAATTATTTTACGCGCAAGACAAAAAAAGTTGGCGATAAAAAATTGGAATTAAAAAAGCATTGCAAGGTTTGCCGAAAACATACGTTACACAAAGAAGGAAAGAAATAAGCACTTTTTGTGAACGGGAAGAGACAATCTCTCTGAATAAAAAATAAAACAAAAAATCGCCAAGAAGGCGGTTTTTTGGTAAGATAAAATAATATGCTAGAATTATCCAGCTATTGACAGGTATATATCATATATGATATATAATAATAGTGAAGAATATAAAGTAAAATTTTATAAAAATACCAAAACGGGACGCAGTTTAGTTTTAGACTATATTGAAAGGCTGAACAATAAAGAGCAAGCGAAAATACTTAAATATATTGAGTTTCTAAGAATAAATAAAGGATATTTAGAAGAGCCTTATTCCAAGCATATTAAAGGCAAGATTAGAGAATTAAGAGTTGATTTTAGCAGAAACAGACATAGAATTTTCTACTTTATATTTATAAAAAAGACGATAATTTTACTTCACGCTTTTTTGAAGAAAACGGCCAAGATGCCGACATTTGAGATAAAAAGAGCTGAAGAAAATTATAATAATGTTTTAAAAAATTCAAGAATATATGAATAAGATAAAGACCCAAAAAGCAGTGGATTTTCAAAAGTATCTTGCTGAAAAATTGAAAAATCCAAAGTTTAGGAGATATTGCGATGAATATGGTAAACAAGTAGAAATTGCTTATCAGATTTTACTATTACGGAAACAAAAGAAAATGTCTCAGGCGGAATTGGCAACAAGAATAGGGACCAAGCAAAGCAACATTGCCAGAATGGAGTCAGGTCAGCAGAATTTTACCACTGATACTCTCCAAAAAATCGCTTCGGTTTTAAAAAGGAATCTTAAAATAGAATTTGTTAAATAAATACCTTATAGCAACTACACCCTCCACAAAGAAGGTCGCAAATAGGCAGCATTCTTGAACGGGAAGAGACAATCTCTCTGAATAAAAAATAAAACAAAAAATCGCCAAAAAGGCGGTTTTTTGGTAGGATAATGTTGCCGTGGAAACCATAATAAAATGACCAGCGAAGTTAAGAAAATAAAAATTGAAGACCTGGGTTATAGCGCATTTTTTGAGTCTGACCGCAATAAATCGGAATCAGGCGGCTTTTCTGTCGCACGGGTTATCGTAGAATATAAAGGGGCTTACAAGGTTAAAAATTCAAGCGGCGAATATCTGGCGAAGATAACCGGCAAACAAATGTTTGACGCCTTATCGAGAAAGGATTATCCTGCCGTGGGCGATTGGGTGGCAATTACCGAGCTTGACGGAGAACGAGCCGTGATTCGGGGGGTATTGCCGAGAAGGACAATAATAAAAAGAAAATACAGTGACAGAAATGAAACGCAGATTATAGCGACAAACATCGACGTGGCTTTTGTCGTCGAATCGGTTGATAGGGATTATAGTTTGAATCGTTTTGAAAGATATTTCGCCATAGCAAACGCCGGAGGCATAAAACCCGCCATTATATTAAATAAAATAGACTTAATTTCCAAAGAAGAGTTGAGCTCAAAATTAGCTCAGATAAAAAACAGGTTTGATGATGTCGATTTTATTTTTACCAGCGCCATAACCGATGAAGGTTTGGATGAATTAAAGGCATATATTGTAAAGGGAAAAACATATTGCTTTTTAGGTTCGTCTGGAGTTGGCAAATCATCTTTGATTAATAAGCTGCTCGGCAAAAACATTATAAAGACCGAGGAGGTGAGTCTTCGTTCCGGCAGGGGAAAGCATGCCACTACCAGCAGAGAGATGTATTTTTTGGAAAATGGAGGTATTGTGATAGACAACCCTGGGATGCGTGAAGTGGGGATGACAGATACAGGCGTTGGTATAGATAATTTATTTAATGAAATAACCGCACTGTCAAAAAATTGCAGATATGCTGATTGCGCGCACATTCACGAGCCTGGATGCAAAGTTCTTTCAGCGCTGAAATCGGGCAAATTGGATGAAGATAAGTACTCTAATTATCTTAATCTAAAAAAGGAGGCAGAATACTATAAAATGACAAAAATTGAAAAAAAAGAAAAGGACCGTCAGTTCGGAAAGTTTATTAAAAACGCAAAGGAGCAATTAAAAAAACGAGGCGATAAGTATCTTGAATAAGTTCTGCTTTCTAGTAACAGGTGGATTGTTTTGTATTGATTTGCTTTTTGCTAAAATATAATAAATGGCCGAATAATCAATATAAATTAATTATATGATGATAAAATTTATTTATACGATATTTTTGGCGCTGCTTGTCGCCCTATTTGTCGGCTTGGGTATTGACGCCTTCTATCCGGGGCCCGTAGTTCCTCAATACCCCGTGGAATTAGAGGGGGTGGAATCGTGCTGCGAAGAAACAGCAGAACAAAGAGAAATAAGGGCAGGATTTGATCAAACCCAGAAAGAATTCATGGAAGAATCAAAACCTTACAACAGGAATGTTTCAATTATTTCACTGATAGCTTCTATCATAATCTTGGTGGTAAGCCTGACACTTCTGAATAAAATCAAAATGATTGCCGACGGAATCCTTCTGGGCGGAGTTTTTACCACCATGTACAGCATTATACGGGGACTTATGACTGAAAACTCCCAATTCAGATTTTTAATTGTCATTATCGGCCTGATAATCGCGCTTGCCTTAGGATATATTAAATTTATTCGTCCTAAAGAGAATCTTCAACAAAATTAACTATTTTGCTGTTGCAAAAGCACCCGAGCGGGTGCTTTTTAGTTGAATTTTATTTGTGCAATTCATCTTCAAATTCATCGGCGATTTCATCCTCTGACATATTTTTAAACCTTTTGGCTTCTTTCATGTCGCCCCGTTTTTCCGCCTCATCTACATGCTTTTGTCTCACTTTTCTGGCTCTGGCATAAACGCCAGCAAACATACCAACGACAGCAACTATTATAATGAAAAAAATAATAAAAATGAACATAAGATTTACTAATTTAAATATAGCTTCTATAAAAGATTAAGTAAATAATCGCCCGCAACGGGGCTTGAAAAATCATATTTTTTTGATATAATATGGGTTATTGGAGGGGACTCGCCCGTAGGGCTACGCCCGAGGGGGACTTAGTTTAACGGCAAAACTGCGGTCTCCAAAACCGCTGATAGGGGTTCAATTCCCTTAGTCCCCGCAGATGATATTAAACATACTCAATTATAAAAATCCGACTCTTCGGAAGAAATCCGAAGAAGTAAAAGAAATTACGCCAAAAATCAAACGGTTGGCTTCGGATATGCAGGAAACAATGATAAAGAACAAAGGTTTGGGACTGGCTGCTCCGCAGGTCGGTGAGTTAAAACAAATGATTGTCGTCCATTTGGTCAAAAATAGGTCTTTTGACGAAAGGGCCGGACTCGAGCCGGAAATACTTATTAATCCTAGGATTGTCGGCAAAAGCAAGGAAGCGGAAACAGAAGAAGAAGGGTGTTTATCTGCCCCGGGAATATTTCTTAAAATAAAAAGAGCCAAAGGAGTCAAAGTGGAGGCGAAAAACATAGAAGGCAAAGTAATGAAAATTGAGGCCGAGGGGCTGCCGGCCCGGATTCTCCAGCACGAGATAGACCACTTAAATGGCGTTCTTTTTTTTAACAGAATTTCTTTTTGGCAAAGACTTAAAATCAGAAAAAAATTAGCCGTACTTGAAAAATCCGATGGCTTTAATTGACAATCTAATTGCGGCCGGTTGGCTGAAAACCCCGCGGATAATAGAAGCTTTTAAAAAAATAAAAAGGGAAGACTTTCTTCCGCCGGAATCAAGAGATATGGCGGAATTTAATGGAGCGCTTCCGATTGGCTTAAATCAGACCATTTCCCAACCCCTGACGGTCGCTTTTATGCTTGAATTATTGGAACCGAAAGAAGGAGAAAATATTTTAGATGTCGGTTCGGGATCCGGCTGGACAGCAGCGCTTTTATCGGAAATCACCGGCAACAACGGAAAGGTAACTGCCATTGAAATTATCCCCGAACTTAAAATTTTCGGCGAGAAAAATGCCGCCAAATATGGATTTGTACAAAACGGCATTGCTGAATTTGTTTGCGGCGACGGATCTGAGGGATATGAAAAAAACGCGCCTTACGACAAAATTTTGGCTTCAGCGGCGGCTAAAAAACTGCCCGAGGCCTGGAAAAAACAAATAAAAATTGGAAGAAAGATTGTCACGCCGATTTATAATTCAATCTGGTTGTTTGTCAAAAAATCTGAAACCGAATTTGAAGAAAAAGAATATCCCGGGTTTATCTTCGTCCCGCTTGTAAAAAATTGAAATAATGATATAAATAAGGAAATTTGTTCTTTCCCAATTAGAATTTTTAAAAGATAATTTTTTGAAAAAAGGAGGCGGTTAGTGGAAAGAAAAAAATTGGTTTTTTTAGATATTGATGGAATTTTAGTCAGTAATAAGCAAGACTTAAAACCGGAGTTAAGAGAGGCTTTGATCACAGCGGCTCGGTCTATCATCGATATTATAGCTATTACCGGAGGACCTTTTGCGCATGTTAAGTCAATACTTCTTGAAAACTGCAAAAAAATCTTTGCCGAACACGGCGGCTATCTGCACGAGAAAGGAAATGTGACTCTCTGTCCCCGCGGCGATCTTAATTTGATGAAAGAACATTTTAAGGTATCAGGTGTTGAAGACGGAGAAGTCTCAACTCCTTTGGGTAAAATTATTATTGAGGGGCCGAGAAAAACAGGTTTAACCTTTCTCTTCGGCAGCAATATATCGCATTACCCGGGGATTGAAACTACGGCCGATTTTTTCCAGGTGTACAAGGAAATAAACGAAGTCATCAACAAAGAACATCTTTCTTTGAATATAACTTTTGGCAAGCAGGACGGGTACACGTATATTGACGTCGCGAGCACAACAAAAAAAGACACAGTTATCGGGCTTTACAATAGCGGCGAATTGAAAGGCTATCAAAAAGTCTATATTCTCGGTGACGCGAGAAATGATCTTGAGGCCATGATGGCACTGCTTCTCTGGGAAGAGTCAATGGGTTTATCTAATGTTGTTGTGCCCGTAGGCTTTACTAATTGCACCAAAGAAATTCAGGCTTTGGCAGTAAGCAGAGGGATTTTTATCCAAAAGCATGCGGTAGATGAAGGCGGTACCGCCGAGTTCTTTCACAAACTAGCCAAGGGAGAGTTTTAAAAAACTTTCCCTCTTTTTTTAATCAATGAAATTTTCTGATATAATAAACGAAATAAATTAAATTAGAATTATTTTTATGGAAAAAAATATCGCCATCGCCGTTGATTTGGGAGCCACGAACATTAGGATGGCTCTGATATCAAGGCAGGGGAAAATAATTAAAAAAATAAAAGAGAAAACTCCGAAAACCGGAAGGTCGGGAATTATTATATCCGAACAGATAAAAAGAATGATTTATTCTTTGGTTCCAAAGGAAGGCATCCGCAAAATGGCTGGCATCGGCATAGGTTCAATCGGCCCCCTGGATTTGAAAAAGGGCGCGGTGGTCAATACGCCCAATGTACCGTTTAAGTTTATACCGGTGGTAAAGCCTCTAGAAAAAGAATTTAAACTTAAAGTTTCTCTTTTTAATGATTGTCGCGCCGGAGTTTGGGGGGAAAAATGTTTTGGTGCGGGCAAAGGAAAAGAGAATTTGGTTTATATCACCATTTCCACGGGTTTGGGCGGGGGAGCGATTGTCAATGATAAACTTTTATTAGGAGCAGACGGAAATGCCGGGGAAATAGG
>JBDRLH010000010.1:0-27074 GCA_043813215.1 Parcubacteria group bacterium
AACCGCCCTGGCGTTTTCTTTGGCCAGTTTTAATCTTTCTCTTAAAACAAAAATTGATAAGTTAAATAATTCCTCAAAGGAAAATCTTTTTTTGGCCTTTTCGGCAAGCTTCATTGAATCCGGGAAATGTATCTGCCAGATGGCTTTTTTTATCGGCAAGAAGTCATACTTCTTTACTATTTTTTCGGGCAGAGAATCGGGAATCTTATTTCCCAGGCCGGTGAGAACTGGTTTTATGACAAAACGCAGCCATTTTGACGAGAGCCCTTCGGTTTCAGGATAAATCGGGATAAGGCCTCCGGTATGGTTTAAATTAAAGCCGACCTCTTTGTAATTTTCGGGAATTTTTTCGTAAGCCGGACTGGAAAAATATTTTGAGCTTTTTTTGCCCTTTACTTTTCCGGCCAAACAGACAAAAGTGCCTTTTTTAAGGGTGTTTATCAGATAGGGCTGGTTAAACCAGAGGGCTTTTATTTTTCCGGTTTCATCTTGCAAGGTGGCTTGCGTCAGCATCATTTTTCTATGGAAAGCTCGAAAAATTCTGATATCGGCTATTTCTCCCTGGACGCAAAATGGCCCGCCTTCTTCGGCTTGAGCAATGGGTATTAAATTGGAAAAATCCTCATAGCGATGAGGAAAATGGAAAATGAGCTGGCCGACTGTTCTGATGTTTAGATGTTTTAATCTTCTTTGGTAGGCCGACCCGACTCGGGGCAATTCTTCAACAAGAGTAGAGAGATCCATAAAAAGAAATTATAGTTTTGTGTCCCCGGGAAGATTCGAACTTCCAATCTTCGGGTCCGCAACCCGACATTCTATCCGTTGAACTACGGGGACAAAGCTTATTCAAATTACCATAAAAATTAATTGGATTCAAGTTTGGTCTAATTTTAAAAGGGGTATATAATGGAGATATGGTAGAATCGTTTAATTCTAAAAGAGTAGTTTTCCTGAAGGGAAAACAAAGGATTTTTTTGAATAGTGTCATAGATCAAATTCCCATTGTGAAAATTGCAGAAATTTGCGATCGTTCCCAAAGAACCGTGAGAGATTGGCGCCGCGAAAAATTTTTAATGGATTTTGCTGGACTGAACAAAATTTGCAAAAAACTTAATATCCCACTTCCCTCCGAAATCAAGTTAAAGGATAAATACTGGTATACTGCCAATGGTTCTTCGGCCGGAGGTACGGCTGTTTATAAAAAGTATAGAAAAATAGGAGGTGATCCAGAATATAGAAAAAAGAAATGGTACGAGTGGTGGGAAAAAGAAGGAAGATATAAAAAACATCCGATCATTGGCGTTACGAAGCCGATTAAAAAAGCGATTTTTTCAAAAGGGCTTTCGGAGTTTGTAGGGATTGTCTTAGGAGACGGAGGGATTACTAGAAGTCAGGTCACAATAACACTTCATTCCAAAGACGACAGAGAATATAGTAAATTCGTTATTAATTTAATAAAAAAGTTATTTGAGGTCCCGGTTTGTATAAGTTATGACAAAAAATCTTCAGCAGTTGATTTAATTGTTTCAAGGGTTGAATTGGTTAGGTTTTGCGTTCAAAAACTCGGCCTTAAACAGGGTAATAAAATAAAACAGCAGGTCGGTGTTCCTTTATGGATAAGGCGTAATAGTCAATATTCGATCGCTTGCCTCCGAGGTTTAATAGATACAGACGGATGTCTTTTCAGTCACCGTTATAAAGTAAATGGAAAATTTTATAATTACAAAAAAATTTCTTTCACGAGCTATTCCGACCCTTTACGGCAATCAGTTTTTAATATTTTAAAGAACAATGGATTCCATCCAAGGTTCGCCCAGAGAAAAGATGTGCGTCTAGATCGCCTTAATGATGTAAAAAGATATTTTCGATATATCGGTTCTAATAATCCTAAATATTTGAAAAGATATAAAAAATGAGCTATTATTGCCGTGCGGGGAGGGGTCGCATAGCTTGGTCTAGTGCGCCTCACTGCTAACGAGGTAGGGCCTAAAAACCCTCGTGGGTTCGAATCCCACCCCCTCCGCCAACGTGCACGAATAGAGGTCAAAGCCTCTATTTTTGCTTTATTATTGCCTATTTTGGTCAGTTCTAACCTTGAATACTCTTCGTGTAATTCTGGATAGCCATTTTTGATTGGAACGAACCACTTATAAGGCTCAATAGTAAGTTTTTTATCTCTAATTACTGGATATTCGCCTAAAGCTATCATTATTTCCTTCTTTAGTTCTAACCCGCCGTTTGCAAACCTAATGTTGGCATAAGTTGCGAAATTAAATGTCCTCTCTGATATTTCAAGCCAACGCTCTGCCCTTGCTTCGGTTTCCGATACATCTGATTTAAGTTTGCTAATTTTAGCCAAGAGTTCTTTCTTTTCTTTTAAGAAAATTTCATCATCAATCAGCAAGCGATACCTCATTTTGGTTAACTCATCTAATTCTCTTTGGGCTTGAGCAAGGGATTTTTGTTGCATTTCGTAAATCTTGCTTCTATCTTTAATTTCAGTATCATTCTTTTGGTTTAAGTCTTCCAAAGCCCAATGCAGAAAATCTGGGATAATAGTGTATTTACTAAGCTCGCTTTCAATTTGTTTTTCTAAATCCTCGCTTTTAAGCACTTCCCTTTGGGAGCAATCAATATCTCTTTTCTTTCTTGTGCAGTGATAGTAAGTATATTCTTTAAGCTCCCCAGTGCTTTTAATAAATTTGGTTTTTGTTTCAGCAGTATAAAGACATCCGCACTCCGCACAACGAATAAATCCAGTAAAAGGGAACTTGTGAGTTTTTGGTCTGGGTCTGCCTTTTCTCCCAAGAAGTTTTTGCACTCGGTCATATTCATCAATCGTAATCATTTTGGGATGTTTGCCGTCATACTGCACCCCCTTTCGCTCAATTATTCCCGCATAAAAAAGATTAGTGAAAATTCTGTAAATCCCGCTTCTTGATAAGGGATTTCCACCGCTTCTTTTTGTCTTTCTTGTTCTATAACCCCATTCGTTATTTACCTTTTCTAAGATTTGCGGAGGCGTGTAGTTTCCAGTAAGCATTAAATCCCACATTTTTCTTATCAAAGGAAAACGCTCTGGGTCTGTTAAAATGTCATTTTCTCCCTTTTCTCTAATTTTGCTATTTAAGTATCCTTGAGGAGCAAAATTCGGAAGCCAACCCTTTGCCAGTTTGCTTTCTATGCCTCTTCTTACACTCTTTTTCAAATCCAAAATGAACTGGTTAGCCGAGCCAGCGTCAACATTAAAAAGAATTACATTATCATCTGGGAGATACTCTCTATCAACAGTTCTAATTGATTTTATTATTCCTTGTTGCAATAGCCAGCTTAATTTGCCGCTATCTATCGGGTTTCTGGTTAAGCGGTTTAATTGCCAACACAAAATTCCGTTAGCTTCGCCGTTTTCAATTCTTTCCAACATTTCATCAAATAAGGGGCGGTTATTTGGCTGTTTAGCGGATTTAGCTTCGGTATATTTTCTTTTTACGTCCAGATTTAACTCATTAGACATTTCTCCCAAACGATTTACTTGGTCGGGAATTGATTGGATTTGTCTGTCTTCGCCCTCAGAAGATTTGCGGGCATACAAGAAATATGTAATTTTTTCTTTTTCCTGTTTCATAACTTAAAGGGACGGTCTGGTTGACCCAGTTGCATTTCCGTGAGGATAGCTTCTGGCAGACCGCCCCTTAAAGGATAGAAGCTATAAAAAACTCACGGATTTCTTTCAACTGGGTCAACATCTTAATTATAATGCTTTTTTATTGTGTTGGCAAATTGTCTGGTTTCATAATTTTGAACTCAACTAACTGCTTTCTGCATTCTTCAATAAACCTTTTTAATGTAAATGACGGGATTGAGTGTGCCAGAATGAACCTCTTAAACTTTTTATCGGCACGGGCACGGTCTTGTTTGCTGTAGTAGTTGTCGCTTATCAACTTTAATTGCAAAGACCCAGCTTGTTGCGTTGCCAAAGACTTGCCAAGCAGAGCGTAAGCATCAAACAAAGGCATTTTACAGCTCTTAGCAACCTTCAAGAAGCTATCTACTGGGTAAATTGGCATATCTAAAGCTTGCACGTTGACCACGTCGGCAAACTTATTGAAGCTTTCCAGTAAAATGCTCTTGCACAGCTTGTTATTGAAAACCTCGCTTAAGTGTCTTTCTCTGTCGTTATTATGGTCTGTCCTCGTTGCGAGGTGTCTTTTAAGCGAAAATCTATTTTGATAGGTTATTTCAAGCCGAATAACTTTGTCTGGGAGCAACCCTTGTTTTATCTTTGAAGCTGTCCTTAACTCTTCCGTAGATTTTGCGTTATCTATAATTTCAGCTCCCTTATCGTATAGCTTCCAGCTTACTTGTTTGTTGTAAATTCTGCCGCAAAAGCCGATTTCTGTTCCTTCCGTGTAGTAAGTATCCTTAAACCTGTTATAGTTTTTGCCTATATCAAAGAAGGGTATTATTTTAAGAAATTCAACTGGATGAGCGTAATCTTTTGGGAGTATAAAATTGAAGGCAAAAGCGATGGTTTTTATATTGCTCCTTTGTATCTGCTCCCTTGAAAGTTCGTAGCCATTAAAGATAAATTTAAGCTTTTCAAAAAGACCCTCAACTACGCCGTTGTAGTCATTTTCGTCTACGCCAAAGTAATTTGTGCCATAGACTATTTTGGGAGCTGAAAATTCAATATCAACGTTTTCGGTATAAAAACCTGCCCTAAACTGGCTTTCCTTCTTTTTAATCGTAATTCTTGGCAAATACCCGTCCTTAACTACATCGGGACAGAAAACATATTTGAACGCCTGAGAACTTCTTATCCTTTGAAACCGAGTGAGGTATCTTTCTTCTATTTCCAGCCGTTCTATTTGCAGTGTGAGGGTATCTACTATCATCTCTAAAAAGATTACTGCGTTGCGGTATTACACCCGATATAGGAAAACGATGGTTTTAATCTGTTCTTGGTTAAGGAGCTTCATATCTCTAAAATCCGTCATCCCCATAGAAGTAGACAGGGCAACCCCATAAACTTCTTTTTTGGTAGCAACATCTGTTATCGTATTTTCGGTAATAAACTTCTGGTAGACAGCCGCAATATGCTCCCAAATAATCAATTCTCTTTCTGGGTGCAAATCTCGCATAAAATTTCTTATAGCTTCTTCGGGGCTTGTATTTTCAACATCACCTAATACTTGCTTGAAAGCCCTAACTCTCTCAATAAATCTGTTTGGCAAAACGGCGTGTCTGATAGGGCTTTGTCGCATATCTGAAATTTTAATAATTTTCTTTTCCATAGTTTTTAATTTAATGATTATTAGCTTCTTTTCTGCGTCTTTGCAGTTCTTCGTATTCTTTTTCTGTAATCGGCTTATAGACGAGCTGAACCATCCGAAGCAATTTAGCTCCCTTTTCATAGGCTTCTTCCTTGTTTAGCTCTTCGCTAAAATGCTTTTTGTAGAGAGCTTGAAATTTTTCAATCTGCTCGTCTGAAATCATAAAATTACTCGCTATAAATGCGGTTCTTTAGCATTTTGATATTGTCAAAGAACGCACGGGCTTTAAGTTCAAGCCTGTCAGCCCAGTAATCATCTACGACCTTTTCAATGCCGATTTCTCGGCGAAAGATGAACTGAACCTTGCGTGGATTTGTTTTTTCCAGCGATATAAGCTCAAAACCCGCACTTATTAGTGCGGTGGAACACCCCAAATCAAAGGTGTAAAAATGACTTAAGTAATCATTAAGAGCTTCGCCTTTCTGCTTTTTTATGGGTTTGGTCATATAATTTTGGTTAATAATCTTTTGCGACCTTCTACCCATAGATGGCGAATTTCACGCTCAAACAAAAAACTCCTCATTTCTGAGGAGTTTTTGGCGGAAAGGTTAAAAGATGTATTTCGCTATCAGTCTTCGTTTACCTGTGGAGCTTGCTCTTTCAGGTATTCTTTTATGCCCAATTCATCGTTATCTTCTTCTTGATTTTCTTCTTGATTATCTTTTGTTATATTTTGAGGTAGCAAAGTTAGTTTAATCTTATATGAATTCCCAGTTTTTTCGCCAGACGAACGATAGGGATAGAACGGGTCATAATCAATTAAAAAGTAATCTTGGAGAGCTTTCGCCAATAGTTCTTTTTGTTTTTTATATTTATCTCTCGCTTCTTTATCTGTAATCGTAAGCTCTCCGTTAACTTGTGATAAAACTTTTAGAAAAGCCCATAGCTCGCTTGGATTTGGGTTATTACCTTTTCCAACCAATCCAAGCTCTTTGTAGCCAGCTATGTGCTTAAATTGTTTTACTTTAATAAAAACTTTTTCATCATCTAAGAATTTGATTATAAATTCTTCCCATTTTGTTCCCGCAGGAAGCTTATGGGGAAATCTTGGTTTATCGTCTTCTTTTTTAGATTGAGCAATAGCTTTTAACCCTTCTTGCAACCCTTGAATTTCAATTTTCGTAGAGGGAGTCTCTGGCACATTTTTTCCTTGAGACTCTATTTTATTAAGATAATTTTCAATCTTTATTACTTCATCTCCTTGCTCTTCGCTAATATCGTAAATCAGCAACAGTTTCTGTATTTGACCATAGAAATCCCGAAGATAATTTAACTTATCTTTTAAGGTAATTTTCTTTTCTTCTAATTCTTTTTCTGCCGAAAATAATGAATTGAACGGTCTTCTAAATAAATACTTTAATCTTGCGGAAATATCATTCTTAAAGATTAAAATCCTAACTTTCTCGCAAAGAATCTCGTATGACCGATTTAATTCATCATCAAGTTTTTGAGGATTTCTGAAATAAGCCTCTATTACTCTTATTAAATCCAAATAGTATCGCCCCAGATTTTCAACGATTACTTTTTTGCTTGACCAGACATTTTTAACGTAAGAGATTATTTCTTGAGGAATAATTTTGACGTTTGCAATTACAACGTCAATCGCCCAAACTTCGCCCGTTTCAGTGGTTATTTCATCGGTATCCCATTTAGTTGAATAACCCATTATAATTTTTCTTTTTTTTAGATTAGCTAAAATTTTTCCCCTGTCTTCAGTTTGTTCATCACCAACTTCTCCAAGCCAAATTTTACAAGTTTGAAGAGAATCTTTCTTATCAAATCTTACAGCTTCTTTATATAAATCATCTAAAATATCATCCTCCTCGTTAGTTAGGGGAGGAATTCTAAGCCGTTCTATTACTTCGTCTGGAATAACTTTTTTAGGCGGGAAGAAATGTTTTTTTACTTTATCGTAAACTTCGTTAAATTTCGGCTGTTTAATTGATAACTTATATATTTTGGGATTAAAAACATCGCCGCCCCGCAAAATATCATCTACAGCCTCTAAATCATCAATTGCTCCCCACTCTTTCAATTTATTCAAAAGTTTCCTTTGAGTGTCTATATCAGGGAAACTATAATCAGTATCTTTATTTTTTTGTAAAACCCTAACAGAAAATTCAACCTTTTCCCCTTTAGGAGTAAGGAAGCCTTCATTCTTTATTTCCTGTAAAATCCACCAAACATTTTGATTAAATCTTTCAGCAGGCGAAGTCATTGTAATTTAGGTTAATCTTCATTGTAATTATTCTTCATTTTGGCATTTTTGAACTCTTTTTTCAACTGAAGTTTCTTTGAAAACATATGTTTTTATAGTAAGATAAAAATACAATTTAATATCCGCCTAACCCTCTCAATTAACTTGCGAGGTATGGCATAAAAACTGTTCAGGTCATTAAGCTCGTCGTCAGAGACCTGAACAGTCATATCCCGAAAGGGGTATGGGTAGCCGAAAGGTTATCGCTGGCGGCGAGCTTTATGGTTCGCAAAGCCAGCATAAACATAAATTAAAACTGTTCAGGTATGCCTAAAAAATTACAATTACAATCGGCAGTTAAACCTGCCACAAATAGTTTTGATATTGAAAAAGCCAAAGGCAGACCAATGCTTCAATGGGTTGGTAAAAAGCCTTTGGACAAAGTTGAATACTATCCAGCCCAAGAAAAAGAATTTTATGGCGATAAAACTGCCAAAGATTTTAATAAGCTTTTTTGGGGAGATAATCTTCAAGTTTTATCCCATCTCTTAAAAGAATATCGGGGCAAAATTGATTTGATTTATATTGACCCGCCATTTGATAGTAAGGCAGATTATATAAAAAAAGTTCAAATTAGAGGGGAAGAAATAGAAGGACAGACCCAAAGCTTATTGGAAGAAAAACAATATACTGACATTTGGGAAAAAGATGAATATCTGCAATTTATGTATGAACGGCTTTTACTTATACGAGAGCTCCTTTCAGATACGGGTAGTATATATTTACATTGCGATTGGCATAAATCTGGCTATTTAAGGTTAATAATGGATGAAGTTTTTGGAGAAGATAATTTTATAAATGAAATTATATGGTGGTATAAAGACCCTTCTGGAACTGTCAAAAAAGGTTTTAAGAAAAAACACGATAATATACTCGTTTATTCTAAGACTAAAGATTTTTATTTTAATGCAGACGAAGTTAGGGAAGAATACTCTGAAGGGACTAAAAAACAGGCAGAAAGCGGGACAATTTCTTTTGGTCGTAAAACCGAGTTAAATCCTTTTGGTAAATATCCCGTTGATGTCTGGGAAGTTGCAATTATCAATAGCCAAGCTCAAGAAAGGACAGATTATCCGACCCAAAAACCAGAAGCTCTAATTGAAAAAATTATTAAAGCGTCTTCAAGGGAAGGAGATATTATTTCTGACTTTTTTATTGGAAGTGGCACAACCGCTATAGCCGCTCAAAAGCTCGGCAGACGCTGGATTGCTTGTGATATAAATTTGGGAGCAATACAAACAACAACAAAACGACTTAACAAAATTATCCAAGAACAACGAAAGAAGGCAGACAAAAACTTCAAAGGCTTAAATTCTTTCAAGGTTCTTAACGTAAACGATTACGATGTTTTTAAGAATGAACTTGAGGCAAAAGAAATCGTAATGGAGATGTATGGGGTAGAGGAGATGAAGAGAAGTTATTTTGACGGCGTGCTGGATAACAATTTTGTAAAAGTAATGCCTCTTAACCGAGTGCTGAATAAGTTAGATATAAAAACTGTGCTTAAGAGTATTGAAGATAAAATTGATACTTTCTCCGTTAAGAAAAAATCAAAGTCGGGCGAGCCAGTGTATGAAGAAGGCGTTTTGATTATCGCCTCTGGGGTAGAGCTTGATGTGCACGATTTTCTAAAGAAAGAAAATAAAACTGGTGTTAAGGTTGAAATCCGAGATATTCTGACTGATAAGAAAAACCTTATTTTCAAGAAAAAACCAGAAGCAAAAATCAAAGTAAAAGCTAAAGATAAAAAATTATCAGTTGCTATTGAAGAGTTTTACTCCCCGATTTTAATGAGAAAGCTTGAAATTGAAAACGAAAAAACACTTAAAAAAGACCGCCAAGCCAAAGTTGATGATTTTAAGCAAATCATAGATAGCGTTGCGATTGATGTTGATTATAACGGCAAACTTTTTAATGCCGAGATTATGGATTTGCCGAGTAAAAAAGAGTTAATCAAAAAGGATTATAACTGGGAGTATTCAAAGAAAGGCAAATACGTTGTTGCGATAAAAATTATTGACGTTCTTGGTGAAGAATACTTTGAAACGTTTGAAGTTTCAGCCTAATTTATGGACAATCTTTTTTTGCAACGAATTCAACAAAAAGTCGCTCTTTGGCGAGACGGCAATTACAAAGGAGTAGAACGTGAAACCCTCAACATTTTAACCCACATCAAGCGAGTGGGGTTTTTGCATAAGCCGCAGGTTGAAGCATTAGAAACTTATATTTATTTGAAAGAAATTACGGCTAACAAATCTTCTTTAGAGGTTTTCAAATCCCTGTTTGATAGCGAGAAAGAAATGCTTCTGGCTCTCGTGCCGAAAGACGAAGCATTTGATTTGCTCGGTAATAAAGAAAGAATTGATAACTTGATGACAGATAGGTTTGGGGTTTCCGATTATCCAAACCAAGTATATGCTCTCACTATGGGAGCGGGCAAAACAATTCTAATGGCAGTAATGACGCTTTATGATTTTATCCTTTCTTATTATCATCCAGACGATAAACGATTTGCCAAAAATGCTTTAGTTTTTGCTCCCGATACAACAATTATAGAAAGCCTTAAAGAAATTAAAACCTTTGATTATACAAGAGTAATCCCTAAGGAATATCAAAATATCATTCTTAACGTTAAATATCATTATTTGGAAAGCACGGAAACTCCGCTATCCCCCATAGGGAATTACAACATTATTATTTCCAACTCCCAGAAAATAATTTTGAAAACAATGCGGGCAGAAAATCATACCTCAAAACGCTTATTTGATAATTGGGGCGATTTGGAAAAGCGTGAAATTGAAAACATACGGCTCGGTGCGATAAGGCAACTAAACAACCTTGCTATATTTGTTGATGAAGCTCATCATTCTTATGGTAAAACCCTTGAAGGAACGCTCAAAAAGACCCGCCAGACTATCAATTATATCCATAAAGAGGGTAAAACGCCCCTTGTGGGCGTTGTGAACCTCACGGGAACGCCTTACGTTAGCAATCGGATGATAGATGACGTTGTATACCACTTTGGCTTAAAACAAGGCATAGAAAAGGGTATTTTGAAGCAGGTAAGATTTTTTGAGTATAGCAAGGTTAAAACAGATAAATTCATTGAAGATGTAATAGATAAGTTTTGGAGTGAATACAGGGAAAAACGGCTTGAGGGACGCTTGCCGAAGATAGCTTTTTATTCCGCCAGTATTGATGATTTGCAGAAAGATTTAAGACCGAAGCTGGAAAGAATTTTAGCTGAAAGAAAAATCGCCCTTGATAAATTATTAGAATATCATACTGAAGCCGAAGAAAGCAGAGAGGAGTTTTTCTCCTTAGACACGATAGAAAGTAAAAAGCAATTCGTTTTGCTCGTCGGCAAAGGAACAGAAGGTTGGAACTGCCGCTCACTGGTTTCTTGTGCCTTATACAGAAAACCCAATAGTGCTATTTTTGTTCTTCAGTCATCAACCCGTTGCCTTCGTAGTATAGGCGATAATTCTACTATCGCCTCAATTTTCCTTTCCGATGAAAACTATCGCATTTTAGACAAGGAATTGAAAAATAATTTTGCCACTAACATTGAAGAGTTATCAGCTCAAGAAGTAAAAATAGTTGAGCATACGTTAAAGATAGAGAAGAAGAAAAAGATTAAAGTTAAAAAAATACTCAAAGAAATTCTTGCCATCCAAAATCAAGATTTGGATAAAATTAAGGTTGATTTAACTAAATTCAAAACAGAAGACTATAAGGCTCTCGTGGGAGAGGGCGGGATATTCCTAAGTGGGCAAGGGCAAGCTGGCTATTATCAGGCACAAGCTACAAAGGAGCTGAAAGAAAGAGGAGCTTTTACTTTCTATGAAATTGTAGAGCTTATTAACCGATATACCCATCTTCCCTGTTTAGACATTGATAAGATTTTGAACGAAAATAATATCGCAAAAGAAAATCTTACGGAAAAAGTAAATGAAAATGCGGCATTACTGCCGTTCGTCATCAGTTGTATTTTGGCTAACGCCTACCAGTATGAAGAAAAGGCAGAAACGATTGAAGAAGAAATAGAGCTGGCAAAGCTTTACCCGTTCAAAATTAACATTGAGCAGAATAAAAACATTCTGGTTGTTTACAAAGAAGTATTGGAAAAAGACTACGGCAAAAGTCGCATAGGTTTTCACATCAATCCTTATAATTTTGACAGTTCGGACGAAAAAGACTTATTTAAGTATTTGCGTAAGGTGTTAGATAAAAATGAGGCTATTGTTGATGCTTATTTCACGGGCGGAGCAACTGACCCGACGCATAATGATTTTTATTTTGAATACTACAACCCAGAAGAAGAGAGAACTGCCAGATATTTTCCAGATTTTCTCGTAGAAACAACAAAGGGTAGATACTTAGTTATAGAGGCTAAGAGTAATTTTGCAAAGACAACTTACGAGCAGAATAAGGAGCAATATACGGGTAAAATTGAGGAGCTTTTTGATGTGGTATTTGCTAAAGAGGTAGGTTTCAGGGAATTCCAAAAGGTCAATAATAATTTTGAATATCATATTATCTTTGACGCTTCACTCCAAAAACATCAGCAAGAATTACTTGAAGAGATAAAAAAGATTTAATATGGTTCAACTATCAAAAGAAAGAATTTTAGAATGGCAGAAGCTTTTTGAGAAAGAATACGGCAAAAAGCTATCTTTTGCCGAAGCGACCGAAGCCGCCAACAACCTCGTAGGCTTCTTTGATTTATTGCTCAAAATTGATATGAGACAAAATCCTCAAAATTATATAAAAAATGTTAACCATCAAAGAAGTAAAGAGGCTAATAAAAGGTAAGAAAATATCAGACAAACAGGCTGAAGAAGTTAGAGATGGCTGTCGCAATCTTGCCGAAATTATCTTTGAAAAATATGGAAAAGAAAAAAGAGAAAGAAATCGTTGAAATAGCGGCTGAACGCCTCGCCGAGATTTTTATTCAACAAATTGAATTTGAAAATAGGAAAAAACGAAAAAATAAAAATGACTAAATTATTAGGAGAACAATTTATTCAAAAATGCGTTAGGGAGTATCTAAAGAATAAGGGTTTTGGGGATACCGATGTCGTTATCACTGATTTATGGGAAAAAGGAGTAGATATAAAAGTTAAAAAATTAAGACCGAAACCTTGCGGATGGTATTTTTTAGTTGAATGCAAGGGAGACCCAAGCAAGACAGTGAAATCGCCAGAAGGGAGCAGAAACAGCAGTATGAACTCTGCTATAGGTCAGATTATTACAAGGATGCACACTCGCCGAAAGGCTTTATACGGCGGCTATAACTATGGAATTGCTTTTCCTAATTCCTTCAAAGACAGGATTCTTAAAAAGATACCTTATTATACCTGCAACAGATTACGGCTCACGATTTTCTTGGTTAATCCGAAGGGAGAGGTTGAAGAATACAATCACAGAAAGCTAAAATCTATTCAAAACAATAGATAAAAAACCAAAAAATAACTAAATAAAAATCCCAGTCATTATGGTTTTTTTATACTTGCAAAAAGTTATTTTAACAATTAAGATAAGCCTATGACCGATGACATTATACCATCTGCTCCACATAAGAATTTTGAGCAGATTAAAAAAATTGATGAAAATGGCGTTGAGTATTGGGAAGCCCGTGAATTATTACCGCTTTTAGGCTATGAGAACTGGCAAAAAGCCGAAGAGGTTATCGCAAGAGCGGCTCGTGCTTGTATAAATAGCGGGCAAGCTGTGGACAACCATTTTAACCGAACGGTTAAAATGGTCAAAATTGGTTCAAACTCTATGAGAGAGGTTAAAGATTACAAGCTTGACCGTTATGCCTGCTATCTAATAGCCCAAAATGGAGACCCGAATAAGCAAGAAATCGCACTTGCCCAGACTTATTTTACAATACAGACAAGAAGGCAGGAGATTTTTGAACAATTACCCGATAGCAATAAGAGAGTATTTATTCGTAATCAAGTATCCGACCACAATAAAAGACTTTTTAAGACCGCTAAGCAAGCTGGAGTGAATAATTTCGGCTTATTTAATGACGCTGGTTATAGAGGCTTATACGGTATACCATTGAGCGATATTGAAAAAAATAAAGGAATTAAAAAGGGAGAATTATTAGATAGGGCTGGCTCTACTGAGTTAGCCGCTAACTTATTCCGTATTACCCAGACAGATGAAAAATTAAAAAAGGATAATATACGAGGAGAAAGTCCAGCTTGCAATACGCATTTTATGGTCGGTGGGAAAGTTAGACAAACTATCAAAGAAATTGGTGGAACAGTGCCAGAACAATTGCCTTCCGAAAAGCATATTAGAGAAGTTAAGAAAGAAATTAAAAAATTAGACATCGTGGAAAAGAAAAAATTGGAAGGTGAGATATGGCGAAGTTAATTGATAAAAAATTTGTTTACTCCAAAATGGGGTTTCACGAGAGTGTTGTGCCCCAAGTTTTTGATGGTAAAATAAGCACTTGGAGACTTAGAGACCACAAATTAAAGAAGGGTGGTGTCGTGGCTTTTGAGAATAGCCAGACGGAAGAAATCTTCGGTTTCGGGAAAATAACAAAAGTTATTAAAACGACTGTCGGACAGATAGACCTAAAAGATAAAACTCACTACAAAACCTATAAAAACAGAGGGGAGCTTATAAAAGCATTCAAACGCCATAATTCTGCCTATAAAGTTAACAATAATACGCCAGTTTTTGCCTACACGTATAAATTTATAAAAATAAAATTATAATTTATGGAAACTAAAGAATTTCAAAAAAAGTGTGCTGAAGTGGTAAACAAGATAGATAAAAAATATGGGATAGATAGAGACCCTCAGCTTGCTTTTACGCAATTGGTGGAAGAAATAGGAGAATTGGCTAAAGATGTTAATCTTAAACGGTTGAGAAAACAAGAGCCAGATAAAGAAAACCTATCTGGTGAATTTGCTGATGTTTTCCTGCAGTTGGCAATGTTGGCAGAGATGCACGGAGTAAATTTAGAAGAAGCCGTAGAAAATAAAATCAATAAATTAAAGGAAAGAGGTTATTTAGGATAAAAATCATTAAACGGGCTCGTGGATTATTTTTTCAGGTCGTAAATCTGGGATGTAAATATACTCTGTTTGTTGCTGGATTATGGTTCTAACGTTGTCCACGATGTTCCGCAAAAGAAGAATATTTGGAAAAAAGTTTGAGGACTTAACTGCGCCCAAGGTTTAGTTTTGTTAAAATAATTATATATTATATAATAAAACAAAGGTCGCGATTTATTATTAATTTTAATTAATTAATTTTTAAAAATAATATGGTTTTTTCACTTATTTCGAAATTAATCGATGGGATTAAAGGTGGAGTAGTGGGAGGATTAAAGGGTGCAGCTGATGTGGGAAGTTCTGTCGTGAATGT
Source organism: Parcubacteria group bacterium (assembly GCA_043813215.1). GTDB lineage: Bacteria > Patescibacteriota > Minisyncoccia > Minisyncoccales > JAQTPW01 > JBDRLH01. The sequence goes on from JBDRLH010000010.1 coordinate 14,989, forward strand.
TGTTAAAAATGTAACCGTTACTACCTTAAAAGGAGCAGGAGAGTTTGTTGTAAAAGGCATTGAAGTTCCCGCTTCAATTGTCAAAGGAGCTATTTCCGGCGTTGCTGAAATTGGAGGATCGGTCATTAAAGCAGTCAAAGGCATTGTCCAGGGTACGGTTCAGGGTGTCATGGAGTCAGGGGGCGATCAAAAAGAAGCTGTTCGCGGTTCAGTCGCCCAGGCAGTTCACAGCGCAAAGGAAATGGGAGTAGACATAGGAGAAATCGCCGTGGAGGCGGTAAAAGGTTCCGTGGAAGCGGTCAAGCAGGTTGGCGGCGACACCATTGGAGCGACAAAAGAAGCGATTTTGTCCGCTCTTGATGCGGCTCGCGAGATTGGGGGCGAAGCATTCAATTCGGTGAAAGAATCTCTTGCCGTCGGAGTCGAGGGAGCAAAAGATATTATAGAAGAGATCAAAGAATAAATTAGAGCAAAAGAGAAATTTTAAAATCTGCCAGAAAACGAAACATTCTCCGTTTATCCTGCTGAGCCTGCCGCCTCGCACAAGGGGCGGCTTCTGTTTTTACTTGATTTTTTAAAGAAAAGGCGTATAATTAAAGCATGCTCAAAAGATTCAAAAAAGTTCAAAAAATTATAGATTCGCGCCTAAACAAAGAGCAGTTTTTAAAAGAACATAACAGACTGTCTCCGGTAAACCTGGGAGCTACCATTTCCCTGCTTTCCCGTTTCAGAATAGAAAAAGCTTCGCTTTTTAAGAACAACAGCTGGTCTATAGAAAAACTCAGGCGGCCGTTTATTTTCTGGCTTACTTCTTTAAAATCGGGAGAAAAAGAAAAAAATCAATAAAATAATTTAAAAGAACTGGATAAATCATTGCCTCAATAAAGCTGCCCAGCGATGGGCATTTTGTTTGGGAGACAGCGAGTTGAAGGGCAAGGTAAAACCTGATATAACAAATTTAGGTTTAGAGCAAAGTTTTAATACTGTTCACAATATCTTATTTTATGAATGTAAATTTTTATTTCCACAAAGTTGACGAAAGCTGTAAAAAGCAGATCGAGAATTATTTTAACAAAGAAAAACTTAGCAGAGTTGAAAGGTTATTGCATCACGGAAATGCAGAATCGGCGGAATTGAAAGTGAAGGTTGAGTATTTTTTGCACCACAGCGAATTTTTCGCAAAGCTGATTTTAAATATTCCCAGACACGAGGTGGTGGCGGAAAAAAGAAGTTTTAAATTATTAGAAGCTTTAGATATGGCTTTGGATCGTTTGGTTTTGCAATTGAGGAAAATAGAAAACATAAGGCATAAAAAATAAAAAAAGGAAGCGTGGCAGAGCGGTCGAATGCGATGGTTTTGAAAACCATTATACCCGCAAGGGTATCGGGGGTTCGAATCCCTCCGCTTCCGCATTGATTTTATCTAAAAAACGCCCCCATAAATGAATATGGAGGCGATTATGTGGTTCAGTTTCTCCGCGATGTTTATAACCCGCGTAATCTCGTCATAATACATGCCATAAGATAGCGCCGGATATTGAAGGAGCCGCTGAGCAATACGTCGACTGCCCGATCTTCTCGAGCGCCGTCTAATTCTATGCCCATTATGCTCATCCATTTTCCCAAACACATTTCCCCAATTATTATAGGAACGGTGATGCTTTTCGGCAACATCGAAGCCATGAGGTGGCCGTAGCCATTTGCACGTTCCTCTTTAGGCACGCCTGGTCTATTATGAAAATTGTTGTGCTCATAAGTGCCTAGGAGAGGGAACCATTCCTTAAATTTAGCTATCAAGTCTTTCAAAAAACCGTGTTCGTGTTCGTTAGGTACCAAACCGAAGGTGGTATTACGCGTCCATATGATCACTTGCCCGGTTTTGATATAAAACTTAGAGAGAAATTTTTTTACAATGGGTGTGAAGTCGGAATAGTCAAAAGTTTCAATTGTTTTTATTTTAAGACTCATGTGAACTGTTATTGAGCCGGAAAACCAATTGACTTCTGGCTTACCTTCGGTTCTTTCGATTATTTCCATTTTTCCTCCTATTCTTACGTGCGTTATTTCAATTTATTAAAAAGAGCAAAACGCTCGATAAAAAGTTGCTGGCTTCTATAGTAATTTATAATGTCAAATTTGTCAAATAAAAAACATCGGGCAGTTTTTTGTTTTCACTCTCCTCTAGCCACGGCCACGCCCCATACCTCCTTTGCTCCGGCGCACTTGAGAATCTTTGCACATTCTTCCATGGTGGTGCCGGTGGTGTAGACGTCATCAACTAATAGAATTTTCTTATCTCTTATCTTTCCAGCGTTTTTAACAGAAAAAGCTCCTTTTATATTTGCCAACCTCTCTTCTTTGGGCGGTTCCATTTGCGGCGGAGTTTCCCTGTCTTTTATCAGACAGTCTGAAATCAAGGGGATTTTCAGATTTTCCGAAAGTTTTTTTGCGATTTCTTTGGATTGGTTAAAGCCCCTTCTCTTTAATTTATTTTTGGTCAGAGGCACGGGAATTAAAATATGACTTTCCGGGGAAAATTCCTTTTGGATTAAATTAAAATGAGTTATAATTAATAAAGCCAGAGAAGCTGCCAGTTCTTTTATGTATGGCTCATACTTGAATTGATGAACTAAGGTTTTTATCAGTTTATTTTTGTAAGAAACGGCAAAATACAGCCCGTCAAGATGCAGGCCAGAGCAATTTTTGCATTTGCCGGCCGAAGGCAGCCTGGAAGGATTTTGGCAAAGACAAAAAGTATTTTCCAAAACATCCAAGGTTGCCAGACAGTCCTGGCAAAGATAACTCCCCTCCCGCCGGCATCTGAAACAAAACTTGGGGAAAAAGATTTCCAGTAAAAAGTTTTTAATTGCGTTTTTCTGCGGCATTTTTTATTATATAATATATAAATTTAGACGAGAATGATTTGGAATCCTTTCAAGTCGGTTTCTAAAAATTTTTTGGGGATTGATATCGGCACGACAGCCATCAAAGTCATTGAATTATCAAAAAGAGGTGATAGAATAAAGTTAGAGAACTATGGCGAGGCATTGGCTCAGGTTTTGTATGAAAAGCCTTTCAGAACGATTGATAAGAATACCCTTTTGTTTTCCAGCCATGAAATCGCCCGCGCACTTCTCGCAATTTTTGAGGAAGCAAAAATTACCAAGAAGGAAGCGGTTTTTTCAATTCCTGATTTTGCCAGCTTTTTTATAGATTTTTCTTTACCTCCGATGACAAAAGAGGAATTGCCCGAAGCCATAAAATATGAAGCCAGGCAATATATCCCCATACCGCTTTCCGAAGTGACGCTGGATTGGTCGATTATCGGCGGAGAAATGGGCAAAGGCAGCCAGAAAGGCACGCCCTTGAGAATTCTGCTGGTGGCGGTCCCTACGGAGATAATAAATCAGTATCAAGAAATCGCTTCTTTGGCCGGCATAAAGCTCAAAGCCATAGAGGCTGAAGCCTTCGGTCTTCTTAGGTCTTTGATAAGGAGCGACAAAAGGGTAATTTGCATTATTGATATCGGCGCGCAGAGTACGACGATAAATATTATAGACAACGGCATTCTTAAAAAGAGCCATAGCTTTGATGTTTCCGGGGGAGAGCTGACTCAGCTGGTCGCAAAATCGCTGAATATAGATTTTAACTCCGCCGAAAAATTAAAGATAAAAATGGGGCTGGATGAGGGAGGCCGCGATGTAAAAAAGATATTGCTGCCCTTGATTGACTATATAGCCAGCGAAACGGACAAGATTCTGAGAGCTTTTTTACAGCAGGAAGGCAAAGAGCCCGAAAAAATAATTCTTGCCGGCGGATCGGCGCAGATGCCGGGCTTTAAAAAATATTTTTTAGAAACATTTAAAAAAGAAACGGAAATAGCCGATCCGTTCATTGATATATTTTATCCGCCAGTTCTTGAAGAAACGTTAAAACAAATGGGTTCTTCCTACGCCATCGCCGTGGGCATGGCTTTGCGGGGGCTGGAGTTAAATTAATTTATGGTAATTCAAATTATTCCAAAACAGCAGGACAAATCATTATCTCTGGAAAAAATCCTGCTTTATTTTTCCCTGATTTTATTGGCGGTGATTTTGGCGGGCTATTTTATTTTAAATAATTTTCAGCAAAAGACGGAAAAAGACATCCAGCTTCTGGACGAAAAACTGGCGGCAGCCGACGCTTCGCCCGAAGCTGTTTTGGAAAAAGAAGTCTTAAGCTATCAGAAAAAAATTGATGATTTCTCCTCTTTATTGGCTTCTCACAAATATAATTCTCAAATATTTCCCTTAATAGAAAGCATTACCCATCCGAAAGTCGTTTTTTCCGATTTTTCATTAGAAGCAGGCAAATCAAGCGTCGTACTTTCCGGGATAACCGACAGTTTTTTATCGCTGGACCAGCAGCTGACTATTTTTAAAAACGAAAAACTTATTAAAGAAGTTAGAGTTTCCAATATATCCTTCGAAGAAGACGGCAGAATTTCCTTTAATTTTGATTTTGTCTTGGATCCGCAAATTTTTATAATAAAAACAGATAAAAATGAATAAAAAAATCATTATCGCCGCAAGCTTTATCGCCGCCATCTCGCTCGGTTATTTTATGGTTTTGCCAAAGTACGAATCATTGAAATTAAAAATTTCCGAAAAAGGAACAAAGGAAGCCAATCTTAAAAACAAGAGCGATTATTACAAAAAAATATCGGAAATTTCAAACGAACTGAAAAAATACCCCGAAGAGCTGGCAAAAATTGATTTTGCCCTTCCTCGGGAAATTTCCTTGCCGGCAATGTACGGTTTTTTTCAGAAAAAAGCATCCGAATCGGGCTTGGTCCTAAAGGATGAAAAATTTAATTCGAGTTTAATCCAAAAAGAGGATTTAACCAAGGAAGAATACAATTTTACCCTGGAGCTGTCGGGCTCATATCCGGCTTTTAAAAATTTTCTTGCCATCTTGGAAAAATCAGCCAAAATCGTTGAAGTGGAAAAAATATCTTTCTCTTCGCCGGAAAAGGGCGAGTCGACTTTTTCTTTTGATATGTCGGTAAAATTTTATTCTTACTAGCATGATTCAAAATTATGCCAATTAATTTTTCGGAAAAAGGCAACAGGCAAAAATATTTAATCATATTTTTAATAGTAATAGTTTTGATTACCATTTTTGTTTTGCGTAAAAATATTTTTAAGACGCCCGTCTCTTTTTTGCCGCCGGCTGAGGTTTTCCTGGTCAAATCCATAGAAATAAACTTTGAAGTATTAAAAAGCCCCGTCTTAAAAGCACTGCAATTGCCAGAGGCGGAAAAACCGTTTGAAGGCAAGGTGGGACGGGAAAATCCATTCGTTTCTTATTGATATGCCCGATACCATTATCCAGCAATTAGTTAAAAAAGGTCTTTTGGAAAAGGAAAAAGCGGTTTCGCTGGAATTTGAGGTTAAAAATTCCGGCAAAAAAGAAGAAACGTTGCTTTTGGATGGCAAGGTGGTTTCAGAAAGCGTTTTGTTTTCTTTAAAAGCCGATAATCTCGGAATACCTTTCCTTGAGGATGTTTCAACCCAAGAGATTCCTTTAAAAGTTCTAGATCTCATACCGGAAGAATCCGCCAAATACTATAAAATGATTTCTTTGACCAAAAAAAACAATATTGTTGAGGTGGGCATGGTTTATCCCGAAGATCTGAGGGCGCAAGAGGCTTTAAAATTTTTATCGCGCCAGGGAAAATTTACCTGCCGGATATTTTTAATAACTCCCTCGGCTTTTAATAGCCTTTTGAAGCAATACAGGACTCTCAGGGGCGAAGTGAAAAAAGCCCTTGAAGAATTAGAAACCGAATTAAAAGTTGAAAAAAAAGAAAAAACCTCAATCAAGCCGGATGAATTTGAGAAGCTGGTTGAGGAAGCTCCCGTTTCAAAGGTGGTGGCGGTGATTTTAAGAAATGCCGTAGAGGGCGGGGCTTCCGACATTCACATTGAGCCGACAAAAGAAAAATTAAGAGTCCGTTTCAGATTAGACGGCATTTTGCACTCCTCCATTTTATTGCCTCTGAAGGTCCATTTGGCAGTTGTGGCCAGGGTTAAAATTCTTTCCAGCTTGAAAATTGACGAAACAAGATTGCCGCAGGATGGGAGATTTTCCATCAAGCTTGACAACAAAGACATTGATTTTAGGGTTTCTACTTTCCCCACCACTTTGGGAGAGAAAGTTGTTATGAGGATTCTCGATGTTTCAGAAGGTATAAAAAGTTTTGCCGATTTGGGTTTAGACAGCAGAAATCTTAAGGTCGTCCAAGAGGCGATAAAAAAACCTTACGGCTTGATTCTGTCTACCGGTCCCACCGGTTCCGGTAAAACTACGACTTTATACACTATTTTGCATATGTTAAACCAGGAAGGGGTCAATATCATTACCCTGGAAGATCCGGTGGAATATTTTATTGCCGGAGTCAATCAGTCCCAGACCAAGCCGGAAATCGGCTATGATTTTGCCACCGGGCTTAGGCATATTCTGAGGCAGGATCCGAATGTCATTATGGTGGGAGAAATCAGGGACAAAGAAACTGCCAGCTTGGCCACCAACGCCGCCCTGACCGGCCATATTGTTTTATCTACCTTGCACACCAACGATGCCATAGGCGTCATTCCAAGAATGATTGATTTGGGCGTGGAGCCCTTTTTGATACCCCCCACCTTATCGGTTGCCATGGCTCAGAGACTTGTCAGAAAAATGTGTCCGTTTTGCAGGGAAAAAATAAAACCGCCAAAAGAAATCAGGGATTCCATTTTCAAGGAATTGAATAATCTTCCGTCTATAATTAAAAAAGACCTGCCGTTTAAAATAACTTCAAGCCGGGACGTATTTATTTTTGAGGCAAAGGGCTGCAAGAGATGTAATTTCAAGGGTTATTTGGGCAGGATTGCTCTTTTTGAAGTTTTGGTCATGACAAAACAGCTGGCCGAAATCGTATTGGAAAAACCATCCGAAGCCAAGATTTTTGAAGAAGCGAAAAACCAGGGCATGACAACCATGAAGCAAGACGGCATTATCAAGGTTTTGTCCGGCGTCACTTCAATGGCCGAAGTCTTAAGAGTGGCCGAGGAGAAGTAATTGGTAATTTATGAAGACTATTTTATTAGTTGAAGACGACCCTTTTTTAATCGATATTTATTCTGATAAATTTAAAAATGCCGGCTTTGCAGTGGAAACCGTAGGAGCTGGCGAAACAACTTTGGACAAGATAAGAGAAAAAAAGCCGGATTTGGTGATTTTAGACGTTGTTTTGCCGCACATTAACGGCTGGGAGATTTTGCGTCAGATTAGAAAAGATCAGGCCCTAAACCAGACAGCGGTTATTATTTTTTCCAATCTTGGGCAAAGATCAGATATCAAAAAAGGACAGGATCTCGGTGCGATAAAATATTTAATTAAATCACAATATACTCCCGGCGAAGTACTAGAGGAAGTTAAAAAAATTTTAAAATAATAACATATAATTCCATAATTTTATGTCAGATTACACTCCTCAGGCGCAGGATTTATTAGCACTTGCTTTCCAGGAGCAAGCTTCGGACCTTCACATCTCCGTGGGGCATTCTCCCATTTTGAGAATTTCGGGCAGACTTATTCCCTTAAAGGGGAAAAAAATTTCTGCCGAGGATTCCGAGGGCCTGGCCGCGGCTTTAATGTCCGAAGACCAGCGCAAAAGATTTTTAGCAGAGAAAGAAATAGATTTTTCTTATAATTTTTCGGAAAAAGCCAGGTTCAGAGTAAATATTTTTCTGCAGCAAGGCCATGTTTCCTGCGCCCTAAGGCTGGTTACCACAAAAATAAAAACAATTGAAGAATTAAACCTTCCGCCTTCTTTGCATAATTTTACCAGGCCCACCCAGGGTTTCGTGCTGATTACCGGGCCGTCTTCCCATGGAAAATCAACGACTTTGGCTTCTTTGATTGATGAAATAAATCATAACCGCGCCGAACACATCATTACCATTGAAGACCCGATAGAATATATTTTCGAGGACGACAGATCGGTTATAGAGCAAAGGGAAGTTTATCAGGATACCTTATCTTTTTCGCGCGCACTCCGCGCCACTTTCCGCCAGGACCCCGACGTGATTATGGTTGGCGAAATGAGAGATCCCGAAACCATGGCCATAGCCATTACTGCTGCCGAAACCGGCCATTTGGTTTTTGCGACCTTGCACACAAATTCGGCTTCTCAAACAATCCATAGAATAGTAGACAGCTTTCCTCCGGAGCAGCAGCAGCAGATCAGGGCGCAATTGTCAGGCTCTCTTTTGGGAGTTATTTCGCAAAGATTGATTCCTCGCATAAAAGGAGGCTTGATGCCGGCTTGCGAAATAATGCTGACAACTCCGGCGGTAGCTAATCTGATAAGAGAGAATAAAATCCACGAACTGGACCTGGTCATAGAAACTTCGGCCGAGGCCGGCATGATTTCTTTAAACAGAGCTTTGGCGGGCCTGATAAAATCCAGGGAGATTTCTTTGGAAAACGCTTTGAGTTATTCCCAGAATTCGGCCGAACTCAGAAAACTCATCAAATGAAGTTTAATTATTTAGCCAGAACCAAAGACGGACAAATCCAAAAAGGAGTGGTTGAGGCTTCATCCGAAGAGGCTGTTTTGGCGATTTTGCAGAAATACGGCCTTTTTGTGACGGCTCTGGAAAAAGCCAAAGAAGCTCCTATTTATGCCAGGCAAATAAAAATTTTCAGCGGTGTTTCTGAAAAAGACGTGGTTATTTTTTCCCGTCAGCTTTCAATAATGTTCAAATCCCAGGTGCCCATAGTCGAGGCTTTGTCGGCCATTTCCCGCCAGCTCGAAAAACAGGAATTCAAGGACGTAATTTCCAAAATCAGCGGAGAGGTTGAGGGGGGCGCGACTTTGTCCACGGCTTTTGCTCTTTTTCCCAAGCTTTTCTCGTCTTTTTTCATCAGTATGTTAAAATCCGGCGAAGCTTCGGGTAAATTGTCCGAAGCCCTGGATTATCTGGCTGACCACTTGGAGCGGGAATACGAATTCAAAAACAAAATAAAGGCCGCCATGATTTATCCTATTTTGGTGTTGTTTGTTTTTTTGGCGGTCGTCATTTTGCTGATTTACTGGGTTTTGCCTCCTTTGATGGAAATTTTAAAAGAAAGCAGCACTCAGGAGCTTCCCATGACTACCAAAATGATAATGGCCTTTTCCGACTTTGCCAAAACGTGGGGATGGACGGTTCTGGTGGCGTTGGCGGGCTTGGTTGTTTTTGTTTTGCACTATAAAAGGACTCCGGATGGCAAGATTTTTTTTGACGAAAATTTTTTAAAACTGCCGATTTTGGGGCCGCTTCTGCAGAAAATTTATTTGACGCGCTTTGCCGAGAATATTTCCACCATGATTTCGGGAGGCATCCCCATTGCCAAGGCCCTTGAGATTTCTGGCGAAGTGGTTGGGAACAGTGTCTATAAAAAAATTATTTTTGAAACAAGAGACAGGGTGAGAAAAGGCGAAATGATCAGCTCGGTTTTAGAGCAGTATCCTAAAGAAATTTCTCCTCTTTTTGTCCAGATGGCCACAGTCGGAGAAAAAACTGGTCGTCTGGAAACATCTTTTTTGAATATAGTCAATTTTTACCAGAAAGAAGTTGATAGGCAGATAGACAGCTTGATCGGGCTTTTGGAACCCGTCATGCTTATTGTCATGGGCGCTGGCGTGGCATTTTTGCTGGTGTCAATCATGCTGCCCATTTACCAGATAGGCAATTTTTAAGCCATAGTTATCCACAGCCCCCTTCTTTACTTATCCCGTATTTGATATAATAAATTAATAACAACTGAAAAGGTCGAAACAAAAATAAACATTTAGAACAATTTAAACATTAAAACTTAAAATTATGTATTTTGCTAAAAAGAAAAAAAAGAAGAGAGGTTTTACATTAATTGAGTTATTGGTCGTCATTGCCATTATCGGCATCCTGGCGACAATTGTCGTCGTCAACGTCAACGCCGCCAGAAACAAGGCAAACGATGTTGCCGTCAAAGGAACTCTTGACCAGGTAAGAGCTGTCGCAGAATTATTATATAATGATGCTCCTAGTAGTTATGCCGCCCTGTGTGCCGCTGGCGTGCTAAATACCGCGCATGCCACTTATGGCACTCAACTGGCCTCCATCCATGCGTCAATAATCGCTAACAATGGAACGGTAAATGAGGTCTGTAGTTCTATTGCCGGCTCATATTGCGTTAGCGCAGCATTAAAAACAGCCGGAGTGCAATGTGTTGATAGCGACGGAAGGGTTAATGCCGTGGTTTGTAATACGGGAGGAACTTCAAAGTGTCAGTAATTGGTTTTTCCAAAAAACTGTTTAAAAAACTGGGGTTGCGAAAGTCGTAGCCCCAGTTTTAGTTTGTTTTTAATAATATGATATAATAAAAAAATAAAAAATTTCTAATAAATTCAGATTATGATTAAATTTCATGGATAAGTTTTTTTATAAAAAAAATGGGTTCACATTAACCGAACTTCTTGTGGTTGTAGCTATACTTGCTTTACTGGTAACAATCGGCGTTACGAATACAAATGCCGCCAGATCTAAGGCCAAAGACAGTGTTATTAAAACAAATTTAAATTCTTTGAGATCTGGGGGAGAATTATGGGCCAACGCCAATGGGACATATGCCGGTTTTTGCGCAGATAATAACTGTGATTGCGCAGTTTGCAGCACAGACTGGAAAAATGTCTGTTCTGCAGTTAAAGTTCAGAACGGCAACCAAGCGGTCAATTGCACTTTTTCGGTGCAAAATGACAGATGGTGTGCCTCTTCTCAGCTTGTAGGCAGCCCTGATTATTATTGCGTAGACAGCATCAATAAAGCCCAAACGCAAGCAGCAGCTTGCTCAAATGGCTCTTGCCAATAAATGATTGAGTTTTTTTATTTATTCATCTTTGTTGTCGGTCTGGTTGTCGGTAGTTTTTTAAATTGCGCCATCTATCGCCTGGAAAAGGGCGAAAATTTTTTAAGAGGCCGATCTTATTGCCCTAATTGCCGGCATCAGCTTTCTTGGCAGGACTTGGTCCCGTTTTTTAGTTTTATCTTCCTGCGTGGCAAATGCCGCTATTGTAAAAAACCGATTTCTTTTCAATATCCCCTGGTGGAAATATCAACGGCCATATTATTTGTCTTCGTCGCTTATTTTAGTTTTCCGAATTTCCTAGTTACTAGCTACTTGCTACTAACCACTAGTCTGCTGATTGTCATTTTCGTTTTTGATTTAAAGCACTATATTATTCCGGACGGCGCGGTTTTTGCGGCAATTATCATTACTTTAATTTACAATTTACAATTTTCAATTTTCAATGGATTTTCAATTTTTAAATTTTCAATATTGAGCGCCATAGGAGCCGCTTTATTTTTTTTGCTGATATTTTTAATATCTCGCGGCAAGTGGCTGGGCTTTGGCGACGTCAAGCTGGCTTTCTTTATGGGGTTTTTTTTGGGTTTTCCTGAAATCTTGGCCGCTTTGTTTTTGGCTTTTTGTATTGGTGCTATAATGGGAGTATGTCTGATGGTTTTTGGCAAAAAAAAGTTTTCTTCGGAAATTCCCTTTGGCCCATTTTTGATAACAGGCACATTTTTGGCTTTGCTTTTCGGAGAAAAATTCATAAATTGGTATCTGGGTTTTGTAACAATTTAACCGCAAAAATGATCAGTCTCCGAAAGGGAACGACTTTGGTTGAAATGCTGGTGATAATTGCCATTATTGCGATTTTGACATTAATAGTTGTCTCGAATTACAAAACCGGTAGCAGCCAGCTGTCTCTCCAGCGCTCAGCCAATAAATTGGCGCAAGACATCAGGCGGGCAGAAGAAATGGCGGTTTCATCGAGAGAATGCCAAGTTTGCGTGCCGGTTGTTGTTCCGCCCAGTTACGGAATTTATCTTGACAAGGATTGGAAAAATTACATATTATTTGCCGATAATGGCAATGGAGAATATGGCGGCGGAGATACTCAGGTAGAACGGCCGAATTTAGAAAGCGGAGTGTATATTAAGGATGTGAGCACGCCTCCTAAAAAAGTTATGATT
>JBDRLH010000011.1:0-25493 GCA_043813215.1 Parcubacteria group bacterium
TTTTTGGATACTGAAGGTTGTCGGCTGGCAGGAGATAAAAGATTCCCTGAGAATTTTTACCGGCTGGAAGGGCTTTATAATTGTTTTTTTAACTTTAGTCATAGCCCTGGTAAACAATTGGAAATGGCGAGAGATATTAAGAGGGGAGAATATAAAAATTTCTTTTGGAAAACTTTTCAGCGTCTATTTGGCCGGATATGCCTTGATGTTTTTGGCGCCGATTATTATCTGGGGTGGGGAAATTTTAAGAGGATATCTCTTAAAGAAAAAAAATTTCATTCCGTGGTCCAAAGGCATGGCTTCAATAGTTATAGATAGGATTTTTGAATGGACCGCCAATTTAACGGTTATCATTTTAGGAATTTGTTTTTTTCTGTCAAAAATCAGCATAATTCCCCGAAATTTAGAAGTGCTTTTTGGAATTTTGCTCTTCTTTTTTTTGGCGGCCATTATTTATTTTTATTTAAAAGTTTTCAATAAAAAAAGCGCCATCAAGTCGTTGGCAGGATTCCTCGGCCTTAAAAAAATTGAAGAAAAAAGCACTCTCATGGAGACGGAAAAAGAGATTTTTCTGTTTTTTAGGATAAAAAATAAATTTATGTGGAAGGCTTTGGTACTTTCTTTTCTTCATGCTGCGGCCATGTTGGCAAGAATTTGGTTGGCGATTGTTTTTTTGGGAAAGAGTATCGGGCTGGTTCAATCATTGTCGATTTTGGGATTTAATTATATAGCGGTGATGATTCCGATACCGGCAGCCCTGGGTTCGCACGAGGCTATACAAACCTTGGTATTTTCAGCGCTTGGCTTAGGAAGATCGAATGCGACAGCTTTTGCCATGATTGTCCGGGGGGCTGAAATCATGTTGTCCTTGAGCGGGGTGGCTATTTTGTTTAAACTCGGAGTTGATTTTGTAAAAAAATTATTATTCAAAGAGCCCGGGAAAATAGTCGACGACAGTAAAAATAACAGTCATTGATTTTTTATTAACACTCAAAATTATGGGAGGCATAAACAAAGTCATTCGCACATTAATTATTTCTGATTTTTTTCTTCAGGCCGGCTGGGGTTTGATCGGTCCGATTTTTGCCGTTTTTATAATCGGACAAATACGGGGCGGATCTTTGGCGACGATGGGCTTTATAGCTGCGACATATTGGATTACAAAATCAATCGCCCAACCCTTTATAGCTCATTTTCTGGATATTAAAAAAGGAGAGAAGGATGACTTCGGTTTTTTGGTTGCGGGCATGTATGTGGCAAATTTAATTCCCATTGGCTATCTGTTTTCAACTCAAATAAGCCAGATATTCATCCTTGAATTCATACGAGGTTTGGCAATGGCCTTTGTCGTTCCAACGTGGGCTGCAATTTTCACCAGGCATATTGATAAAGGATGGGAGGCATTTTCTTGGAGCATTGAAAGCACAAGCGTTGGTCTTTCTTTCGGTTTTGCCGCTGCTTTCGGAGCGATGCTAGCCGTTATCCTGGGTTTTTCATCAGTGTTTGTTCTAGTCAGTTTTTTTGGCATAGTATCTACGACTATATTATTTCTCATTCGTAAGAATATTTTTTCTGAAGAACATTTTGCTCCGCGCCTGCCCCCCTCAGAAAAACCGTTCTAATGTTTTTAAATTATGAAGAATCAGGAGATTGCCAAAATTTTTTATGATATAGCCAATTATTTAGAAATGGACGGAGTGGCTTTCAAACCCTATGCTTATCAGAGGGCGGCGATTGGTTTGCAAACTACGGAAGAAGATGTGGAGGATATTTATAAAAAGGGCGGAAGAAAGGCTTTAGAAGAAATACCCGGAGTCGGCAAAAGCATTGCCTCCGGCATAGAAGAATACTTAAAAACGGGCAAAATAAAATATTATAATTTTTTGCAAAAAAGAACGCCCGTTAATATGGAAGAATTAATAGGCGTGGAAGGCCTCGGTCCAAAAAGAGTAAAGTTTCTTTATGATAAGTTGGGGATATCCGATTTAAAAGATTTGGAGAAAGCCGCCAGATTGCACAAAATTTCTCCTCTATTCGGCTTCGGCGAAAAAACTGAAAAAAATATTTTGCAAGGCATTGATTTTTTAAAAAGAAGCAAGGGGAGATTTTTACTGGGAGAAATTTTACCAAAGGTCAAGGAAGTTTGTGAAAAATTAAAGAATCAAAAAGAGGTCAAAGAAATCAGCGTGGCCGGATCCATCAGGAGGATGAAAGAAACTATCGGCGACGCCGATATTTTAGTCGTTTCGAAAAACTCTAAAAAAGTGATGGATTTTTTTGTTTCTTTACCTGGCGTAGTGAAAATTTGGGGCAAGGGCGCGACCAAGTCTTCGGCCCGAATGCAAGAAGGCTTTGATATGGACATCAGGGTTGTTCCGAAGAAATCATATGGCGCCGCTCTGCAGTATTTTACTGGTTCTAAAGATCATAATATAGTTTTAAGGAAAATAGCCATTGAAAAAGGTTTCAAGCTTTCAGAATACGGGTTATTCAAAGGCAAGAAAATAATCGCCAGCAGCAAGGAAGATGAGGTTTACAATGCGCTGGGTTTGGATTTTATACAGCCTGAGCTTCGCGAGAATAGCGGCGAAGTCCAAGCCGCTCAAAGACATAAACTTCCAGAAATTATCAGCCATCAAGACATCAAAGGAGATTTGCACGCACATTCCGATTGGGATGGCGGCGTCAATTCAATAGAAAGCTTGGCAAAAACTGCCATGAATTTGGGTTATGAATATCTGGGGATCTCTGACCATACTAAATTTTTAAGAATTGAGCACGGTTTGGACGAAAAAAAATTAACGCAAAGAAATAAAGAAATAGATAGTATAAATTTAAAAATCAAAAATCAAAAATCAAAACTCCGCGTTTTAAAAGGATGTGAAGCAAATATCTTAAACGATGGGTCAATTGATATAAAAGACGAGGCTTTAAAAGAATTGGATTTTGTCATCGCTGGCATTCATTCTAATTTTAAAATGCCAAGGGATAAAATGACAGAAAGAATGATTAACGCCATGAGAAATCCCAACGTAGATATAATTTCGCATCCCACCGGCAGAATTTTAAAAAAAAGAGACGAATATGAAATAGATTTTGATAAAATTTTAAAGGTGGCCAAAGAGACAGGTACGATTTTGGAAATTTCCGCCTGGCACGAGAGGCTGGATTTGAATGATAAAAATATAAGAAAAGCAAAAATAGCCGGAGTAAAAATGGTCATTAATACCGACGCCCATCAAAAAGATCAGTTGCGCTTTATGGAATTTGGCGTAGCTCAGGCCCGAAGGGGTTGGGCGGAAAAAGAAGACATCATCAACTGTTGGCCATTGGAAAAATTATTAAAATATTTTAAATAAATGCCGATCGAAAAATCAGCCGGGGCAGTAATTTTTAGAAGAGAACCCTTCGACGTGGCTCAGGGTAAAAAAGAGGAGGTCCTTTTTTTAATTTTGCATTATCCTGGTACAAGCCATCGCGCCAGTAAAGATTACTGGGATTTGCCGAAAGGCCATATTGAAAAAGGCGAAACGCTGGAGGATACGGCAAAAAGAGAAGTAAAAGAAGAAACGGGATTAAAAGACATCGAAATTTCAGAAGGATTTAAAGAAACGATAAAATATTTTTTTAAATGGGAAGGCAAAAATATTCTAAAATTCGTCACTTTTTTTATTGCCGAAACGAAAAACCCGCAGGAAGTTAAAATTTCCGAAGAGCATAAAGGTTATGAGTGGCTGACTTTTAAAGAAGCCGTAAAAAAGGTAACATTCAATAATGCTAAAGAAATTCTCAAGAAAGCAGTTAATTTTCTAAATAATAAAAATAATCATTAATAATAAACGAAGAAAAAATATGTTGCCAGAAATTAAAACATCTTCCCAAAAATTGGAAAAATACAGAGGGCTAATCAGAGATTCTTTATTCGATGAAATTAAAGACTTGGCAAGGGATTTAAAGAGATTAAGAATTAATATGGTGAATGCTACGCCCAAGGGTGGCGGAGTGGCCGAAATTTTAAAAAGCCTTATACCCCTAATGAACGGTTTGGGATTTGACGCCCGGTGGTATGTTTTGCCTCCTGACAGAAAATTTTTCAATCTGACAAAAAATATACATAACGCCATGCAGGGGAAAACTCAATTTCTAAGTTTTAAAGACAGGGTTCTTTACTGCCACTATCAGGAGAGAATCGCCAGATTAATGCAAAACATGAAAGCTGACGTCTGGGTGATTCACGATCCTCAGCCCTCAGGGATAATTCAGTATCTGCCCAATCTTTATGTGTCGGTCGCTCATGTTCACATAGACACAACGTTGCCCAATAAAGAAGTTGCCGATTTCATCAATTCGTTTTTGTTTATGTATGACAAAATTATTTTCAGCAACAAAGATTATGTCAATAAATATCTTCCTAAAGAAAAAATAGTGATTTTTCCGCCGGCTATTGATCCTCTTGCCGATAAAAATAAAAAAATATCTTTAAGCACGGCAAAAAAGATCATAAAAGATTTCGGCATTAATCCTAAAAAACCGTTAGTTTCTCAGGTTTCCCGTTTTGACCCCTGGAAAGATCCTTTAGGGGTGATTAAAGCTTATCGCCTGGCAAAACAAAAAATTCCGGGATTGCAATTGGCCCTGGTCGGTCTTATTTTGGCCGTCGACGATCCAGAAGCCGTGAAAGTTTTAAAAGAAGTGAGAGAGGTGGCAAAAAAAGACTCCGACATATTTTTATTTTCAGAGCCTAAAAAATTGGGCAAGTTGCCGGTTGACATATTTGTAAACGCTTTTCAGACGGCTTCCGAGGTGATAGTGCAAAAATCAACAAGAGAAGGTTTCGGATTAACTGCCACCGAAGCCTTATGGAAAGAAAAAGCAGTTATTGCCGGCAATGTGGGGGGATTAAAACTCCAGGTTCAAAATGGCAAAAATGGATTTTTAGTTTCAAGCCCCGAAGAAACCGCCGAGAGGATCGTTCAGTTAATTCAAAATAAACCCTTAGCTGTTAAATTGGGAAAAGCGGCAAAAGAAACCGTCAGAGAAAAATTTTTGCTTCCAAGATTGCTGAGAGATTATTTAAAACTTTTTAAAGAATTGGTTTAATAGAAAAGCTGTTTCAAAAGTTAATAATTGATTTTTTAGAAGGAGAGAAAAGATGAAAATGGCAGGGCGATGGAAAATATGTAATTGCGGGGCGGTAACCGACGCAGACGACCAGCGATGCCCAAAATGTGGCATGGGTAACCATAATTTTACGCCCGTCTCTTTGACCGATCAGCAAATTGCAGAACTTATAAAGCAAAAAAGGATTTGGACAAAAACATTGAAAACCCTAGAAGCAATTAATGATGCTTGCAACGAAAAGCCCGCTAACGCTAATTAGCGGGCCCCCTTTTTTATCAGTTGCTTATTTAACTTTTTACTTTTTCTACTATTTTTCCGAAAATCTCGGGTTGTTTCTGGGCCAAAGTGGACAGTATCTTTCTGTCCAGCTCCATTTTGTTTTTTTTCAAACCGGCGGCGAATTGATTGTAGGGAAGGCCTGATTTTCGGCAAGCGGCGTTGATTTGTATTTGCCAAAGCTTTCTAAATTCTCTTTTTTTGGTTTTTCTGTCCCTGTAGGCATATTCCCAGGCGTGCATTAATGCTGTTCTGGCGGCCCTTAATTTGCTTTTTCTCGCCCAATTAAAACCTTTAACATATTTTAACAAATGTTTTCTTCTCTTTTGCGAAAATTTTCCGCCTTTTACCCTGACCATATAATATTTATGACTTTAATGATTTTAATATATTCTTAGTCTCGGATTTCGAAACCAAAACCCAGCCCCTTCTTTTCCTTATAGCTTCGCCAGTTTTCATTGCTCTTCTGTGGTCCTGTCCCGTCGCCCTCCTTAGTATTTTTCCGTTTTTAGTTATTTTAAACCTTTTTGATATTGATTTGCGTGTCTTCATATAAAAATATGAAATTTATGCTTTGGCTATGACCATTGAAAATCCTCGCGGGTCCCTCTTTAAATCCCGTTCTGTTTTTATGGGGATTTTTTTATTCAATGTTTCTAAAAATTGGCTAATTTTACCCTTGGCAAAATCTGCCAGTGCTTTTTCTCTGCCGCGCAGGACCAGCACCACTATTATTCTGTTCCCTTTCTCTAGGAATTTTTTCGACTGGTCGGCCTTGGTTTCCAAATCGTGTGGCGAGATATTGAAAGTAAGCTGGATTATTTTAGTTTCGCTGGTCTTATGCTTTGTCGTCTCTTTGGCTTTTTTCCTCTGCCAGTAAAGATATTTCCCGTATTCCATTATCTTGCAGACCGGAGGCACGGCTTTTTCTGAAATTTGTATCAAATCTAAATTACGCTCTCCGGCAATCCTAAGCGCCTCTTCTAAAGAGATTACGCCCAATTGTTTCCCTTCTTCGTCTATCGTTCTGACTTCTTTGGCCCTTATTTGATTGTTTAATGGTGGTCTTTTTAACAAAACTTTATTTTTAGTGGAGATGGAGGGATTTGAACCCTCGTCTGAGGAGTTTTACCAAAATATTTCTACAAGCTTAGACCGATTTTTTTGAGGCATAGAATAAGAATCGGACGAAATAATCTATACCTTAAATCCTGTTTGATTTCAATAGTTTTTCCGGATTTGCGAAAAACTGCCTATCTCGCTAAGGTTACACCCGAGATCCGCCCAGCGAGAATCAACGGTTCGGATGGAATCAGTCTGCGATTAAGCGAGAGCTAATTCAGGTTGTTTGTTGAATAAGTTTGCACTTATTTTTTGTTAGAAGTTTTACAAGGAACCAACACCTTGACCTGCGTATTTTGGTCAGCTTCCCATCGAAGCCTTTCATCCCCGCCCCCTTAATTCTCTGTTAATTTCTCTTTTTAAATCTCTTTTTTTGATAGAATCTCTTTTATCAAACTCTCTTTTGCCCTTGCCGATGCCGAATTCAAGTTTTATTCTGCCTTTATTATTATATACACGGAGCGGGATAAAAGTCAATCCTTTCTGGTGGGATTTGCCGATTAAATAATCAATTTCTTTTTTGCGCAAAAGCAGTTTTCTTGAGCGGTCGCTCCGGTAATCATCTGGCGCGTTTTTGGGTTGATAAGCCGAAATATTGGCGCCAATCAAAGAAACCTCGCCATTTCTGTCCACGACCACATAAGCGCCCTTTAGCCCCATATGCCCGGCTCTGATTGATTTTACTTCCGTCCCGAGTAAAGCCAAACCCGCCTCAAATTTCTCCAGGATATTGTAATCAAAATACGCTTTTTTGTTTTCAGCTAGGATTTCCACATTCCTACTTTAACATAATAAAGAAATATTGACAAAATGGTAAAAATATACTGTAATGAATAATATAGTTCATTCCCAAATATTTTCGTTTCCGTTAAGCTCATTTTTGTGGACTTAGTGGAAACGAAAACAAAAAATATGGAGGAGATTAAAATGGTTCAATTTAAAGAGGTTCCGGAAAAGATGGTTAGATTTTCGGTATTATTAGAAGACTCGGTTAATGTTTTGCGAGAATATCTTCTTCCAGAAACAATTCTGGAAGAAAAAGATCTCGAGATGCATCAAAGCGGTTTTTTAATTCGGGTGAATTTTTCCGTAGAAATTAGAACGCAAATGGTTTGCTACGAAATTCTAACCGAATTAAAGGAAAAAGATTACATAGTTAGTTTCGAGCGTCTTTTCCCTGGAGAGCAATATCCGGACTAGTAGCCATTAATTCCCACGAAAAATTGAAGAGCCCAGTTAATTCTACGACTGGCTCTTTTTCTTTGTCTTCAAACTTTATTTTTGAGGGAAATTAAGATAGAGTAAATAATATAATGATTCGCCAAGAAATCAAAAATTTAACAGAAAAAGCGATAAAAAAACTCTATGGCATAGAGGTTGAAGTTAAAATTGACCGGCCGCAGGAGCCGGCTTTCGGTGATTATTCAACCAATGCAGCTATGATGATAAAGAAAAGCCCGCAAGAAATAGCAAATGCCATAAAATCGGACCTGCCTCGCCGAGTCAAGGCGGGTTTATTGGAAAAAGTAGAAGTAAAAAATGGTTTTATTAATTTTTTCCTTGCCAAGGAATATTTACAGAATCAAGTCACTGAAATTTTAAAACAAGGAGAATCTTTCGGCCAGCTCAAGATTGGTCGCGGACAAAAAGTTAACGTTGAATTTATTTCGGCAAATCCGACAGGACCTTTAACCTTAGGCAATGGTCGTGGAGGATTTTGCGGCGATGTCTTGGCAAATATCTTGGTTAAAGTCGGTTTTGAAGTAAAAAGAGAATATTATATTAACAATATCGGCGAGCAAGTCAGGAAGCTTGGGTATTCTGTTTTGGGCGATTCAGGGGCGGTTTATAAGGGGCCGTATATCGAAAATTTAAGATTAAAAATTAAAGAAAGAGATGTCTTAAAAGCTGGAGAGGAAGCGGCCGAGATTATTTTAGAAAAGATGATAAAACCGTCAGCCAAGAAGATGGGGATTGATTTTGATGTTTGGTTTTCAGAAAAAAATCTTCACGAGAAAAAAGAAGTCAATAAAATTTTGGAATTTTTGAAAAAGAAAAATCTGGCTTATGAACAAGAAGGAGCTTTATGGTTTAAATCAACGCAGTTTGGCGACGATAAAGACAGAGTATTGGTAAAAGCCGATGGCGAAACCACTTATTTGGCTTCGGACATCGCCTATTTGAAAAATAAATTCGGGAGGGGATTTGATAAATTGATATTTTTCTGGGGAGCTGATCATTTCGGCTATGTCGGCAGGTTAAAAGCGGCGGCCGCGGTTTTGGGCTATAAAAAAGAACAGACAGATATTATTATCATGCAACTCGTTCGACTGATTGAAGGAGGCAAAGAAGTGCGCATGTCAAAACGTTCAGGAATTTACGTGACAATCGATGAATTGATAGAAGAGGTGGGTTTGGATGCGACCAGATTTTTCTTTTTGGCGCAGGGAGCAGACAGCCACTTGAATTTTAATTTAGATCTGGCTAAAGAACGGTCGGAGAAGAATCCGGTTTATTATGTCCAGTATGCGCACGCGAGAATATGCAGTATTCGCGCTAAATGCAAAATTCAAAAATCAAAATTCAAAATTACAATCCAAAATTTAAAAAATTTAAATCAGTCTGGTGAATTAAATTTAATTAAGCAGCTAATCAGATTGCCTGAGATTATTGAAGATACGGTCAAGGATTATCAAATGCAAAGATTGCCGCAATATGCGACTGATTTAGCAAGTGCGTTCCACCAATTTTACAGAGACTGCCGGGTTATTAATGATGATGGAAGCGCCAACGAACCCAGATTGGCTTTAGTCCTGGCTGCAAAAATTATTTTGGAAAATACCTTAAAGTTGATGGGGATTTCGGCGCCGGAAAAAATGTAATAGAATAAAAATATTATATACTTTTAATTTTTCGCTAAAACTCAAAATTATGGAAATAAATTTTCCCAAGAACGAAAATAAGATTCTGAAATTCTGGCGAAATAACCGGGTTTTTGAAAAATCAGTTTCGCAGAGAAAAAAAGCGAAAAATTTCGTATTTTACGAAGGTCCGCCGACAGCCAACGGCAAGCCCGGTTTGCACCATGTGGAGAGCCGGGTTTTTAAAGATATCATCTGCCGCTATAAAACGATGCAAGGATTTAAGGTGGAAAGAAAAGCCGGCTGGGATACGCACGGCCTGCCGGTTGAGCTTGAGGTTGAGAAAAAATTGGGCCTGAAAAACAAAAAAGACATTGAAAATTACGGAGTAGCCCGCTTTAACAAGAAATGCAAGGAATCCGTCTGGCAATATCTGAAAGATTGGAATAAGCTGACGGAAAGAATCGGCTTTTGGTTGGATTTGGAAAATCCCTATATTACCTACGAAACAGATTACATTGAAAGCGTCTGGTTTATTTTAAAGCAGATTTTTAAAAAAGGCCTGCTTTATTTGGGATATAAGGTTGTGCCTTATTGCCCGAGATGCGGAACGATCCTTTCTTCCCACGAAGTGGCGCAGGGGTACAAAAGAATAAAAGAGCCCTCTGTTTTTGTAAAGTTCAGAATTAAAAATCCGGAGTTTGAAAACACTTCTCTGCTCGTTTGGACGACGACTCCCTGGACCTTGCCGGCAAATGTGGCCGTGGCCGCAAATCCCAAATTTTTTTATGTCAAAGTAAAAACGGGCAACGGGAATTTAATTTTAGCCAAGGAAAGATTGAAGGCTTGCGGGCAAAAAGATGCGGAGGTCATTCAGGAATTAAAAGGAGAAGAGTTGCTGAAAATTTATTATGAAGCCCCCTACCCGGTTGACTCACAAGAAGGCGTGACAATTTATAAGGTTATTCCGACGGACTTTGTTTCTTTGGAAGACGGTACAGGATTGGTACATATCGCCCCGGCTTTTGGCGAGGACGACATGGCGGCGATAAAGGCGCAAAATTCAAAAATTAAAAATCAAAACGAACGGGATTTCCCGATTTTGTTGCCGGTTGACGAAACGGGAAAATTCAGGTTAGAAGCCAAAAAATGGGCCGGTATTTTTGTTAAAGACGCCGATCCCTTGATAATCGAAGATTTAAAAAGCAGGGGTCTGTTATATAAAGAAGAATTATACGAGCATGATTATCCTTTTTGCTGGCGTTGTAAATCTCCCTTGCTTTATTACGCAAAGCAAGGCTGGTTTATTAATATGCAGGATGAGACAAAAGAAAATCTAATCAAAAACAATCAGGAGATAAATTGGGTGCCGTCATATCTAAAAGAGGGAAGGTTTGGAGAATGGTTAAAAGATGTCAAAGATTGGGCAATTTCCCGAGAAAGATACTGGGGCACTCCTTTGCCCGTCTGGAAATGTAAAACTTGCGGTACGTTTGAAGCAATAGGCTCAAGAAAAGATTTGGTTTCGCAAAAATTTAGTCCGAACCGATATTTTGTCTTACGCCACGGAGAGTCTTTGAAAAATATAAAAAATATCATTTCCTGCTGGCCGGAAAAAAATTTATACCCCCTGACAAAAAAGGGGCAAAGGCAGATTCACCAGGTAGCTAAAAAATTAAAAAAAGAAAAAATAGATTTGATTTTTTCTTCAGATCTCCTAAGGGCAAAACAGACGGCCGAAATTATAGCCAAGGAATTGGGGCTTAAAGTAAGGATTGATAAAAGACTCAGAGAAAGCAATGCTGGCATTTTTAACGGAAAGAAGATTGGGGAGTTTGGAGAATTTATGAACCCGGGTAAAAAACTTCCGCCCTTGGAATATTATAAAAAAAGATTCAAAGTGGCGCCGCCCGGCGGGGAAAATTATACCGATATTGAAAAAAGAATGTTGAGCTTCATAAAAGATGTTGATAAAAAATATCCGCAAAAAAACATTTTAATTGTCGGCCATGAGCGGCCCATAACCTTGTTAGAAAAAATGCTTTCCGGCCAGAATCTTAAAGAATTCGTTGATGTTTTTACCAGGAAAAAAGGGATAAAAACCGGCCAAATTCGGGAGCTTGAGTTTGCTAAACTGCCCTATAACGAAAAAATGGAGCTGGATTTTCATAAACCCTATATCGACGAGGTTAAGTTTTATTGCGGAAAATGCGGCGGAATTATGGAGAGAACTCAAGAGGTCATAGACTGTTGGTTTGATTCGGGCAGCATGCCTTTTGCCCAAGGACACTGGCTTGGCGGAGAGCCACCGAAGCTCTTTCCGGCCGATTATATCTCTGAAGCTATTGACCAGACAAGGGGCTGGTTTTACACCTTGCTGGCAATCTCAACTTTATTGGGTTTTGAATCGTCATATAAAAATGTTATTTCTTTGGGGCACGTTTTAGATGAGAAAGGAGAAAAGATGTCAAAATCAAAAGGGAATATTGTGGACCCCTGGTATATTATTGAAAAATACGGGGTAGATGCCGTCAGGTGGTATTTTTATACCATAAATCAGCCCGGGGAGTCCAAGCTTTTTGCAGAAAAAGACATTGATGGGGCTTTGAAGAAATTTATTCTGACTTTTTGGAATTGCTGCGTTTTTTTTGAGACATACAGAGATAATTTAAAAATCAAAAATCAAAAATCAAAAATCAAAACTAAAAATATATTGGATAAATGGATAATTTCCAAGCTTAACGAAACGATAAAAACCGCTACTGACAATTTGGATAAATACGATGTTACCGGTGCCGCCAGAGCGATTGAAAAATTTACCGTTGAAGAGTTGTCTCTCTGGTATGTCAGAAGATCCAGAAAAAGATTCCAAAAACCCGAAAATCCGGCCGAAGCCAAGGAAGCTTTTACGGTTTTGGGTTTTGTCTTATTTTCTCTGAATAAATTAATTTCTCCTTTTCTGCCGTTTATTTCCGAAGAACTTTATCAAAAAATAACCGGCAGCGCTTTCGGTAAGAAAAAATCGGTCCATTTAGAGGGATGGCCGAAAACCGAAGAAAAATTAATAAACAAGAAGCTGAATGAAGACATGAAGATGGCCAGAGAGATTGTCACCTTAGCTCTTGCCGAGAGAGCCAGGGTTTCGATAAAAGTTCGCCAGCCATTGAAAAAATTAAAAATTAAAAGTTCCGAATTCAAAGTCGGCAAAGAATTATTAAGTTTGATAAAAGAGGAAATTAATGTCAAAGAAGTGGTCTTTGACCAAAATCTGCAAAAAGAGTTAGAATTGGACACGAATATTACTCCGGAGCTCAAGGAAGAGGGTATTGTCAGGGAGGTAATCAGAAATATCCAAGAAATGAGGAAGAAATCAAATTTGAAGCCAAAAGACAATATCTCCGTAAGATATTCGGGGGATGCGTCCTTGGAAGATATTTTAAGGAAAAATGAAAAAACTATTTTAAAAGAAGGCAAGATAAAAGATTTTCTATCGGGCAAGAAAACCAAAGGTTTTAAAATCCAGCAGGAAATAACAGTCGACGGTAAAAAAATATTAATATCAATTAAAAAAGTTTAATAATGTTAATTATTTGGATTTTAATTTTCCTTTTTAGTTTAGCCCTATTGGTAAAATCAGCTGATTGGTTTGTGGAAAGTGCGGAAAAAATAGGTTTAGCTTTAAAAATTTCTCCCTTTATAATCGGAGTAACTATTGTGGCCATAGGCACTTCATTCCCTGAAGCGGCTTCTTCATTGGCCGGAGTTTTAAAGGGAGTGACAGAAATCGTTACCGCCAACGCCATTGGCTCAAATATTTTTAATATTCTAGGAATTGTTGGTTTTTCCGCCGTTGCGGCAAGGACGCTCATTGTTAGGAGAAGCTTAATTGATTTGGACGCACCGCTTTTAGCTGTCGTCACTGTTTTAATCTTGTTTGTTGCCTGGGATAAACAGATTGTTTTTGGAGAAGGAATTTTGCTCATCTGCGCTTTTTTAATCTATCTTCTTTATACAATTTTTCAGAGAAGAGACGATATTCTTACTCCCGAATTAATGGAAATCTTGCCAGAAGGAACCAAAATCCAAGTTTTACCTTCCAGAATAGAAAGAAGAGGCAAAGAGGCGAGAAAAACTCCCTCAGGGTTAAATTTTAAAGTTTTTCTTTATTTGGTTTTGGGATTGATCGGTATGGTTGTCGGTTCAAATTATACAATAGATTCCATGATCAAGATTTCAGACATATTAAAGATTAGTCCTGCTTTAATTTCTATTATTGCTTTAGCCGCCGGTACTTCTTTGCCAGAGCTGGTGGTATCAATAAGAGCGGCATCTCAAAAAAAGTATGAAATTGCATTAGGAAATGTTTTCGGATCAAATGTTTTTAATGCTTTGATGGTAGTGGGTTTGCCGGCTTTAATCAAAACTTTAACAGTTGACGATTTGACTTTTAGAATCGGTCTGCCCTTTCTGGCTGTGGCCACCTTGCTTTTTGTCATTTCCGGAATATCTCGAAGGATTCATATTTGGGAAGGGCTAATGTATCTTTTGCTTTACGTTTTATTTATAGTGAAACTTTGCGGAATATTTTAATGAAGGCTGGTAATAAATAACCAAATTTAACAATATTAATCAATAAAAAATAAAATAAAATAAAATGGGAGTCAAAGATTTATTTAGAGGAGCCGGAGGAGTAGGCAAAGAAGCTTGGAAAGTTGTCACGGGAATCAAACCGATAGACAATAAAGTCCCGCCAATTAAAACCGATATAAAAAGCTCCGCAAAGGTTGAGAAGGTAAGTCTCTCGGGAGTTTTGGGGCAAGTCATTAAAGGAAGTAAGGTGCCCGACGAGGCAGGAATTAAAGCGAAAGGAGATTGGAGGAAAAAACTGCAGGAAAAACCAAAGCCCGAGACGATTGACAAGAGCGCATTTGTCAACAATATAAAAGAATACAAAAGACAGCGCGCTGCGGAATGGATCGCGAAAGAATTGCAATCGGGCAATCTTAAAGATCTTAAGGGTAGATTTTATCGACTTTTCGGTTTTATTCCAAAGACAAACGATCCAATAGAAAAGAAATTAGCGCTAGCAGAAAAAATATTTGGGTCAAAGAAAGAACGCATGGGATTAATTATACACAAGAAGACAGATTCTCCGCTCAATCTCGCCGTGAGAAATAGAAAGTTTCGGGAAAAGATAATCCCGGCAGCAAAATATAAAAAAGATTTTCGCGGGATAGAGCAGGAAAAACTTAATCAGGAAATATTAAATAGATTTTTTGAGGGTAAAAAAAACTGATGTTTTTTCATTACAGGTCGTTGGGTTTGATAATAAAAAAAGAAGACCGGGGTGAGGCCGACCAATTATTCACGATTTATACGAAAGATTTCGGAAAATTGGAAATTTTGGCCAAAGCCGTGAGGAAGACTTCCTCAAAATTAAGGCAGGGAGCGGAGATTTTTTATTTGTCAGAAATTGAATTTATCCAGGGCAAGGGCTACAAAACCCTGACCGATGCTTTGCCTGTTGAAAAATTTAAAAACTTGAGGCAGGATTTGAACAGATTAAAAACCGCTTACCAGGCGGCCGAGGCAGTGGACGATTTTATAAAAGGCCAAGAACCTGATGAAAAAATTTGGAATTTATTAGTGCGGATTTTCAGAAAAATAAATGATCCGAAATTTCCCGCCAAAAATTTAGAACAGGCCTGCCGGTATTTTTTATTTAATTTCGTTTCTTTTTTAGGATATGGCATCAAAGCGGCTGATTTTAAAAAATTAAAATCATTTTCAAGGGGGCATCTTTCTCAAGTTTTGGGAGTGGCAAAATAAGTGATATATTAAATAACAATCACATGATTAAGAAAATTGTCAAAAAAATAAAGAAAAATATTAAACCGATATCGGCTATTCTGTTGGCCGTTTTGGCTTTTGCGGTTTATTGGTATTGGCAAGCAAACGTTTTCGCCAAAGACGTTTTGAAACTTGAGATTCTGGGGCCGGAGCAGGCGGATTTTGGCAAAGATTTTGATTACACCGTTAAATATAAAAATAACGGAAATACGCGCCTTGAGGAGGCAAAATTAATCTTTGAGTATCCGGAACACTCAATAGCAGGAGACGACAAACCTCTTTGGCAGGAAATCATCCTGGGCGACATCAATCCCGGGCAAGAGCAAGCAATGACTTTTGGGGCCAGGCTGGTGGGCCAGGAATCAGAAATCAAAATCGCCAAAGCCAGCTTGAGTTATAGGCCAAAAAACTTGAAAACTCGCTATGAAAATCAAACCACTTTCACAACCCAAATAAAGTCTTTACTTTTAAATTTTGAGTTTGACATACCCTCAAAAATTGAGTCGGGAAAAACCTTTAAATTCAGATTGAATTATTTTTCAAATATAGACTATCTGCTTTCGGGCTTAAGAATCGAGGCGCAATATCCGGCTGGTTTTGAATTTATCAGTTCGAATCCGTCTTCTTTGGAAAAAGTAGAATGGGAAATCTCATCTCTCAATAAAGCAGAGGGAGGCAGAATTGAAATTTCCGGTAAAATAACCGGGGAAATCGGCGAACAAAAAATATTCGATGCCAAGTTGGGAATGTGGCAAGATGGCGAATTCATTTCCTTTAAAGAAATAACAAGAAGTATAGAGATTATAAAACCCGCCTTGCGCATAACCCAGCAAATTAACGGCAATCTCGATTATATAGCAGGCGCCGGAGAACAGTTGCATTACGAAATATTCTTTAAAAACCTGGGAGAAGGGATATTGAACAATCTTACTTTAGTTAATACTTTGGACGGCAATATTTTTGACCTTGAGTCGTTGAAATCTCCCGAAGGAAGCTTTGCTTTAGGAGATAATTCAATTGTTTGGGATTGGAAAAAAGTGATTGAGCTTCAATTTTTATCTCCCCAAGAAGAGAATAAAGTTGAATTTTGGGTGAATCTGAAATCGGATTTTGAGATTCCATCTTTGAGCGGAAATCTAATAATTAAAAACAATGTTTATCTTAATCAAATTAAGGAAGAATTTACGAATAAAGTTAATTCCAAGCTGGAAATAGCGCAGAAAGGATTTTTTCAGGATGAAATTTTCGGGAATTCCGGCCCCATCCCTCCGCGCGTCGGCCAGACGACAACTTATACCATAAACTGGCAGGCGAAAAATTATTACAACGAAGTTAAAAACGTGAAAGTAAAAACTATTTTGCCGCAATATGTTCATCTGACCGGCAGAATATTTCCGGAAGATGCCAGACTGACCCTTGATTCGCAGTCGCGGGAAATAGTCTGGGAAGTGGGCGATCTTCAGGTCGGCCAGGGGGTTTTAAATCCGGCGCCTAATGTTTCTTTTCAGGTGGCATTTTTAGCCGACATTTCGCAAATCGGGCAATCTCCAAACATTATTGGCCAAACCAAAATCACTGGCGACGACAGCTGGACAAATGATATAACCGAGAAAATCAACTTAGGTCTCAATACAAGTTTTAACGCTACCGATACCGTCAGCATTCAGCAGGGCACGGTAACATACTAAATTATACTTTCTGAATATTTTTGCTTTAGTAAAAATATTCTTCAGATATTTTTTTCGCTAACGCTCAAAAATTATGGAAAACCTAATGGGGAAAATTACAAGTTTATGCAAAAGAAGAGGATTTGTCTTCTCGGGTTCTGAAATCTACGGGGGGCTGGCTAATTCATGGGATTACGGCCCATTAGGAACAGAGTTGAAAAATAATATTAAACAGCTCTGGTGGAAAAAATTTGTCCAAAGCAGAGACGATATGGTCGGCATAGATGCAGCTTTGATTATGAATCCGAAAGTCTGGGAGGCGAGCGGTCATTTGCAAAATTTTACAGATCCCTTGATTGAATGCAAAAATTGCCACACCAGATTCCGTGCCGACTTATTGATAGAGAAAAAATGTTCCCAATGCGGCAAAAATGAATTTACAAAAGCCCAAAATTTTAATCTGATGTTCAAAACTTTTCTTGGTCCGGTTGAAGAAGATAAAAACCTCTCTTACTTAAGACCGGAAATCGCGCAGTCAATGTTCATCGACTTTAAACAAGTGCTCGACACAACCAGAAGAAAATTGCCTTTCGGAATCGCTTCGCAGGGAAAAACGTTTCGGAATGAAATCACTCCGGGAAATTTTATTTTCAGAATGCGCGAATTCAATCTGATGGAATTAGAGTATTTTATCAAAGAAAAAGAATGGGAAACGTGGTTTGGATATTGGCAAAACGAAATGAGAAATTGGCTGAAAGATTTGGGTGTTAATTTGAAAAAAATTCACGAAGTTGAAATTCCTGAGGGCGAACGGGCACACTATTCAAAAAGAACGGTTGATTTTGAATATGAATATCCGTTTGGCCAAAAAGAGCTTTATGGCCTGGCCTATCGCACCGATTTTGATTTGAAAAATCACGAAAAATTCTCTGGGCAAAATTTAAAATACCGCGACTCGGAAACCGGAGAAGAGTTTTGGCCGCATGTGATAGAACCGACTTTTGGACTGGACCGTTCGGTTTTGGTAGTGCTTCTGGAGGCCTATAAAGAAGAAAACAAGAGAGTCGTTTTAAAACTTCCCAGAAAATTAGCTCCATACAAAGTTGCGGTTTTTCCGCTTTTGGCGAACAAGCCGGAACTTGTGAAAATGGCCAAAAAGATTTACGACGATTTGCGTAAAGATCTGATGGTTGCCTGGGATGACAGGGGAAATATCGGCAAGCGTTATTACTCGCAAGACGAAATAGGCACGCCCTATTGTCTAACCTGCGATTTTGATACTTTGAAAAAAAACGACGTCACTCTCCGCGATCGCGACACCATGAAACAAGAGAGAATAAAAATTTCTGATTTAGTAAAGGTTTTAAAAGAGAAATTAGAAAAATAGATGTTTCATAAAACTACTCTCAAAAACGGCTTAAGGATTATTACGGTTCCTTCAAAAAGCACTCAGGCGGTGACAGTTTTGGTGCTGGTGCAGACTGGTTCAAAATATGAAACAAAAGACAAGAAAGGTATTTCTCATTTTCTTGAGCATATGTATTTTGCCGGAACCAAGAAGAGACCGACAACCCGAGCTGTCGCCGAGACCTTAGACAGGATTGGCGGGATTTATAATGCTTTTACTTCAGAAGAATACACCGGATATTTTGCCAAAGTTGCCGCTAGCCATTTTGAAATTGCTTTGGACTGGGTATCGGATATTTTCCAGAACAGCCGGCTTCCGGAAAAAGAAGTCCAAAAAGAAAAAAGCGTGATAATTGAAGAAATCAATATGTATCAGGACCAGCCCATGAGCTATGTCCAAATTTTGTGGTCAAAATTATTATATGGAGATCAACCGGCCGGCTGGCCCATTGCCGGAGACAAAGAAACGGTGGCCGGAATAGAAAGAACTAACTTGATGGATTATATGAGAAGTCAATATGTGGCAAAAAATACCGTGGTTTGCCTCGCTGGCAGAATAGATGAAAAATCGACGATTGGCAAAATTAAAAAATATTTTTCCGAAGCCAGAGAAACCGTGCCCAAGTCCAAACCGAAAGTTATTGAGCGGCAAACAGGCCCCGCTTTCTTGTCGCATCAACGGGCGACCGATCAGACGCATTTGTGCCTGGGAGTGAGAGGATACAATATTTTTCATCCCCAGAAATACGCCTTCGAAATACTGGCCATGATTTTAGGAGGTTCGGGCATGATGAGCTCAAGGTTATTTGAAGAAGTCAGAACAAAGCTGGGTCTGGTTTATTATATAAGTTGTCTAGCCGCCTCCGATACCGATTCGGGTTGTCTGGTTACGCAAGCCGGAGTTGACAATAAGAATGTAGGGAAAGCCATAAGTACGATTTTAAAAGAATATAAAAAAATCTCTCAAATAAAAATTCCCGTTGAGGAGTTAAAAAAAGTCAAAGATTACATAAAAGGTAAAACGATTTTAGATCTGGAAGCCTCGGACGCCCAGGCTTCTTTCTTCGGACTCCAGGAGCTCTTGGAAAAAAAGATTTTCACTGCTGAGGAAATTTTTAAAAAAATTGATAAAGTTACTCAAAATGATATTCTGAAAGTAGCTAAAGATATTTTTAGACAAGAAAAATTGAACCTGGCCATGATCGGGCCGTTTAAAAATTCCGAAAATCTAAAAAAATTATTAAAGTTTTAAAAATTATGGACGGAGAAAAAATATTAGATATTTCCTGGGGCACTATTTTAAAAATATTTTTCGCTACTGCTATTTTTTATTTTGTTTATCTGACAAGAGATATTTTGATTTTATTTATCTTCGCCTTAATAATTTCAGTTTTATTCAATCCGGCGATTGATTTTTTAGTCAAAAAGAGAGTGCCGCGGATTCTATCAGTGCTGGGGATATATCTTTTTATTTTCAGCATTATCGGAGTTTTAATTTTTCTTATAGCTCCGATTTTTATCGACGATATAGTATTGTTTGCCGAACGTTTTCCGCAATTTTTTGATAAATTTGCTCCCGTATTCAAGGGTCTGGGGTTTGAAGACAGAGCGCTCGAAAATTTCGATAATTTTTCTCAAGCGATTCGGGGATGGCTCCTCAATGCTTCTTCCAGTATTTTTAAGGCGATTGTGTCCATTTTCGGCAGTATTTTTTCTACCGTTACTATTTTTTTACTCTCGATTTTTCTTTCTCTTGAAGAAAGAAGCATGGAAAAAATAATTATTTTGCTTTTTCCCAAAAGATATGAATCCAATATGCTTAATCTTTGGGCGAGATGCCAAAATAAAGTTGCCAGCTGGTTTGGGATGAGGATTTTAACCAGCTTATTCGTGGGCTTTATGACTTTTATTGTTTGCAAGATATTAAAAATAGAATATGCCATTTCTTTCGGCTTGCTGGCCGGAGTGACAAATATTATCCCGGTTATCGGGCCCGTTGTGGCCGGGGCACTGATAACAATTTTTGTGATGCTTGATTCTTTGTCTAAAGCTATTTTCGTCTTGATAATTTATATTCTTATTCAGCAGATAGAGGGTAATATTATTACGCCGCTTTTGAGCAAAAAATTTATTGGTCTTTCGCCCGCGTTGGTACTGATTGCTTTGATGGTCGGAGGAAAACTTTGGGGAATAATGGGCGCAATTTTAGCCATTCCTCTTTTTGGAATACTTTTTGAGTTTATAAAAGAGTTTTTAAAGAAAAAGCGGGACGAAAAAGCGGTAGTTTTATGAGTATTTTATATATTGTCGCAACTCCAATCGGTAACTTAGAAGACATCACAAAAAGAGCCCTCCGCGTATTATCGGAGGTTGATTTAATTTTATGCGAAGATACAAGAAAAACCAAGATACTGCTGGATCGTTTTCAAATTAAAACCTCTGTTTTGAGTTATCATCAGCATAGTAAAATAGAAAAAATAAATTATATAGCAGATTTTTTACGCCAGGGGAAAAACATTGCTCTGGTTTCGGATGCCGGAACTCCCGGGATTTCCGATCCGGGGAATAAATTGATTGAACAATTGTTGGGTTTTGCGGTCAAAGGATTAAAAATAGTTCCCATTCCGGGTCCTTCGGCGGTTGCGACGGCCCTATCGGTCTGCGGGTTTCCAACTGACAAATTTTTATTTTTGGGGTTTGCCCCTACGAAAAACAAAAGACAAAAATTTTTTAAAGAGGTTGCGGCTTCAAAGTGCCCTGTTATTTTTTACGAATCCTGCTATAGGATTTTAAAAACTTTAGGCGAATTAGATTCCTTGTACATTAAATATCAGTTATTTGATGCCAAAATTGTTGTCGGCCGGGAACTGACCAAAAAATTCGAAACGATTTATTATGGTAAGATAAAGGATGTTATTATGAAAATTAAAGAAGATGAACAAAAGGGTGAGTTTGTCGTGATAATAGATAATAAAAATCATGGATAAATTCTACGTTACAACTAGCATCGCCTACACCAATGCCCCGCCGCACTTGGGGTATGTTTTAGAGTTGGTCCAGGCCGATATTTTGGCAAGACATCATAAAATTCTTGGTAAAGACGTCTTCTTTTTAACTGGGACCGACGAGCATGGCCAGAAGATTTCAAAAGCGGCTGAACGGGCGGGTAAAAATCCTAAAGAATTTACTGATGAAATTTCATCAAAATTTAAAGAACTAGATAGGGCTCTTAATTTATCAAATGATGATTTTATTAGGACAACTGATCGAGAAAGGCACTGGCCGGTAGTTCAAAAAGTTTGGCAAAAGCTTAAAGAAAACGACGATATTTATAAAAAGAAATATCAAGGGCTTTATTGTATAGGGTGCGAAGCTTTCATCACAAAAAAAGATTTAGAGGATGGTAAATGTAAAATCCATCAAAAAGAGCCTGAGGTGGTAGAGGAAGAAAATTATTTTTTCAAACTTTCAAAATATTCAAAAGAAATAGAAAAAATTATCAGGGGGGATAAGGTGAAAATAATTCCCGACGGGAGAAAAAACGAGATGCTCAGTTTTGCAGGCCAAGGTCTAGAAGATGTCAGTTTTTCAAGACCGAGAAAAGATTTGAGCTGGGGGATACCCGTTCCCGACGATGATGCTCAAACTGTTTATGTCTGGGCGGATGCTTTGGTGAACTATATCTCGGCTTTAGGCGGTTTTAAAGTCGAAAAATTTAAAAAATACTGGCCCCCGGACGTCCATTTTTTAGGAAAAGATATTTTGAGATTTCATGCCACAATTTGGTTGGGCATGTTGCTATCTTTAAAATTGGCATTGCCGAAAAATATTTTTGTTCACGGATTTATTACTTCAGGAAGCCAGAAAATGTCAAAGTCCTTGGGCAATGTAGTTGACCCTTTTGATTTGGTTAAAAAATATGATGCTGACGCTATTAGGTATTTTCTTTTGCGGGAAATTCCTACAACCGAAGATGGCGATTTTACCGAAGAAAAATTTATAGAGAGATATAATGCTGATTTAGCAGGGGGAATTGGCAATCTCGTTGCTCGGGTGGTAACCCTTGCAGAAAAATCCAAGATCCAAAATCAAAAATCTAAAAATACAATCCAAAATTCAAAAACAGAAGAAAAAATTAAAAAAATTAAAAAGAGTTATCAGGAAAGTTTAGGAAATTTTAAATTAAATGAAGCGCTGATTGTTATTTGGGATCTGATAAGTTTTTGCGACAAATATATAAATGACGAAAAGCCCTGGTCTCTCGATGCGGCTCAGGATAAAGAAAAATACGACAAAATCATCGGCGATCTATTGATTGCGATTTCTGAAATTGCTGAATTATTAAAGCCATTTTTACCGGAAACTTCGGAAAAAATATTAAGACAGCTGCAATCCTTTAAAAGCGAGCCGCTTTTCCCAAGGGTTGACAAGGGTTTTTGAATTTAATATATTGAGAACATCATGCAAAAGATATTTTCCGTTAATTTTTTCTTTTTTAACTTTACCGGCCCGGCGAAGAGTTTGGAGATTTTCCTTTTAGATTAAGAAATTAAATTTATTTCACTCCAGTCTCTTCGCAAAAGAGGCTGGTTTTTTAATATTCTTTGATGAGGGTTTTTTGACAAGCTCAAAATCCTCACCAGAGAAAATTTTTATTCTTTGGGAAGGTACTTTAACAAGGAGTAAGATGTGGAGAAAGAAGAAGTTGCTTATCTTGGTCCAAAGGGGACATTTGGTTGGCGTGCGGCGAGTAGCAGCTCGCACGTAAAAATGATTCCTTATAATTCCCATGCTAAGGTTATCCAGGCTGTGGTAGATGGGAAAGCGGAGCGGGGTTTTATCGCTTGGGAAAATAGTATTACCGGAATCGTGATTGACACGGCTGATCCACTCACTACGGGTTCTATTGGTAGTTCTATTGGCATTAGAATGCATCGAGATGAAGACAAAGTTGTTTATTCTCCAACGAGCGCAATGGTCTGCGGAGAGACTGTCATTCCCATTACCCAGTGTCTATATGGCCGAAAGGGACAAAAAAGTGAAATCAAGAAGGTGTATTCACATCCGCAAGGTTTAGCTCAATGTGTAGAGTTTATCGCAAAACGATTCCCGCAAGCCCAATTAGTGCCTGCAAATTCTACAGTTGGTGGAGTTGAGAAGCTATGCGAGGATGCCGAAGCCGTTGCGATTGCTCCTCCATGGGCAAAGGATTTTTATCCAGAGGCCGTTCTTATGGAAGAAGGGGTGCAGGATCAAAAAGATAATACCACCAGATTTTTAGCTATAGGCAAAGAAGATTGTCGGCCCACCGGCGACGATAAAACCTCCATCTATTTTCAAGTTCCCGGAGATGAGCGGCCCGGCTCGCTTGTTCGAGTGTTGCAAATCCTCGCCGCCGTAGATATCAATATGCGTCTTATAGAGTCTCGTCCGACAAAAACCCAATTAGGGCGATATGGGTTTATCGTGGATATTGATGGTCATCGCAATGATTGTACCATCCGTTACACCCTTGAGTTTATTGTAGGGGTGAAAATCGTTACCATGCTAAAGGTGCTGGGCTCCTATCCTCGCTGGAGGAACGGGGTCTAGAAATTTAGCACGCGATTCAATTTTAAGAGGGTCTCTTCAGAGGCCCTCCTTTTTATTTTTTAAAATTTTGTTATTATTTATAAAATATTCAATGTTAATTGATACCCATGCGCACGTAAATTTCAGCGCCTATAAAAACGATGCCGATGAGGTGATTCGCCGGTCTTTAGATGGTAATGTTTTTATGATAAATATCGGTTCGCAGTATAACACTTCGCAACGAGCGGTGCAGATAGCGGAGAAATACGAAAAAGGCGTTTATGCGGCTGTCGGGTTGCATCCGATTCACTTAGCCGGCGGAATTTTTAAAACAAAGATAGACACAGAGGAAACTTCTTTCGGAACAAGAGAAGAAGATTTTGATTACGAAAAATATAAAGCAATAGCAGAATCTTCTAAAGTAGTGGCTGTCGGTGAAATTGGTTTGGATTATTATTATCGTCCGAAAACCAAAATAAAATTAAACGTTTTTAAGGAAAAACAGAAAACAGTTTTTTTAAAACAGCTTGGCTTGGCACGGGAATTGAATTTGCCCGTAATTTTCCATTGCCGAATGGCGCACGACGAACTTATTGAAATTTCATCTCATTGCTCATCAACTAATTATTCATTAACCGGTGTTATTCATTGTTTTACCGGGAATTTGGAACAAGCGAAATCATATTTGGATATGGGTTTTTATCTCGGGTTTAATGGAATAATCTTTAAGTTTGACTGCGACGAAGTGATAAAAAACACTCCGCCAGAAAGAATTTTACTTGAAACCGATTGTCCTTATTTAACTCCGCCTCAGGAAAGCGGGAGAAACGAACCTCTGTATGTGAGACATGTGGCCGAAAGAATTGCCAATCTTAAAAATTTAAGCCAAGAAGAAATTGAAAATATAACCGCTCAAAATGCCAAAAAATTATTCAAAATTTGACAATTATTTAATATTTGATAGTTTTTAAAAAGGAGGTTTACTCCTTTTTTTGTGGATAAATTTCATAAAACCAGAA
The DNA here is from genome assembly GCA_043813215.1 of Parcubacteria group bacterium. Classification (GTDB taxonomy): domain Bacteria; phylum Patescibacteriota; class Minisyncoccia; order Minisyncoccales; family JAQTPW01; genus JBDRLH01. Next base: position 24,895 of record JBDRLH010000011.1, read on the forward strand.
CCTTCCAAATAAAATATGGAATAAAAAAATAAAAAAGAAAGGAGGAGGGATATGTTAAGAAATCCGATTATTGCGTCTTTAGATGGACTGAGCAAGGAAGAAACGATAGCCGCAATCAAAGAGCTCTGGGGGAATGGCAACAGGAGGGTTTGGGGATTCAAAATAGATACTTTACTTCTAACAGAGGGCGTGGACGTCCTCGATGAACTTCAGAAAAAAGCTGAAGCTGGAAATCTGGTTATTGATCTGCCGATTATTGGTACGCCCGATCTTATCCGACGAAGCGTCCAACTATTATCCCACTCGACTGTTTCTCACATTGTTTGCAATGCCATGGCCGGTCCTTCGGCAATTCGCGAAGCGATAAAAGCCGCCAGCATCTCTAAGATTTTAGTAGGTTCGGTTCTAAGCTCGTTTGACATAGCCGACATCAAGTTTATTTTTGGCCATGTCTATAGAGAAGTCCCGTCCTACGAATTTGCCGAGTTGGCGAAAAATACAAAAGCCGCTGGGTTTTTTTGTGCCACAGAGGAGCTGGATTTTCTTTCTCGTAAACCTGAATCGCGAGATATTTTAAAAATGGTTGTGGGCGTCCGACC
>JBDRLH010000012.1:0-2105 GCA_043813215.1 Parcubacteria group bacterium
GATTCAATCATAAATTATGAAAAACTCAATTAATTCAATCGTCGGGCTCAAGGAATTGCGGGAAAATATTAACACTTATATTGATGCCGTTGAAAAGGGCAGATCTTTTGTCGTTGTCAGAAAATCAAAGCCGGTTTTTAAAATTTCTTCCTTGGCAGAAGCCGACGAGCTTTGGGAGCCTTTGGTTGATTTTACCAAGATAAAAAAGGGCGGTATCAATATCAACCAGCTTCTATCTCGCCTTTAAATTATGGATAAAATTGAAAAAGCCCTAAAAAGATTAACGCCGAAAGAGAGAAAAATTATAAAAGGAATTTTAGTTAAAATAAAAAATCAACAATTTAATAATCTGGATTTGAAAAAATTAAAAGGAAGGGAGGATATTTTCAGGGCGAGAAAAGGAAATATGAGGATAATTTATCGGATAGATAAAACCGGCAATATTTTCATCCTGTCAATTGAGAGAAGAAGCGATACTACTTACAATTTTAGGTGTCAGTAAATAATTAACTAATACTCCAATTTTTACTCAAGATCGGGACTTAAGCAGATTACTCTAGGTGTATCCTTGTTTTATATTCCCTTACCTTTTCCGCCAGAAGCGGGTATTTTTTTAAGTTGGGATCTTCTTTTAAAATTTCTTTGGCGTCGTTGCGGGCTCGGGAAACCAAAATAGTATCGGTCAAAGATGCCATGGCCAAATCCGGAATGCCCCATTGGCGCTGGCCGGTAAAATCTCCGGGCCCTCTTATCTGCAAATCTTTTTCGGCCAACTCAAAGCCGTCTTGGCAATTGACCAGAGCCCTTAATCTTCTGTTGGTGATGAGGCCGGGCGCATCGGTGAATAAAAAACAATAAGACTGAAAATCCGACCTGCCCACCCTCCCTCTAAATTGATGGAGCTGGGCCAAGCCGAATTTTTCTGAACCCTCTATCATCGTTACCGAGGCGTTGGGAATATCCACCCCCACTTCAACTACCGAAGTGGCCACCAGGATATCAATTATTTTTTCTTTGAATTCCTGCATGACCGCTTCTTTTTCTTTTGACTTCATTTTGCCGTGGAGCATGCCGATTTTCAAATCTGGGAAAATATCTTCCGTCAGTTTTTTATATTCCTGCTTGACGGCTTTGACATCCATCCAAGACATATTTCTTTGGTCAAATAACCCGCGTTCTAAATCTTCCTCCGAAATCTTGGGAGGTTCTATTCTCGGGCAAATGACAAAGGCTTGCCTGCCTTCTTTGACCTGCCGCCTTATAAATTCGTAAGCGGCTTTTTTATCTTTTGGCTGAATGACTTTGGTAATTATTTTTTTTCTGCCTTTGGGCAATTCGTCAATTACCGACAAATCCAAATCGCCGTAAACCGTCAAAGACAAAGTCCTGGGAATGGGAGTGGCGGTCATGGAAAGCAAATGAGGGATAAAATCTTTTTGGCGGCAAAGCATGGCCCGTTGCTCTGTACCGAATCTGTGTTGTTCGTCAATAACAACTAAAGCCAATTTATTGAATTGAATGGGGGTTTTCTCGGGCGTCGAGGGATAATAATCCTGGATGATAGCATGAGTGCCGATTAATATATCTATTTTGCCAGATAAAACCTTTTTTACCAATTCCTTGCGGGTTAATTTTTCCTCGTCCAGATAATTTTCCTTGCCGGTTATTAAGCCGATTTTGACATCAAATTTTTCCAAAAGAGAGGTCATGGTTTTGTGGTGCTGTTTGGCCAGGATTTCCGTCGGCGCCAAAAATGCCACTTGATAACCGGCTTTTATGGCATCCAAGGCGGCCATTGCCGCGACAACGGTTTTGCCCGAGCCCACATCTCCCTCTAAAAGCCTGTTCATCGGCCTTGGCAATTGCATGTCCTGCAATATCTGCCAGGCGCATTTTCTTTGGGCATTGGTCAGCTTAAAGGGTAATCTCTCGGTGAATTTTTTCATCAAGTCGATATTTACGGGAACCGCCCTGGCGTTTTCTTTGGCCAGTTTTAATCTTTCTCTTAAAACAAAAATTGATAAGTTAAATAATTCCTCAAAGGAAAATCTTTTTTTGGCCTTTTCGGCAAGCTTCATTGAATCCGGGAAATGTATCTGCCAGAT
>JBDRLH010000013.1:0-13354 GCA_043813215.1 Parcubacteria group bacterium
AAGAATAAGAACCTTGCCCTTGGCAATAACCTTTTTTTCCGCTTATGCTTTAAAGAAAAAGCCCCGCGTTTGACACGGGGCTTTTTAATAGTATTTTTATTTTTTATGATATAATGAATTAATGAATTTTAAATTTATGCCCAAAAAGAAAAATATTTTAATTTTTGTTTTGATGGTTATTCTTTTGACCATCGGCAGTATTGTTTATTTGGTTTTTAAAATAAAAACATTTCCGGTCCAGAAAGAAGAAACATTGTCGGAAAAACAATTAAGGGAACTGGATGCTTTAAGAAAAAACGCTCAACCCTTAACTGAGGAACAAATGAAACAACAAGCTCGGGAACTGGAGGCGCTAGGCAAGAAAGCAAAACTTTTGACTCAAGATCAAATTCAAAAACAACTTGACGAGCTGAATAATCTTCGTCAAGCGCAATGATTAAATATAAAACACTATGAACAAACAGATTTCGCCAAAAATAATATCAATAACAGCCGTTATCCTCGTGGCGGTCTTTGCCTTTGTTTTCTACATCCTCGCTTGGACAGAGCCTTCGGCAGTTCCGCCTTCAGCAAATATTTCAAGCCCAATCAATGTCGGCACTACCACACAATACAAATTGGGAGCTTTAGGCGTAGGAGGAGTTTTTCAGGCAGATAGTCTGACATATACGGCCACCTCAACATATTTGGCTGCCCTTGGCGGTAGAGTCGGTATCGGCGTGCTAAATCCAACGCAAAAATTAGACGTGGCCGGTTATATCAAGGGGAGAACGGGGCTTTGCATCGATGATGATTGCCGTACCAGTTGGGCTGATGTCGGAGGAACCGCCGTCACTTATAAAATGACGGCTAAAAGCTATTTGCAGGGAGGCACCTATTACTCAAAAACAGTTTCTTACACTTGCGCCGGAGACCCGGCCAATACCAGCGTCTCTTTGAAGCAAATGACTGACGGCACTTACACCACTACTGATAATCATGGTAACAATATTTCCGTGAATTCCTGCACAAATTCAATCGGCGGAAACAGCGCCTCTTTGACTAATCATATAATTCAAATTTCAGAAAATTATGCGAATCCCGGTTCCTGCGGCGGAGATTACACGAGAGCCCTGCAGCTTGTTCCTTCGTGCGTACCCGGTACTTATTACTACGGGGGTTATTTTGGCAATGATTGCCATGTAATAAGCTGCTTCCAGAATCCTCCAGCTGGTTGTGATATGCTGTTTTTATGCAATGCCATCCAAGTGGTTGGCATATAAATTATTTTAATTTTAAATTTTTAATAAATTAATAATTAAAAACCTATGCCCCAAAAGATCAATCCCAAAATAATATCTTTAACTTTCGGTGTTTTGGTTTTGCTTTTCGTCGTAGGGTTTTATGTTTATGCCTGGACAGAGCCCGGTGCCCCTCCGCCCGACCCAAATGTTGATGCACCAATCAATAGAGGTTTAACTCCCCAAACCAAAACCGGCAACCTTACCCTTCCTAATTTGTATCTCAATGCTGTTGGCAACGAAGGTAGCGTTTATAATGCCAATATTGTTCAGGGTTATAATGATTTAATTATATATAGCAATAGTTCAAAAAATACTCCTATTTATCTTGAAGGGAATCCGGTTGTTATAAATAATGATGCAGGGACAGGTAACGTAGGCATAGGAATCCAAAATCCAGGAGACAATCTCCACATTTTTACAAATACAACTCAAACTACCCCCCAAATCTTCATAGAACAAGACGGAATAAGCGGAGATGCCGCCATTGAGATGGGTATTATCGGTGATTCCTACATAATGGGAATAGATAATTCTGATTCAGATAAATTCAAAATCAGCTACTCTTCAATTCAGGGCTTTGCCAGCTTAGGATCTTCCGACAGACTGACAATAGACTTCTCAGGAAATGTCGGTATTGGAGATAATTCTCCATTATCTCTTTTGACTGTTGGAAGCGGCGACCGATTTCAGGTTAATTCCTCTGGAGACATAATAAGGATAAAGAGTCTGACTTATTCCTGGCCAAGCGCTCAAATCACAGGCGTTTTGACAAATGACGGAACAGGCGGACTGACTTGGGCAGCAGCAAGCGGAGGGAACCCTGGAGGATCAGATGGGCAGGTTCAATACAATAATGGAGGTGTTTTTGGTGGGGCTTCTTCTCTTTATTATGATGATGTAAACAACAGGATTGGTATCGGGACGTCGAACCCCAGTAGTCTGCTTGAAATATCGGGGGGAGAAACAAAAATAACCAGAGCCTTTACTCAAGGCTACGCCTTGAACGTAAGTGGAAGATCTTATTTCAATCCGGGGGCTGTGGGTAATGCCGCTACTGTATCAATCGGTGGCATCACAACGGACACCACAGCGCTTTACGCTGAAACAAGTGGAGTAGGCGTTCATGCAAAATCCACCTATTCCATTTCTCCCGGTTTAGATTATGGCGCTGCTATTAAAGGAGAAGCTGTTACGGGTCGTGCTGGCTGGTTTGATTTAACCGGAAATGGCATAGCAATTCTTTCTGCATTTGATAACGGCGTAGAGGTGTTTACTATCGATGACGGTGGCAACATCGGTATTGGCATAAATAATCCTGCTGCAAAACTTTCAATCGGTGGCATCGGCAGCGCAGGTGATGCAATTGCAGCTTACGCCAACTCTGCTAACTCCGCCCTCTATGCAGAGCAGTTGGGTTCTGGTTATGCTGGTTATTTTTCAGGCAAGGCTTATGTCTCAACCAATTTAACCGTAGGCGGATTAACAAGCTGTCTTAATGTTAAAACTGACGCAACCGGTCTTTTGCAATGCAATTCAACATCTTATTTAACTTCTGAAACTGACCCTCAAGTTGGTACCCTTACTAATGGTAAATGGTGCACGAGTGATGGTTCTGCGGTTAACTGTGCCAGTGATTATCCAGGCATTCCTTCGGGCATGATAGCAATGTTTGATGCATCTTGTCCTTTTGGTTGGTCACGATTTGCCGCTTTAGATAACAGAGTACCCAGAGGGAGTAGTGTTTATGGAACAATTGGCGGTTCAGAAACACATTATCATGATTTAGACCCGACGGTATATAATAGGCCTGCCCCAGGAGGTCTCTATGTTCCTCATCAGTTGGGCAGGACTCTTACCTCCAGCAGTTGGCCTCCCTATTTGACTGTGATTTGGTGTAAGAAAGATTAACTAATCTATCATAAAATTCAAAATCAAAAATCAATTAATAATTTAAAATATGCAGAAAAAAATTATTTTACTCATCGGTTTAATCTGGATAGTCTTTTCAGTGGTTTATATTGCCAAAGACCTTTGGGATGATTTTAAAATAAACCAAATTAACGAAGCTTATCAGCAAGGCAGGCTGGACACGATAAATACTTTGATTCAGGCAACAGAAACAGGTTGTCAAGCGCTACCGGTTTCCAATGGCCAAAAAACCATTGAAATTATTAATGCTGCTTGCCCCAAATAATATTTTTTAAAAAAGATGAGTCAAAAAATCCAGCTAAAAATTTTAACAAGCGTATTTTTGACAATTTTTTTGTGCGCGTTTTTCGCAAATGAAGCAAGGGCTGATGCGGCTGATAACGTTTCAGGATGGGCCTGGTCCGAAAACATCGGCTGGATAAGTTTTAACAATACTTCCGGAGGCGGCGCTACGAATTACGGTATAAACATTGATGCTTCCAATAATTTGATAGATTATGCTTGGTCTGAAAACATCGGCTGGATAAAATTTAATCCAAATCCTGATTTTGTATCCGGGGTTTATCCGACCTGTCCTGTTTCTACTTGTCCTGGTGGCTCGCCAAATTATCCGGCAAAATTTGATCCCGTAACAAAAAAAATTACTGGCTGGGCAAGAGCTTGTGCCGGAACTGTAAATGGCAATTGCAATAGCGCAACCAGATCTGACGGCTGGGATGGTTGGATTTTGTTAGGGCCAATTAATAACGGCGGCACAGATTACGGAGCTTTTCTTGATGATACCGTCAACCCTAACCAGTTTCGTAACTGGGCTTGGGGTGGTGGTGTTGTTGGCTGGATAAGTTTTAACCGGATTAATTGTGATCCCGATCAAGACGGGCTGTCAGAAGGACTTGCCGGTTGTCCTATAGCCGGCACTATAATTTCTAATTATAAAGTAATAGTTTCTTTTTCCTCTCTCCTTAGCTTATCCGATCTTACCTATTCTTTTGCCAATCATTGTTCGCAATCAAGAATACCTGTTTTGTCATGGGATACTAACGCAGCCGACCCCCAATATGAAATTGAAATATTAACAACGGGAATTACGGGAAGCGGATCTGGAAAAGCCTGGTCGCCGGCTTGTAATAGTTGTTGTAATGTTTTTCCCTATAATAACGTAGCTTTTGGCGGAGGAACATATGCTTGGCGGGTCAGAGTGAGAGATGGCTTTGGACCTTGGTCTGATTGGGAGCAGAGCACTTTTACGGCAAGACTTAATTGCGATCCCGTAGCCAGTTTTAATATTTCCACTCAAACTCCCGGCGCGGGAGAAGAAGTTAACGCTACCAGCACTTCACAGGTTTTTGGTGGGGCGATCATAAGCAGTTGTCTTTGGGAAATCACTCCCCCTGCCCCGGGCGGAGGAACTTTTGTGCCGCCAACAACTGAAAATTTTTGTAATCCAAAAATTAAATTTTCAATATCGGCTACCTCGTTAAAATTAACCGCAACCGACTCCTCGGGTTATTCTTGCTACACTACCAAATCCATAAATGTGCGGCTCCCCTTACCCGATTGGATAGAATTGCCGCCCGTCAGCTTGATAGGCAAGCTTTTGGTGGCTATTTTTAATTTTTTAAAATTCTAACCGCCCTACCGGGTTTACTTTTTTTAAAAATTTGCTATCATTATAATATCTAAATTTTAATAGATAATTTTGGATTTGGGAATAAACAAGCTATTTTTTCAAAAATAATGTTCAATAACCAAATTTCTTATTTTAAAAATGAATCAGTTTGTTCCGCTTTTGGTTGGCCTTGCCGCTTTGGTGGTGGGCTCGGTTTTAGGTTATTATGCCCGCCAGTCAATCGCCAGAAAAAATTACAGAACAATAGAAGCCAGACTCCAGAAGAAAGTGGGTCAAGCCCGGCAGGAGTCTGAAACAATTCTCTCCTCGGCCAAAGAAAAGGCCCTGCAGGTCGTCGCATCAGCTCAAAAAGAAGAAAACGAAAGAAGAGAAGGTTTATTAAGAACCGAGCGTTTATTATTGAAAAGAGAATCAGTGCTGGATGAAAAAATGGCCAGTCTTGAAAACAGAGAAGACGATTTTAATCAAAAGGTGGAAAAATTAAAAGAAGTCAAAGAAAACATCGAAACTCTGCAGAAAACCGTCCTGGAAAATTTAGAAAGGATTTCCGGGTTATCAAAAGAGGATGCCAAAAAAGAATTTTTAGAGGGAGTGGAAAGAGAATATCAGAAAGAAATTTTGGAAAAAACAAGAAAGCTGGAAAATGAGGGTTGGCAGCAGTTTGAAAATCGGGCCAAAGAAATCCTGGCTCAGGCCATACAAAAATGCGCCATTTCGCAGTCCCAGGAAACCACCACCTCTACGGTTTCTCTGCCTTCTGAAGAAATAAAAGGCAGGATAATCGGCAAGGAAGGCAGGAACATCAGGACATTAGAAAGAATGGCCGGGGTGGAAATAATTGTTGACGAAACTCCCGAAGCCGTGGTCATTTCGGCATTTGATCCGATAAGAAGGCAAATAGCCAAAGTGGCTTTGGAAAAATTAATGCAGGACGGAAGAATTCAGCCGGCCAGGATTGAAGAGCAGGTTTTAAAAGCTAAAGAAGAAATACAAAAACAAATAAAAGACGCCGGAGAGCAGGCGGTTTACGATGTGGGAATTTTGGGATTGGATCCCAAGCTTGTCCAACTTTTGGGCAGATTGCGCTTTAGAACAAGCTATGGCCAAAATGTCCTACTCCACTCCATGGAAGTGGCTTATCTGGCGTCGGCCTTGGCCGATGAGGTAGGAGGTGACTCGAAAATTGCCAAAAAAGCTGGGCTTTTGCATGATATCGGCAAGGCGGTTGATCAGCAAATTGAAGGATCGCATGTTGATATCGGGATCAAAATTCTAGAAAAATTTGGGACAGAAAAAGAAGTCATAGAAGCCATGAAATCCCACCACGAAGAATATCCCTATACGTCTCTTGAATCAATAATAGTTCAGACGGCTGATGCGATTTCCGGAGCCAGGCCGGGGGCCAGAAAAGACACTCTGGAAAATTATTTAAAGAGGTTGGGAGAGTTGGAAAATATCGCCACGTCTTTTTCCGGCGTAGAAAAGGCCTGGGCCTTGCAGGCCGGCAGAGAAATCAGGGTGTTTGTCAGGCCGGAAGAAATAGATGATTTTTCAGCAAAAAAAATGGCCAAAGAAGTTGCCCAAAAAATCCAGGAAGAATTAAAATACCCCGGAGAGATAAAAGTGACGGTCATCCGCGAGAGCCGGGTGGTAGAGTACGCCAAATAAAAAACCTCCCGACTTTCGGCTTAAAAAACCTTCGGTTTTTTGGCCTAGTTTTACTATTATTTTTTCCATCATGGGGGATTTTTAACAAAAAAGCGCCGGTAGGCGATTTTTTGTTTGACTCGGGAGCGGGATAGTGAACGACGTTAGAACTTATTGGATGACCACTACCGAGCGTTTCTTTATGCCTAATTTGCAATAAAAAAAGCTGGGAAAATATCACCAGCCTTTAAAAGCCACCGTCTCTGAATTAGTGGGTTATATATTAGCGTAGATAACGGCAGTTATCGCTATTGGTAATGCCGCTGCCCACCACTGCCAATCAGCTAAAGTGTAGGGGCTAATTGCGGTTATGGACACAAAGATGGTTATTGCGCAGATACCAGCCATTATAAACTTCTTACGACGCTTCATTTTCTTCCTCCTATAAAATTGTTAATGATTTTGTATACTACAACGCTTATAAAAAAAATCAAGGCCAAACTAAAAATCGCCTAAAAGCGATAAAGATTCTAACTATCATTACCTGTATGCCAAATTTACGAATAAATTTCAGTGGAGCGGGTGATGGGAATCGAACCCACATCACGACCTTGGAAAGGTCGGGTATTGCCACTATACGACACCCGCGTTTATTTGTTCTAAAACGCCATCTATCCAACCCATAATCCTTCGATGGAGTATTACGCCAAATTCTTTTTCCCCGTTTGATTTTATGGTTAAAAGGGCTGTTCCCAGGGGAAGCTTCTTTTTATTTTTACTCGATTTATTGATTCTTTTATCGATATAAGTTTTTCCGAATTGCTTGATTGGCACACCGGTTATTTTTGCCCAAAACTTTAAAGTTTTTTTAATATTACTATCAGGATATAAATGGATGGCAACTGTTAGGTTTTTATTATTAAGTCCACATATTTTTTTAAACCATCTTATCGCTATTTTTATTATTTCCGGGTCAGAATTTATCACTCGGATATTCTCGCATGATTTTGTTCCCTCCCCAAGATATAATCCAATTCCCAGCAACCACAGATCTCTTTTAGATAGTTTCCCCAACTCTTTTTTAGCAAAATTTTTAACTTCTAAAATATTGTTAATCTTCTGGTCATGTTTAATCTGAGCCGATTTTAAACGTCCAGCACCAATGCGAGCTATAACTTCCTTAGACGGCCTATATGGGATATCCGTCAGCCAATTACTTAAGGTGCTTTTAGATAAGCCGAATATTTCAGAAATCATGCCGTATGAATAGCCTTTTTTCCGATAGTTTATTGCGTTTTCTTTTAAGCTTACCGGTTTCATAATATAATAATATAATTATTGAACTCACATCATATATTATATCATTATATATATGACAATTCAAATTTTAAAGAAAGCAGTCGGGGGAGAGGGAGTTGAACCCTCAATCTTACGCACCCAAAGCGCACATGTTGCCATTACACCATCCCCCGTCATAAAAATATTGTAGTTGATTTTCCCCCTTGCGTCAATTTATGATATAATAACTTAATAAATTATATTGTTATGGAAAAACAATTATTTTTCAGCAGTCATTGCAAAAAGTACGGACTATCTCTCTGGCAATGTCCTCAGTTTTTATTTTTTGTAATGGGGATAATGATAATAGTAGCCACTCTCGCCGCTTATTTTATCGGCAGCCGTTATGTCGAAGATCCCCTGCTGGTTGCTTTGATTATTATTTTATTGGCCATGGTTTTATTCATTATTTCTTTTATTATCACTCAAGGATTCGAAAGATTGGCCGAGGCCAATAGGATGAAATCAGAATTTGTCAGCATCGTTTCCCACCAACTCAGGTCTCCTCTTACAAATTTAAGATGGGCTTTGAGTTATTTGATTTCCGAAGATATGAAAGACGATCCGGCGCAAAAGGCAGAATATTATAAAATTTTGCAAGAAAACGCCGGCCGCATGGGAGATTTAATAGATAATTTATTGATTGTTTCCAGAATGGAACAAAAGACGATGCTTTTAAAAAAAGAAGAACTTTCCATGGAGGAATTAATAAACGCCCTGATTCGCGATTCCGAGATGTTTTCTGCGGCTTCAAATATAAAGATAGACTTTAAGTCCGAAGCCGGATTACCTAAAATTTTTTTCGACGAATATCAGATAAAATTATTATTAGATAATCTTTTGAGCAACGCCATCCATTATACAAAAGGAGGAGGGACGGTGGAAATTCGGCTTTTGCGCAAAAACAAAAATTTATTTTTCGAAATAAAAGACAGCGGCATGGGAATACCGAAGGAAGACCAAAAATACATTTTTCAGAAATTTTTCAGGGCGCAAAACGCGGTACAGAAGCAGACTCAGGGAAGCGGATTGGGCCTGTATATCGCCAAATCAGTCGTCGATGCGGCGGGCGGGAAAATAGGTTTTAAATCAGAAGAACAAAAGGGATCGACCTTTTGGTTTACATTACCAATTAAATAATAATTATAAGGATGAAAAAAATATTATTTATAGAAGACGAATCGGCGCTCCAAAAAACTTTCGGAGATCTTTTAGAGGCCAAAGGATACCGGTTGGTTTCGGCCCTGGACGGAGAAATAGGATTGGCTTTGGCCAAAAAAGAGAAACCCGACCTGATACTGCTTGATATTATCCTGCCGAAAATCAATGGTTTGGAAATAATGGGCAAATTAAAAGCTGATCCGGAGACCAAAGCAATACCCATCATCATATTAACTAATTTAGAGAGCGTAAATAACGTCGGCAAAGCCCTGGAACTTGGAGCGACAACCTATTTAGTTAAAGCCCAGTATAGTTTGGATGAGATATTAGAAAAAATTGAAAAAGCGCTTTCAAATTAACGCAGATAAATGAAAGTAGAAGAAGGACAATTAAAAGCTTTTTTGATGGATGCGGGCTTGATTACCGAAGAAAATTTTTCTTCGGCTCAAGAAAAAGCAAAAAAATCTGACCAAAAAGTGGGCGATATTTTAATTTCAGAGGGATTAATTACCCAAGAGGAATTGATCAAGCTCGAAGCTTATATCCTGGGAATCCCTTTTGTTAATTTGGAAAAAGAAAAAGTTTCGCCCGAAGTTTTAAAAATAATACCCGAACCCATAGCCAGATCAAATAATGTCGTGGCCTTCAGGAAAAACGGGTTGAATTTAGAGGTGGCCATGCTGGATCCCGAAGACTTAAGGACGATTGAATTTATCAAAAAGACGGCTGACTTCAAAATTTTTCCGAGATTAACCACGCCAGAAGGCATAAAAAATGTTTTAAGACAGTACCAGCAAACTTTGGAGGCGGAATTCGGCGAAATAATCAAAAAAGAAGCCGGCGCGATCAAATCGGTAAAAGAAAATGAGGCTGTTTTAGAGAGCGAGGACTTGAGAAAAGTCGCCGAAGAATTGCCCGTTATAAAAATTGTGGACACTCTTTTAAAACATGCGATTTTACAGAAATCTTCAGATGTCCACATAGAGCCGACTGAAAAAGAAGTCGTCGTCCGCTATAGAATCGATGGAATTTTGCATGACGCCATGGTGCTGCCTCGGCAAGCCAGTTCAGGTATCGTGGCCAGGATAAAAATTCTATCAAATTTAAAATTGGACGAACACAGGCTTCCGCAAGACGGCCGTTTTAAAATTGAGTCCGAAGATTATAAATATTCGGCAAGGGTTTCCGTCCTGCCAGTTTTTGACGGAGAAAAAATAGTCATACGGCTTTTGCCTGAAACCTCAGGAGTCCACACTTTAGAGGGTTTGGGATTGCGAGGGGCGGCTTTAGAAAAAATCCAGGAAAATTTAAGAAAGCCGGTGGGCATGATTTTAATTACCGGCCCTACGGGCTCGGGCAAGACCACGACTCTCTACTCTATGATGGAGATTTTGAATAAGCTGGCAGTTAATATTTCAACAATTGAAGATCCGATTGAATACAGAATGCCTAGGATCAATCAGACTCAAGTCAATCCTAAAATAGGCCTCACTTTTGCCTCCGGGCTGAGGACTTTGGTCAGGCAGGATCCGGACATTATGATGGTCGGAGAAATCAGGGACAACGAAACCGTCGGCTTGGCGATTAATGCGGCTCTGACCGGCCATTTGGTTTTATCCACCTTGCACACAAACTCGGCCGCCGGAGCCATACCGCGTTTAATAGATATGCAAGCGGAGCCTTTTTTAATATCTTCTACTTTAAATTGCGTTGTTGCCCAAAGGCTTGTCAGAAAACTGGCTGGTGGAAAAGAAAGATATTTTTTAAAAGAAGGTGACTTAAAGAGCTTAGCTAAATATTGCGATTTGGACCGGATTTTAAAAATTTTAAAAGAAGAAAAAATAATAAAACCAAAAACCAGTTTAAAAAGCGTGGAGTTTTTTAGACCCAAGCCCGGCAAAGATTGTCCCGAAGGATACAGCGGTCGCGTCGGGATTTATGAAGTCCTGTCCATAACCGAAACCATCAAAGAATTGATTGTCAAGAGGGCGACTTCTGACCAAATCCAGGCTCAAGCCCAAAAAGAAGGCATGATCACGATGATTGAAGACGGCTTTATTAAGGCGGCCCAGGGCCAGACCAGCATTGAAGAAATATTAAGAGTTATCGTTGAATAAAACCGAATTATGTCTAAGTATTTTTATACTGCCAAATCTATGGAGGGGCAGGAAAAGGAAGGCGAAATTGAGGCAAAGGATGAGCACCAATTGGCAAAAATACTTCATCAAGAAGGATATGTTTTAATTTCAGCAAAAGTCCAAGAGGGAAAAAAACAGAATAGTTTTGACATATCTATTCCCTTTCTTAGCGGTGTAAGCCTTAAAGAAAAGCTTTTTTTTACCAGAAACTTAAAGGTAATGATTTCGGCCGGCATATCTTTGCCCAGATCTTTGAGAACATTGGCTGAAATTTCAAAAAATAAGATTTTTAAAAAAGCTCTTTTAGAAATAATTGAAGAGGTCAATAAAGGACAGAGTCTTTCAAGCGCTTTGGCAAAGTATCCTAAAATTTTTTCAAATCTTTTTTGCAATCTGATCAAAGCCGGTGAAGAATCGGGAACCATGGAAGAATCTTTGAAAAATTTGACCATACAGATGGAAAGGCAGAATGATTTGAGGTCAAAAATAATCGGAGCGATGATGTATCCGGCGGTGATTGTGGTGGCGGTCATTGGCGTTGGGGTTTTGATGTTGGTTATGGTTATTCCGAAATTGGCCGAAACCTTCAGAGATTTAGGAGCCGAGCTTCCGCTGACGACGAGGATTGTCATGTTTTTGGGAGACTTTATGGTTTCGAAATGGTATTTGGTGATATTAATAATAATTTTATTCATCGTGGTTTTGAGAATAATATTAAGAACAAAATCAGGAAAACGAGCTTTTGACAGAATTTCTCTTAAAATCCCCATTATTGCTTCCCTTGTCCAAAAAACCAATTCCGCCTATACGACCAGAACTATCGGCTCTCTGCTCAGTTCGGGCGTGCCGGTGACGACCGCCCTGGAAGTCACCTCGGGAGTTTTAGGAAATATATATTTTCGCGAGGCGCTGCAAAAGTCAGCCGAAAGAGTCCGAAAGGGAGAAAAATTTTCCGCAGCTTTAAAATCTTTTGGCGATCTTTACCCCCAGGTGGTGATTCAGATGTTAGAAGTCGGCGAAGAAACAGGAGAAACTTCGGACGTTCTGCAAAAATTAGCTGATTTTTTTGAAGAAGAGGTGACCAATACGACCAAGAACATGTCGGCAATAATTGAACCGGTTCTCATGCTTTTTATCGGCGGAGCGGTCGGATTTTTTGCGGTTTCAATGCTTCAGCCTATTTATAGCGTAATGGGCGAAATCAAATGAAAATCTCCATTTATCAAAAAGGATTTACTTTGTTTGAGCTTCTGGTTATTTTGGGCATTTTGATGATTCTCATAGCTATCGCCCTGCCTAGCTTAAGAACATTTCAACAAAATTACGATTTGGAAAACAGTACCGAAGGCATTATTAATAGCCTCCGACTCGCCCAGGCGCAGACCGTTGCCTCCGAGGGGGAGAGCCAATACGGCGTTTATTTTAACGCCATAGCCGATCCCCAAGAATACACCGTCTTTAAGGGTGAAAGTTATGCTCTGCGCGATATTTCTTCAGATGTCATCCATAAACTTCCCAAGTCGGTTTTAATAAGCGCCATAGATTTATGGGGAACAAATGAGGTCGTTTTTGAAAGATTAACGGGAAATGCTTCTTCTTCGCCTTCTTTCGGTAAGATTTCAATAGAATTAGCTGATAATGCAAGCAAGACCGAGGATATATATATTGGCAGTTCTGGCCTGGTGAAATCCGGAACTCCTCCTTTAATTTCCGACATCGGGAGAATTGTCGATTCCCGGCACCTTCATTTTGACTACAGCAGGAATATCGCCACCGATACTGAAAAAATAATTTTGGATTTCAGCGGCGTTCCTCCTTTTGAAATTCCTATTGCCAGCAATCTTGTTGACGGCCAAATTTACTGGGAAGGCGACGTCGATGTCGGTGTCGGTGGCCAGATACAGCATTTAAAAATCCACACGCACCGATTAAATAATTTTCAAACGCAATTTTGCGTGCATCGCGACAGGAGATACAACGATAAAGCTCTGACTGTTTTTCTTTCAGGCGACAGCGACAGTTTGATTAGCTATACCGATGACGGTCAGGAGAGCAGGGGTTCTTCAATATACCTCAGTGCCGATCCTCAAAAACAATAACTATGAAAATTAATATTAAAAAGAATAAAGGTTTTTCAATAGTAGAAATTTTAGTGGCTCTTTTTGTCATAGCCGTGGCGCTTTCGTCTCTTTTGGGTTTGGCCGCATTTTCTTTGAAAATTACCAATA
>JBDRLH010000014.1:0-5730 GCA_043813215.1 Parcubacteria group bacterium
TCGTCAATTTTAAAACAGATTCAGAGATTTTCTTAAATGACGGCTCGGGATCTCGTGCCAGTTTAACTGTTAAAACTGCCGATATTGAAATTCTGCCGGCGGGACAGGATATTCCTAAAGATGATTGGCAAAATCAAATAAATGCAGATAGTATCCCTCCGGAAGATTTTGAAATAAAAATTGAAAAAATTGAAGGAAAATATTTTGCGATTTTTTCAACCACAGACACGGGCTCGGGCCTTGACCGATATGAGATCAAAGAAGGAGCGGGGAAGTGGAAAGCAGGCAGCAGCCCTTATCTTTTGGAAAATCAAAATTTACTGAACGGAATAAGCGTAAAGGCAGTTGATAAGGCCGGCAATGAAGAAATAAGTAAAATTCTGCCTCAAAGATTGATTTATTTCTGGGCCATTATCTCGATGATTATATTGCTTTGTTCGATAGGATTAATCCGACTGATAACTAAAAAATTAAAGAAGAAATAATGAAAAGAATATTTCCTCTAACCACCATATTTATTGTTATATTTTCTTTTTTGCTATTTCCTCGCCCAATTCATGGCATCGAAGCCTCTCTTTATCTTTCGCCTTCCTCGGGTAGTTTTTTAGTTGGAAGCACTTTTACTGTTTCAATTTTTTTAAATACTGAAGGAAATAAAATTAATGTTGTTTGGGTAGATTTAAAATTTCCTCCAGAAATTTTACAAGTTACTTCACCGATTGCCGGCACGTCTTTTATCGGTGAATGGATAACTCCGCCAAATTATTCAAACGAGAGAGGGTTAATTTCTTTTAAGGGCGGGGTTCCTGAGGGGATTATTACTTCGGCTGGTTTGGTTTCTTCTATTACTTTCCGTGCGGTCGCTTCAGGAAGCGCTAAAATTGAATTTACAAAAGAGTCTAAAGTCTTATTAGCCGATGGAAAGGGAACTGATATTTTAACCAAAAGCCGGGATGGCGCATACCAAATTTTAATTCCGTCTCCCGAAGGCCCGAAAATTTTTTCTCCAACTCATCCTGACCCCAATATTTGGTATTCGGATTTTAATCCGAGCTTTAGCTGGGAAAGAGAGTCGGGGGTAACAAATTTTTCCTGGAGCTTTGACCAAAATTTTCAAACTCAACCAGACGAAATTTCCGAAGGAAAAGATAATTCGACTTCTTTTAACAACGTTGCTGATGGTATTTGGTATTTTCACCTTAGACAAAATAAAAATGGGATTTGGGGAAAAACAAGCCATTTACCGGTAAAAATAGATGTTTCGCCTCCTCATAATTTAAAAATTGAGGCTGAAACTTATTCTGGCTTCGTTTATTTTGGCGCCGAAGATTTCTATTCAAAAATAGATCATTATGAAGTTTCATTAATAAAACTTAATGAAATTCCTGCTTCCGCCACATTTTTTGTGGAAACTGATTCTCCTTATAAAATTCCTTACGATGAGCTGGGAAAATATAAATTAACGGTTCGAGCTCATGATGGAGCGGGAAATATAAAAACAAGCGAACTTGAATTCCAGAAATTATCTTCAATTATCTCTATAAAAGAAAACGGGATAACAATTAAAGGATTCCTGATCACTTGGCCGGTAATTTTCCTTAGCTTGTTTTTAATATTGGCAGTTTTGGGATATTTAATTTTTTATTCTCTTAGGTCTAAAACTGGATTTCAAAAAGGAGTAAAAGAAATCAAAGAGGCATTAACTGAAATTAAAAAAATTGAAGAAAGAGAAAGATTATTTAAAGAAAAAAGAGGACAATTTGAAAAAGAAAAAGGGAAATTAGAAGAAAAATTATCAGAAGATAGCCCAAAGGAAGATGAAAAATAACATCAAGCTATTAATTTTATTCGGCTTTTTCTTCATTTTAAGCAGCATATCGATAATAACGAAGGCGGCCGGCGCTTCCATGTATATTTCTCCGTATAGCGGGACATTTTTCGTGAACGACACTTTTAATATCTCCGTTTTTGTCAATACCGAAGAAAACACCATCAATGCCGTGGAAGCAAACTTAAAATTTGATTCAGATCTCATACAGGTGACAAGTCCAACCGCCGGCTTATCTTTTGTATCCATTTGGGCCGATCAGCCGTCATATTCCAATAAAAACGGGACGATAACTTTCAAAGGCGGCGTGCTTAATCCCGGCATTAAAACTTCCGCGGGATTAGTTTCAACTATATCATTCAGGGTTAAAGCTCCGGGTGTTGCCGATATCGATTTTTTGGACTCTTCGAAAATTTTACTGGCAGACGGCAACGGGACAAACATTTTAAAAACTACCACGGGCGGAAAATATAATTTAATTTTACGGCCACCCGAAGGGCCCAAAATTTCTTCACCGACTCATCCAAGCTTGACCGCCTGGTACAGAAATGATAATCCCGCTTTTTTCATGGAAAAAAACGGCAATGTAACCGATTTCAGCTATGTTTTAGATCAAGATCCAAACAGCGTTCCGGATAATGATTCTGAAGGCGATAACACCTCGGTTACTTTTAACAACATCGGAAGCGGAATTTTATATTTTCATGCCAAAGCAAAAGAAAATAATATCTGGGGAGGAACGAGCCATTATCCCATACGCATTGATACGATTCTTCCAGCGGCTCTTGCAATCAGAATTGAAAAAATGGGTTTTCCGGCAAGTCAAAAATTTTTTGCCTATTTTGAGGCAGAAGATTCTTTATCGGGCATTGATCATTATGAAGTTAGTGTAATCAATATGAGCGATCCGCAAGCTCAAACAAGTCCATTTTTCATAGAAACCGCCTCGCCTTATCAAATTCCATTTGAAAAATCAGGCGAACATGCCGTGATCGTGCGGGCTTACGACAAAGCGGGTAATTTTGCCGAAGATACTGCGATTCTATTAATGATAGGCCAGCTTTTTTCTTATACGAATGAGGGTTTAAAAATAAATAATTTCCTCATACCCACATTATTAATATATTTGATTGGCACCTGTATTTTTATTTTAATCGTCTTTTTTATAAATAAATACTTAAAAAGAAGAAGTTTGGCCAAAACATTAAAAACGGAAGTTGCCGAAGCGGAAAAAGAGATAGAAGATGTTAAAAAATTAGAAAAAAGGATCCAGGATATGAAGGATTTGGAGGAAGAAGCCAAAAAAGAGTCCGAAAGACTGGCTGGAAAATTACATAATCAAGACACAAATTAAAATGCTTAGCTTGCGAAATAAAATAATAAACACCGAATTTGCGCTGAAGACATTTATTTTTATGTTTGCCTTAATGCCGCTGACAATAGAGGCGGCCGGCGCTTCTTTTTATCTTTCTCCGAATGCCGGCACCTTTTATGTCGGCAATACTTTTGATGTTTCGGTTTTTGTCAATACGGGAGATAATAATGTTAACGCGGTCCAGGCTGTTTTAAAATTTGACCCCAAAAAATTGCAAATTGCCAGCCCAACCGCCGGAAAGTCTTTCATCTCGGTCTGGATTGCCCAGCCGAGCTATTCAAACATTGAGGGTACGGCTTCTTTCCAGGGCGGAATCCCCAGCCCCGGGATAAATACTTCATCGGGATTAGTTTCCACTATAACCTTTAGGGCAATTTCTCCGGGAGAGACAACAATTTCGTTTTCAGATTCCTCTCAGATTCTTTTAGACGATGGAAAGGGAACTAATATTTTAACCTCAGTTTCCAGAGGAGTTTATAGACTTTCCGTCCCGCCGCCGGAAGGCCCGGAAGTCTTTTCTTCAACGCATCCTGATCAAAATAAATGGTACAAAAACAACAATCCCACTTTCTCTTGGATAAAAGAAGAGGGTTTTTCTGATTTCAGTTATGATTTAAATGAGGACCCGCAGGGAATTCCCGACAGTATTTCAGACGGAAGCTCCACTTCCGTTTCATACCAGGAAATAGATGGCGGCATATGGTACTTCCATATCAAAGCAAAAAAAGCGGGAATTTGGGGAGGAACCTCTCATTATTTAGCTCAGATCGATAACGCTCCGCCGGCAAATTTCACCCCAAAGGTTGACCCGTCAACCAAAACAAGCGTTTTGCAACCCATTATTTCTTTTATTACTACCGATGCTTTATCAGGCTTTAGCCACTTTGAATTAAAGGTGATTGATATCACGCCGGGTCAAGATAGCCAAGAAAGCGGTTTTTTTACGGAAGTTTCAGGTCCCTATAAACTACCAAGTCTTAAAATCGGCAAATATCTTTTAGTTGTTCGGGCTTTTGATAATGCCGGCAACTGGCGAGATTCTTCCGTAAAATTAGAAATCATCCCTCAAGGATTATATATTGGCAAGGATGGCGTTTTTTTCTTCGGATTATTTTTAAAATGGTGGGTGGTGATGTTATTCATATTCATCTTCTCGGTTTTAATTGCCTTATTTTTTCTTAATAGTTTTAAAAAACAAGAAGCTTCGCAAATAGAAGTAGCGGAAAGACTTAAAATAAAAGAAGCCGTATTGAAAGATGAGGCTGAAAACATAAATATAAAAACTGACCAAATTAATGAACCCCGTTAAAAATTTTAAAGACAACCGAATAAACAAAAAATATTATGGATTAAAAAATAATCTGGTGATTTCTAACGGGGTGAAAAAGATATTTTTATTATTTGCCGTTTTAACTCTTTTTAACGCCAGCATCGGCCAAATTTTTGCCGCTGATGGCGTATTTTCTCTTGAACCGGCAAGCGGGAATTATCCGGTAAGCGGAGTTTTTTCCGTCAAAATCAAAATAAACAGCGATGGAACGACAATCAACGCGGCCAAAGCTACTATTTCTTTCCCAACAGATTTTTTGACGGTCCAAAGTATTTCAAAATTAGGTTCAATTTTTCAGCTTTGGCCTGAAGAACCAACTTTTTCAAATTCGAAAGGAACAATAGATTTTGCCGGAGGCATTCCGGCTCCGGGATTCAACGGGGCGGGGATTGTGGCAACAATTAATTTTAAAGCTAAAAAAGCCGGAGAAGCCAATGTTAATATTACGGGAGGACAAATTTTAGCCGCCGACGGCAGGGGTACGGATATTCTCTCTTTTCTAAAAGGTGGAACTTATATTCTTTATTCGGTTATTGAAGCTCCGGAAAAAGAGGGAAAACCAGCAGAGCCGTCGGAAAAAGAAACGCCGACGGCAGAACCGGCTGTTTTGGCTCCGGAAATTTTACTTTATCCAAAATATCACATATCGGGGCAAGAATTATTTTATGTTGAGGGCAAAGCTTTGCCCGACGCAACGGTGATAATTTATTTGAAAAAAAATGAAGATATTATAAAAAGCTGGGAACAGCCAAGCGACGAAAACGGCACTTGGATCTTTTTGACCGATGAACTTATTAAAAAAGGGGACTATATTTTATCGGCAAAAACCAGAACCCAAGAAAGCAAACTCAGCAGTTTTTCTATCGGATATAAAGTTAACGTTAAATTTCCCGGGCTTTCTATCGGTTCATGGATGATCTCTTATTCAATTCTCTGGGTGTTATTAATAATTATTATAATTTCTGTCTCTTTGATGCTTATAATTATCATTCTCTTCAGAGCCAAAAGATCAAAGAAAAAATTAAAAAAAGAGGTCAAGGAAGCCAGGGAGAGCCTTGAAAACACTTTCCTTGAGTTAGGTAAAATACTGGCAAAAAAGATTGAATATCTTGATGCAAAACCGAGCCTAAACCCCGAAGAAAAAAAACTTCGCGATGAAGTCTTTTATATTTTGAAAAATTCTGAAGAAATAGTCGG
>JBDRLH010000015.1:0-36185 GCA_043813215.1 Parcubacteria group bacterium
TGATAGCACTCTAACCAGAGAAGAAGGTGAATCTCTAAGTTTAAAATGTGCCTATAAACAAACGACTCTCTTTTTGAGAGAGCCGCTTGTAATATTTCTATCGGTCAGTCCTAAGCTCTCTCTTCTTAGGACTAACCGCTACTTGTGGTAAACTTTTTGATTATTATCTAATACCTGTATTATATCATACTACATTAATCTTGTCAAGTGCTTTGATATAACAAAACCACGCCCCAAAAGGCGTGGTAAATAGTTTTAATTATTTCTTTTCTTCGGCTGCCGGAGCCTCAATTTTCTTCTCTTCTACCGGTGGTTCAATCTTTTTTTCCTCGGCAGGGGCTTCTATTTTCGGCTCCTTGCTCTCCGTAGCGTTAGCGGAAGAAGGTTCTTTTAGCGCTTCCGCAGGTTTTTCGGCAGGTTTTGCCGCCGGAACTGGCGCTCCTTGGGTCGCCGCAACGCCCGCTGGCGTGGACGCGCCTTCTTTGACTTTCTTTTTATTGTGCACGTCTATTTTTTTGCCTTCAATGATTTTTTCTGAAATCAATAAATTATGGATGCTGTCAGAGGGCTGGGCTCCCTTTGAAATCCAGTACTTGATTCTTTCGGCATTGAGTATTTTTTTCTTTTTCACCGGATCAAAAGACCCCACCTCTTCCACAAAGCGGCCTCCTCTGGTGGGCCTTCTTTGGTCTGTGACGACTATTCTGAAATATGGCTGATTTTTTTTGCCGATTCTGAAATATCTTATGACTAGCATGTTATTTATTATCGATTATAGATTATAAATTATTACCACTTCTTTACCTTCAGCGCTTCCTTGGCCGCGGCTAATTCCGCTTCCTGTTTTGAGGAGCCCTCGCCTTTGGCTATTAACTCTTCTCCCAAATAAACGCCGATTATGAAATGCCTTGCATGATCCGGCCCCCATTCTTCCAAAACTTTATATATCGGAGTAACGCCTTTTTCCTCCTGAGCTTCTTCCTGGAAGCCGGATTTGGCATCTTTGTAAAGGCCTTTTTTTATGATTTCTGGCAATTCTTTGATTAAATGTTCGGCAATGAAATCTTGGCAGATTTTATAGCCCAGGTCAAGATACATTGCGCCCACAAAGGCCTCAAAAGTATTTGCCAGAATATACTGGCGGGCCTTTCCTTCTTCTTTTTCTTCGCCCCTGGAAAGCAGGATGAAATCGTTAAAGCCGAGATTTCTGGATGTTTCGGCCAGCATTTTGGCGTTGACCAAAGAGGCTCGCCAATTTGTCAGCTCGCCCTCGGATTTTTGAGGAAAATCAGCGTAAAGATATTCGGTGATCACTAGCTCTAAAACCGCGTCTCCTAAAAATTCCAAACGTTCGTTGTTCTCTAGCCCGCAACCGGGGTTTTCATTCAAAAAAGAGCGGTGACAAAATGCCTGCGTTAGAATATTCTTATTTTTAAAATCAATTTTTAACTGCTTTTCTAATTTTGAGAAATCGTTCATTAGTTATTTGCTTTCCGGTTCTTTGTTTATTTCTTTATAAACTGTACCTAAAACTCCGTTGATGAATTTGCCCGAACTCTCTCCGCCGAAAGTTTTGGCAAGCTCTATGGCCTCATTTATCGCCACCTTTGGAGGAACTTCTTCTTTGTTGCTAAAAAGCAACTCATAGAGTCCGATTCTTAAAACATTCCTGTCTACGATGGTAATCTGGTCAAGCGGCCATTCCGGGGCGGCTTTTTCAATAATCTTGTTGATTTCGGCAATATGTTGGACGGTGCCGGTTATTAATTGCCAGACAAAAGTCTGGTCTTCAAGTCCCGGCCCGAATTCCTGAATATTTTTTTCAACTATTTTTTTTAAATCTTCCGGCTTTTTACCGGAAAAATCCCATTCGTACAAGGACTGCATGACGATTGATCTGGAAAGATGACGAGAGGCCATAGTAATTTACATTTTTGAAAGCTCTTGCGCGTTTAATTCATTCTTTCCCGTCTTGTCCGCCGTAGCTTTTTGGGAGGCGGAGGCTTTTAATTCTTTTTCTCGCTCTTTTTTTTCTTTTTTGGAAAGTTTGGCCAGAACATCAATCATCTGCCTGCCCTTGTAAATTCCGCAGTTTTGACAAACAGTATGCGGCAAAACCGGTTTTTTGCATTTTGGACAAACACTAATAGTTGATGCCTTAATAAAAATATGCATCCGGCGCTGGTTCCTATGCCCTTTTGTATGTCGTTGTTTTGGCGTTCCGCCCATAAATAATAGTCTAAATTAAAATTAATCTATTTGCCAGTATAACAAATAAACAAATCTATTTCAATGGTGGCGCACAGGAGCAAAGCTTTTTCGGTGGATTTTGCAGGGGCCGTGTTTTTTTAAAAGTTTCGTATGCAGCTTTGTGCCGTATCCCTTATGCAAATCAAATCGGTATTTCGGATATTTTTTGTGATAGCGCATCATTATCCTGTCCCGCGCGACTTTTGCCAGAATGGAAGCGGCCGCCACGGAAAAAACTTTTCCGTCACCTCCGACAATCAATTTTAAGCTGTAGGATTTAAGTTTTAAATTTTTAACGCCGTTGCCGTCAATTATCAAAAAATCCGGCCGCCATTTTGATTTTTGATTTTTACATTTTAAATTATCTATGGCTTTTTCCATGGCCAGTTCGGCCGCGTTTTTTATATTTATTTTATCAATCACCTTCTCCGAAACTATGCCAATACCCCACTTAATGTTTTTATTTTTAGTTATTAGTCCATAAAGCTCTCCCCGTTTTTTTGCCGAAAGTTTTTTAGAATCATCGACTTCTCTCAACAACTTTTTACTTTTGAATTGTAATCTTGATTTTTGATTTTTGATTTTTGAGTTATTAAAAACTACCGCCGCAGCAACCACCGGCCCGGCCAGCGGGCCCCGGCCCGCCTCATCCAACCCCGCCACTCTTTTATACCCTCGTCTCCACAAAATTTTTTCTTCTTGAAAATTCGAATACAACATTCGATTATTTTATCAATTAACAATAAAAAGAAAAAGCGGCTGGTTTTGCTATACTAGCCGCTTAATAAAATCGTCTATTGCATCAACAAGTTCATTTGTTGCGCGTAGTTGCGGCGAGTGATCCCAGTCGAACTTCTTGATTTTACAGCCGGAAATCCTTTTCCAGCCGCTACTAAGATTTTTAATAGGATCGCGGCCGCTCAAAAATACCGTACATGCCGCTTTGATTTGCGTATGTTTTTCGGGTGGGATAAGAAACGCTTGAGCTGTCGCCATCATTTTTTTATTTCTCACCCACTTCATTTTTGGGAAAATAAAGGGAGCGAAAAAACAAAACGGTATCCTGATTATCTTCCAGAAAAAAGATTGCCAAGGAAAAAATAGTCCCGGACTTAAGAAAACAACTCCCTTGCAAAAATTAGAACGGTTCTCTTTTAGGTACTTGAAAGCTATCCATCCGCCACCAGAGTGGGAAAAAATAATAAATTCCCGTTGACCTATCGAGGCAACCGCTAAGTCTTCAATCCATTTTCCCCATTCCTCCGGCCTAATATATTTTACGGGACTGTCACCAAAACCAGGGAAATCGGGTAAAATCACCCTATATCCCCTGCTAGCTAGTTTTATCTGCAAAGGAATGTAATCGTCAGCCGGACCCCCCCATCCAGGAAGAATCAAAATATTAAAACCACCTCCGGTTTCGCGATAAGAAACTTCTCCACCATTAATTAATACTTTCTTTTTAATTTTTATCCAACCCCCTTTCTCAAAGAGCTTTTTCTGGTTAAATAATATAATACTATTTATATTTTGTCAATGTTTATTTTTTTAATAGAATTGTTTAAAATAATATAAACCTTTAATAGGTATTTTATTATGCAAAAGTTTACGCATCTTCATGTCCACAGCCATTACTCCTTACTTGATGGCTTGCCAAAGATTGACGAGATTTTAGATCATGTCAAAAAACTTGGCATGGATGCCTGCGCCCTGACCGACCATGGTGTACTTTATGGGGCGGTTGAATTTTTCAAAAAAGCGAAAGAAAAAGGCATAAAACCGATTATCGGCGCAGAAGTCTATGTGGCTTTTGAAAAAATGCAGCAAGAGCGCCCGGGCATAGACGACAAAAGATATCACCTGATGCTGTTGGCAAAAGATCAGCAAGGCTACAAAAATCTGGTCAAACTTGTCACAAAGGCTCATTTGGAAGGGTTTTATTACAAACCCAGGATTGATCGCGAATTGCTGGAAAAATACAGTCAGGGTTTAATAGGAATGTCAGCTTGCCTGCAAGGAGAAATTCCCCAGCTGATTTTAAGAAAAAAAATCAGGGAAGCCGAAGAACTTGCTCAAAAATATCAAAAAATTTTCGGCAAAGGTTATTTTTATCTGGAGCTTCAGCATCACCCCAATATCCCCGAGCAAAAAATTATCAATGACGGCTTAATCTCGCTTTCAAAAAAAACGGGCATTCCTCTTGTGACGACTTGCGACTCACATTATTTAAATAAAGAAGACGCCGAAGCTCAAGACATTTTAATGCTCATTAATACGGGAGCCGACCCCGATGACCCGGAGCGCTTAACCATGAAAAAAGAGGACTTATCCATGAAAAGCCCTGAGGAAATGGAGAAGCTTTTCAAAGATTTGCCCGAAGCCCTGGAGAATACGCAAAAAATCGCGGATTTGTGCAACTTTGAATTTGAGTTAGGTATTACAAAATTACCCCAATATCCATCCTTACCGGAAGGAAAAACTGCCGAACAATATCTAAAAGATCTTTGCCGCGAAAGACTGGCAAGCAAATATCCCGATAAAACAAAAGAAGTTATGGACAGGCTGGAATACGAACTGTCGGTGATTGAAAAAACCGGATTTGCCGGATACTTTTTGATAGTTCAGGATTTTGTCAACTGGGCAAAACAAAACCGCATAGTTGTGGGACCCGGCAGAGGCTCTTGCGGCGGTTCTCTGGTGGCTTATGTCTTGAATATTACCAATATTGATCCCCTAAAATACAATCTTCTTTTTGAAAGATTTTTAAATCCTGAGAGAATTTCCCTTCCCGATATTGATTTGGATTTTACCGACAGAAGAAGGGACGAGGTTTTAAATTATATTTCCGAAAAATACGGCAAAGACCGAGTCGCCCAGATTATTACTTTCGGAACCATGGCCGCCAGAGCGGTAATCAGAGACGTCGGACGAGCCATGATGCTCCCCTACAGCTATTGCGATCAAGTAGCGAAAATGATTCCTTTTGGTATGACTTTGGACCAAACTCTGGCAAACGTCACAGAGTTTAGAGACCTTTATCTCAATGACGTAAAATCAAAAAAACTGATTGATTTTGCCAAAAAATTGGAAGGCGTTGCCCGCCACGCCTCAACTCATGCCTGCGGAATTGTTATTTCAGCCGAATCTTTGGATAATTTAGTGCCTTTGCAGCATCCGACTCAGGACGACGAAAATATCGTCACGCAATACGGAATGCACTCAATTGAAGATTTGGGTCTTTTGAAAATGGATTTATTGGGTTTAAAAAATTTGACGATTATTGAAGACACTTTGGCCAGAATTTATAAAGTCCAGGGCAAATCAATTGATATTGAGAAACTCCCCCTTGATGACAAGGAAACTTTCAGGCTTTTACAGAAAGCTCAGACAATCGGCGTCTTTCAGCTGGAATCCGAGGGGATGCAAAATTATTTAAAACAATTAAAACCGACCGAAATGGAAGATATTATTGCCATGGTGGCGCTTTATCGGCCGGGACCGATGGCTCTTATTCCCGAATACATCGCCGGCAAGCATAAGAAAAAAACAGTTGAGTATTTGCATCCGAAAATGAAACCGGTCCTTGAAAAAACTTACGGCATTATGCTTTATCAGGAACAAGTGATGAAAATCGCCCAAGAGCTTTGCGGATTCACCCTAGGAGAAGCCGACGTTCTCAGAAAAGCCATCGGCAAGAAAATCAAAAAATTATTAATGGCTCAGAAAGAAAAATTTATTGAGGGGGCGATAAAAAACAGCGTCAGAGAGGATATCGCCAAAAAAATTTGGCATTGGATAGAACCTTTTGCCAGCTATTCTTTCAACAGGTCGCATGCGGCAGCTTACGCGCAAATCGCTTATCAGACAGCTTATTTAAAAACCCATTTCCCCGTTGAATTCATGTCAGCTCTTTTGACTTCTGAAAAAGCGGATGTAGAAAGAATCGGCTTTTTAATCGGAGAGTGCAAAAAAATGAGACTGGTTGTCTTGGCTCCGGATATTAACGAAAGCTTTGCCAATTTCTCAGTGGTGCCAAATCAAAAGACAATCCGCTTCGGTCTTCTGGCCGTAAAAAATGTCGGCAAGAATATTGTTGAAACTATAATTAAAGAAAGAAAAGCCAGCGGACATTTTGCCTCTATTGAAGATTTTATCAATAGAGTAAATTCAAAAGACCTAAATAAAAAATCTCTGGAAAGCCTGATTCGCGCCGGCGCTTTTGATAAAATGGCTGAAAGAAACCAGCTTTTATTTAATCTGGAAAAACTGCTGGAAGTGGCCCGGGAAACCCAGAAAAATAAAAATAACGGCCAGAAAGGATTATTCGATATGTCGGATGGAAAACAAAAGATAAATCATAAATTCCAATTATCCTTTGCAACTCCGGCGACTGACCACGAAAAACTTGCCTGGGAAAAAGAGCTTCTGGGGCTTTTTGTCACCTCGCATCCTTTGAATAATTTCAAAAATATTCTTGAGAAAAAAACTTCGCAGCTTTCCAAGGTAAAAATAGGCGCCAAAAACAAGCAGGTAAAAGTAGGCGGTATCATCGCTTCTTTTAAAAAAATAATTACCAAAACCGGCCGGCCCATGCTTTTTGTCAACCTGGAAGATTTGTCGGATAAAATTGAAGTGGTTGTTTTTCCCAATACTTTGGAAAGAAACCCGGAAGTTTTCCAAGAAAATAAAATCGTCTTCATTTCCGGCAAAACCGACAACCGCGACGGCACAATTAAAGTCATCTGTGACACAGCCGAAGAAATCTTGGAAGCCTAATGAATTCGTGCTAAGATATTTAATTATGGAAAAACAAAACATTGAAACAATCCGCCATTCCTTATCGCATATTTTGGCTTACGCGGTGCAAGACCTTTGGTCCGACACGAAATTTGGCATTGGACCGGCCATTGAAAACGGCTTTTACTACGATTTTCTATTTAAGAATTCTCTAACGCCGGACAATTTACCAAAAATTGAGGAAAAAATGAAAGAGCTGATTAAGCAAAATTTTGAATTTAGAATTAAGAATTTAGAATTCGACGAAGCAAAAAATCTTTTCAAAGACCAGCCGTATAAATTAGAATTAATTGAAGAATTGAAGGGACAAAAAATAACCGTTTACGAATCCGGTGAATTTATTGATTTGTGCGCCGGCCCTCACGTCAAATCGGCAAAAGATCTGCCAATTGAGAGCTTTAAACTAAACGAGGTCGCCGGTGCTTATTGGCGGGGCTCTGAAAAAAATCAGATGCTTACCAGGATTTACGGCTTGGCTTTTGAAACAAAAAAAGAATTGGCAGATTATTTGAAAATGCAGTCAGAAGCCGAAAAAAGAGACCATAGAAAACTGGGGCCGCAATTGGGATTATTTATGTTCCATGAAACCGCCCCAGGCATGGCTTACTGGTTGCCAAAAGGCCTGGTTATATTAAACGAACTTTTAGATTTTTGGAGAAAAGAACATCAAAAATCAGGCTATCAGGAAGTCAGAACTCCCCTATTGAATAAAAAAGAGCTTTATGAAACATCGGGCCATTGGGATCATTACAGAAAAGAAATGTTTCTCTGCCAAACCGAAGAAGAAGAAATTTATGCTTTAAAACCCATGAATTGCCCCAACGCCATGGTAGTTTTTCAAAGCAAAACAAGGAGTTACCGAGATTTGCCTTTGCGATTTTCCGATTGCGATATTTTACATCGCTATGAAAGATCAGGCACACTGAATGGCCTCTTGAGGGTGAGAGAATTTACCCAAGATGATGCTCATATTTTTATTTCTGAAGATCAAATAAAAGAAGAGTATCAAAGAATATTCGAGATTGCTGAAAAATTTTATTCTATTTTTAATCTTGAGTACTCCTTTAGGCTAGGCACCAAACCAGAAAGCTTTATGGGCGATGAAAAAAGTTGGGATAAAGCCGAAAAAGAATTGGAGAAAATTTTAAAATCATCCGGAAAATCATTCACGATTCTTAAGGGAGATGGAGCGTTTTACGGACCTAAAATTGATATTTTAATGAAAGATTCTCTGGGCAGGCAATGGCAGTTGGGAACGATTCAGCTTGACTTTCAAATACCCAGAAATTTTAAACTTTGTTTTATCGACAAAGACGGTAAAGAAAAAACTCCGGCGGTCATCCATCGGGTGATTTACGGCTCCCTAGAAAGATTCGTCGGCGTTTTGACAGAACATTTTGCCGGGGCTTTTCCTTTTTGGTTGGCGCCAGTCCAAATTCGCATAATTCCGATTTCCGATAAGCATGTTGAATATGCGGAAAAAGTGAAAAAAGAACTAGCAGACTTCAGGGTTGAGATTGATGCCGAAAATGAAACCATGGGAAAGAAAATCAGAAACGGAGAGTTGGAAAAAATCCCCTATTTGCTGGTTGTGGGAGACAAAGAAATCGCTTCAAACGCCGTCGCCGTAAGAGAGAGGGGCAAAAAAGACATAACAACGATGAAAATAACTGAATTTTCGGAAAAAATTAAAATAAAACAAGAAAATAAAAAATAATGCAGATGATGCCATGCCAGAACCGTCTCAATCAACTCAAAAATTAATACAGCGCTATCAATCTTGGTTCAACGATTCACAAAGGAAAGAAGGCGTACCGACGATTCATGTAGATGAAGTGGCTTCGGCAGTGGCTGCTTTTTATGAAAAAATAAGGGGGGTGGTTGACTGGAGAGAAGAACATTTGATGCGCAGGGGCGCTATCGGCAGAATGCTAAAGCGGAGATTAGTTTTGACAAAAGACAGCAAAGCGATTGCCGAACCCTTGATTTTTGAATTAATAAGGGGGGGTCATTTCCCCAGCGACAGAATAGAAGAATCTAAAATTGCCGTCGTTCAAAAATCACTAGAAAAATATTTTTATATTTCTGAAAACAGACCCACAAATATTTCAGAAAGAAAAAAAATACAGACATACAGCTGGTTAATAGACGTGGCCGCCTGCGAGATAGAAGAAATTCTTTCTTCTTCCCAGCGAGAACGAGCGCTGATAGAATATATGTCTGATTCCATGCAAATGAGAATAAAAATTAACCAGGGAACTCAGTTAACAATAAAAGTAAGCGAAGAAGAAAAAAACACCCAAATTTATATCGCCGTCCAGCGGGCTTTATTTAAACTTGATTCGGCAACAATCTGCTACCATCTTTTAAAGAGGCGATATCCCGAATGGTTTAATTTATCCCTAAACCAACTTCAGGAAATAACTAATAAAATCTACACAATCTCCGATGATTTGGAAAAAGAATTGAATCATCGCTTGGGAGATAAATTTTACAAAATCTGCGAAAGATACGATACTCCTTATTTGCTTCTGGGCGATATTCTTTCTCAGAAAATCTCTCCCCTGGAGATTGAAAAAAAAATCACCGAACCCGAGGCGATGGAAAAGCTGATTAAGGAAGCCTACGCAAAAAGATACGCTACGTTAAAAAAACGGCTTCATCGCGCCGCCTTTTATTCCACCCTTTCCATGTTTTCAACCAATGTTTTTTCCATCATAATTTTAGAGTGGCCAGTAGCAAAATATCTGCTAAAAATGTACATGGGCCCGATAACCATTGCCGTTGACATTTTGGGCCCCACTTTCTTAATGTTTATTTTGGTTTTAACTATCAGCCTCCCTCCAAAAAGCAATCTGGATGCTGTAATTATAGAAACAATGAAAATTGCGTATAAAAGAGAAAAAGTCGGCATATACGAAATAAAGGCCCCTAAAAAAAGAGGGCTGATAACAAAAACGCTGATCGCCTTGATTTATATCTTGGGGGCGATTTTTTCATTTGGAATTGTAATTTTAATTTTTATGGCGGCCGGATTTCCTCCGACTTCGATTTTTATCAATCTCATGTTTGTGGCGTTGATTGCCTTTGCCGGCTCAGCCGTCAGAGAAAGGTCCAAAGAATTAACAGTCGAAGAAAAACCCAGCAACGTTTTGGAATTTCTCTTTGATATACTATTTTTGCCGATTGTCAGCACGGGCCGCTGGCTGTCTAACAAATGGAAGCAATACAATGCCGTAGCCGCTTTTTTTAACGCACTTATTGATATGCCTTTCTCTATGTTCACGGAATTCCTGGAACAGTGGCGAAATTTTTTAAAAGAAAAAAAAGAAGAAATCCATTGAAAAAATATCTTATCATCACTTACGGCTGCCAGATGAACGAAGCTGACAGCGAGAGAATTGCCACTCTTTTAGAAAGAAAAGGTTATAAACCAGCTCCCGACGAAAAGGAAGCTGATTTTATTATCGTTAATATGTGCTCTGTCAGACAGACGGCAGTAGACAGAATCTGGGGAAAAACCAAAGAATTGGCTAGATTAAAAATAAAAAACAAGAAGCTCAAAACCGTTTTGACCGGATGCATCATTAAAACAGACAGAAAAAAATTTCTGGGGCTTTTTGACGAAATTTGGCAAAACAAAGACTTCTCTGAAATTCCGCCAAAGTGCCAAAAAAAATCAGCGTTCCTTGTGCCGATTTCCAACGGCTGTAATAATTCCTGCACCTATTGCGTGGTTCCCGAGACTCGCGGCAAATTAATCTGCCGGGATCATAAAAAAATCTTAAAAGAAATAAAAATTTCGGTAAAAAACGGCGCAAAGGAAATCTGGCTTTTAGGACAAAATGTAAACGATTATGCCTCTCCCGCCGATGCTTCCATAAATTTTGCCAAATTACTAAAAGCAGCCGCCGGCATTCCTGGAAATTTTAAAATAAGATTTATGTCGCCAAATCCCAAAAACTTCACCAAGGAACTGATGGATGTTATGACAAACTCCAAAAAAATCGACAAATTCCTCCATCTGCCCTTGCAGTCGGGAGACAATAAAATTCTAAAAAAAATGAACCGGCCATATACGGTCGAGCAATACGAAAAGTTGGTCAGAGAAATAAGAGAGAAAATCCCTGATATTAATCTGACGACTGACGCAATAGTCGGCTTTCCGGGAGAAACTAGACTGCAATTCCTGAATACCGTAAAATTATTCAAAAAGATCAAATTTAACCTAGCTTATATCAGCAAGTACTCTGCCCGCCCAGGAACCGCCGCTTTTTCACTAAAGGATACCGTTTCTTTGAAAGAGAAAAAAAGAAGAGAAAAAATTCTAAGAGAAATAATCACTAAAAATGCTGAAAAATTATAAACTGATAACTATTCTGGGCCCGACCACTTCGGGAAAATCGGCCTTGGCCGTACATTTGGCTAAAAAAATCAAAGGAGAAATAATCTCTGCCGACTCTAGACAGGTTTATAAGGGAATGGATATCGGCAGCGGCAAGGTGACAAAAAAAGAAATGAAAGGTATTCCCCATCATCTTTTAGATGTCGCTTCTCCAAAAAGGAAATTTAGCGTGACTCAATATAGAAAATTAGCAATTTCCGCTATAAAAAAAATATTCAAGAAAGGAAAACTTCCAATAATTTGCGGAGGAACCGGTTTTTATATCCAAGCCCTAATTGACGGCATTGTTATTCCTGAAGTAAAACCGGATTGGAAGCTGAGAAAGAAATTGGAAAAAAAGACAACCGAAGAACTTTTTAGAGAGCTTGAGAAAAAAGACCAAAAAAGAGCAGAAAATATTGATAAAAAGAACAGAAGAAGGTTAATAAGGGCCTTGGAAATTATAATTAAAACAAAAAAACCTGTTCCTGAAATCAAGTTCAATCCTTTCCCTTGTCCGGTTTTAATTTTAGGAATAAAAAGAGAAAAAGAAGAGTTAAAAAAAAGAATTTACAAGAGATTATTAAAAAGATTAGGTGAAGGAATGATAAATGAAGTGAAAAAACTAAGAAAATCAGGGCTTTCATGGGAACGACTTGAAGAATTCGGCTTAGAATACAGATATGTCGCTCTATATCTACAGGAAAAATTAAATTATGAAGAAATGATTGAAAAACTGCAGAAAGAAATTGAACATTTTGCAAAGAGGCAGATGACGTGGTTCAAAAGAGATAAAAGAATTAAATGGGTAAAAAATAAAAAACAAGCCCTAAACCTGATCAAAAAGTTTCTAGAAAATGAAAAGAGGGAGAACACTTGCGCGTCTCCCTCTTTTGGCTGGTAAGTTTCATTACCAACCAATTTTGCCAATTGGCTTCCAGTAAATAATCTTCCCCGAAGAAAGCCTTTTAGCGCCCTCTTTCAAGGGAGCAGGATCCTCCGATCTGGGCACCCCCCGACCGAATAAACAACCATCATGACCAGGTAAGGCAATGGCGCTGTTGCCATCGCCGCAAGTCTTCTTTACATCTCCTATAGTTGTTAACATTTTTTCCTCCTATTCGGGACGTTAAACGTCCTTTATTTTTAACTGGTATAATTATATCACCCTATTTTATTTTTGTCAATAGAAAAGAAAAAGAGAGGCCTACAAGCCTCTCCTCTTTTTTGTGTTTATCTGCTTTGAGGTATCGTTTCCCTGAAGAAAGTTTTTTTATCTGGTTTGTTTTGCTCCTCTGTCCATCTTTTCTTGCTCCAGATCTCAAGATATCCGGAACTTTCAATCATGACTACCACCACTTCCCTGTCTAATCCTGCATATTCCCGAAAGCCCGGTGCGAGAAAAATCCTCCAAGAATTTCTATTTTTCCTAATTCGCAGTTCGTTTGGATCTTTTAATCGGAATAAAGAGTTAAACTCTCTGCTTATTTCCTGCCAGCGATTCAGAGTGCAAAGGAAAAGACATCCATCCGGACTTTTACTGATTATGAGTTTGCCCGTGAGCTTCTTCGCTAGTATTGAAGGAATATAAATCCTTCCTGAGCTGATTCGACAATTAAAAAACAAGCTTCCTCCTTTTCTTTTGTAAATTTTAAAATAGCATTTTATGTGCTGTTTAATTTACTAATTTTTTGTTAATTTGTCAATGCTCTATTCAGTATTTTTTTCACCATCTGCGGATTGGCTTTACCGCGGGTTTTGGCCATAACCTGGCCAATCAGATATTGAAAAGCGTTAGCTTTCCCCGTTTTATAATCCTCAACAACTTTTGGATTGTCAGTAATTATTTCTTTTATAATCTTTTCTATCTCGGCTTCGTCGCTCATTTGGCTAAGCCCTTTTTCTTCAATAATATGAGAAGGGTCGGCACCGGAAACAAACATTTCCGTCAAAACTTGCTTGGCAATTTTGCTTGATATCTTCCCGTCATTTATCAAATCAATAAAATCGGCGAAATTTTCAGGTGTTATTTTAAAATCTTTATCAGCCACTGATTTGTTGCCCAATAAACCCTGAAGATCGGTGGCCAAATAATTAGAAGTTAGTTTTATCAAGCTCAATATTTTTTCATGAGTAAGCCCCGGATCAAATTCGCTTATAACTTTTTCAAAATATTCCCCGAATTTTTTATTTTTAACGAAGAATTCTGACATATTTTCGCCTAATTCGTATTGCTCTTCCAGCCGCTTGCGCCTATGCTGGGGCAATTCCGGAATTTCTGCTTTTATTCTGGAAATTTCTTCTTGCAAAAAATGCAGCGGCGGCAAATCCGGTTCCGGAAAATATCTGTAATCATGAGCTTCTTCTTTTTCTCTCTGCGAGACCGTTACCCCCTTGGTATCGTCCCAGCCTCTGGTTTCCTGAATTATTTTTTCTTCGCTTTCTAGGGCCTTCGTTTGCCTCTTAATTTCAAAATCTACCCCTCTTTCCACTGACCGAAAAGAATTCAGGTTTTTAATTTCAACTTTCGTGCCTAATTCTCCTTCTTTATCGCTCAAAGAAATATTTACCTCAACTCTCATTTGCCCTTTTTCCATATCGGCATCCGAAACCTCAAGATAATGAAAAATTTCATGCAGTTCTTCGGCAAAAATTTTCGCTTCTTTTCCCGAAGTTATGTCGGGCTCCGTTACAAGTTCCATCAAGGGAATTCCTGCCCGGTTAAAATCGACCAAAGAAAACTCTGCTCTTTCCGGATGAACTAAGCGACCGGTATCTTCCTCCAAATGAATGCGTCTTATTTTTATCTTTCTGTCGCTTATATCTAGATAGCCGTCTTTGCAAAAAGGCATATCATATTGAGAAATCTGATAACCTTTTGGTAAATCGGGATAAAAATAATTTTTCCTGTCAAATTTTGAGTCTTTCGGGATTTGGCAATTCAAAGCCAGGCCGGTTTTAATTGTTTTTCTAACCGCTTCTCCGTTAATAACCGGGAGAGTCCCCGGATGCCCCATACAGATGGGGCAAACATTAATATTGGGCCCGTGTTCGTCAGGATTATTCGCGCAACCGCAAAACATCTTGCTTTTTGTGTTCAGTTCAATATGAATTTCCAAACCAATTGTCGGTTTATATGCCATAAATTTATTCTGCTTTTCTCCAAAATTGGCTGTAAGAAATATTTTTACCCTCGGCCTCATTGACAATCTCTGCTCCCGAACTCGTGCCGATAATATCGGCTCCGGCTTCTATCATCATTTTTAAATCGGCCAGGGTCCTGATGGAACCCGCCGCTTTTACTAACAATTCTGGTGCTAATTCTCTCATTATTTTTACGTGTTTTGCTTTTTCCGGCAACTCCGCACCATCCAAAGGATCGTTTATTGTGGCGGTTTTTACGCAAATTGCGCCCGATTCTCTGGTTATTGCAGAAGCTTTTTTGATTTCCTCGTCGGTCAAATAACCCGAGCCGATAATCACTTTTGTCGGTAAAATTTTACAAATTTCTTTTAAGTCATTTAAAACTTCATCGTATTTTCCATTTTTAAAAGCATCTATCTTCATGACGACGTCCAATTCATCCGAACCCTCATTTTCGGCTTTTTTGCACATTTTTATTCTTTTTTGATGCAAACTTGCGCCGGTCGGTTCGTCAATCAGAGTGGTAACTTTGACGTCGCTGCCGCTTAAAATCTCTTTTGCCCACTTGACGTGTGCGGGTAAAACGCAAAAGCCGCGAAAATTATATTCCCGAGCTTCTTTGGCAATTTTTTTTACTTCATCTTCGCCGGCTTCTTTTTTTAAAAACGTCTGATCAATTATCTTTGCTATATTGGTCATAATCTTATATATTTTTTTACATCATTATGAACTTTTTGGACTGAATTGTTGCCATTAATAATATAAATATTGGAAAATTTTTTTATAAATTTCAAATAATTCCTTGAGACTTCTTTGAATTTTTCTTCATTTTCAAAAAGTTCTTCGTGAAATCTTTCTTTCTTAATTCTGCTAATACATACTTTTGGCGGAGTTTTCAAAAAAAATGTTTTATTGGGAAGAATAAAATGTTTGTTGATTTTCATCAGCCAATCACTGTCTTTGACTCCTAAACTTCCGTAAGCCAAAGTCGAGAGGATGTATCTGGTGCAAATTACGGTTATTCCTTTTTTCAACAACGGGATTATTTCTTTCTCCAGGTGATAGGCCCTGTCCGCCGTAAATAATAGCTGAAGACATTCATTGCTGCTTTTCCATTCTCCGGCCAGCTGGCTTTTAATCAACCCGCCGATTAAAAAAGTTGTGGGCTCAGCCGTCAAATAAACTTTTTTGCCTTGATTTTTTAAATATTTAAACAATAAGTCAGCCTGTGTTGTCTGCCCCGAACCGTCCAATCCCTCAAAAACAATGAATTTTCCGGAATATGGATTTTTTTTCATATCATTTTAAGCACCTTTTTAATCCGGGCATAAAAATCTTCTATCGAACCGTCATTTTTTATTATAAAATCTGCTTTTTGACCGAGTTTGGGAATCTGTAACTCAGTGGCCGCTCTTTCTATCTGTAAAAATTTTTTATAAGAAACTCTGTCGTCTTTTTTCTCTCCTCTGCTTCTTACTCTTTGCCATCTGATTTTGGAATCGACAGTAACATAAATAATTTTGCCGCCTATTTGTTTAATTCCCCTATACTCATCGGCAAATCTTATTCCGTTTAAAATCACAATGCCGCTTTCTACATTTTCTATTTTTTTCTTTAAAGCTTGCCATAAAATATCTCCACCGAACCTTTCCCTCAAAACGATCGCCAGCCATTGCTGGTCTTCTTTTCTTTTTTCGTTTAAAAAAATCCCCAGCGCCTCCCTTAAAGGATCGGAAAATCGCAAAACAAGCACCTCGGGATAATTCTTTTTAATATAATCGGAAACCGTATCCTTGCCCGAACCCGTCTCGCCTATTAACCCTATTATTATTTTCTTTTTACTCATTATGTTTGCTTTTCTTTTTTTTCTGTCGCTACCCTTCCTCCTTGCCACTGGCCCCGATAAAGATTGGATTCTCCTTTTATTTCAGAAAACATAATATGCAGAACTCTGGCTCCCATTTCCAGCAAAAATGGCTCTTTTCTGAAATTATATATCCCCATAGATAATTCTCCGCAGTATCCCGGGGGAACTTGACCGCCGAAAATATAAATCCCGGATCTGAATAAAGTTGATCGGGGCGTTGATATGGCCAATAAATCCTGGGGCATATTCACTTTTTCTATGGTCTTCATCAGATAATATACGTTGGGCTCTAGAATTACTTTCGCAACTTTTCCCTCCTGATACTTGGCAACTAGTTTGACTTCCGGAGTTTCTCTTTCCTTAATCCCCATGAAACCCTCTCCCTTGAGTTTGTACAGCTCCCCTATCCTGATGTCAAAACCGGCGCCCTCGGGCGCCTCAAGCTCCCTTTGACAAAGCCCTTCCATTAATTTTTTTTCTTTTACCAGTTGCAATAATTCTTTTGCGCCAAGAAACATATTACTTTGTCAATTCTACAAATTTATATTTCAAACCGTTTTCTTCTTGTATCTCGCTTTCTGAAATTATCTGTTTAAATTCTGAATAATCCGGAAAAAAAGTATCGGCCTCCGGAGAATCCTCCACTAAAGTTAAATATAATTTAACGGCATATCGGATAAATTGTTTATAAATGCTGGCTCCGCCGATTACAAATACCTCTTCTTTTGCGTTTTTATATTTGTCGGCGATATCCTGAAGATTATTAGAAACCTGACAATTTTCGGCTTTATAATTAGGGTCCAAAGAAAGTATTATGTTTTTTCTGCCGGAAAGCGCCTTGCCGATAGATTCAAAGGTTGTCTGTCCCATAATTACGGTGCGGCCCATGGTTATTTCTTTAAAATGCCTCATATCTCCCGGCAGGCTCCAGAGTAATTTATTTTTAAATCCGATTTCCTTATTTTTACCGATAGCGCAGATCATTGAGATCATGATTGTTTATTTTTTTGGACGAAATCTTTCCATTCTTTTGTTACCAACCCTCCCACAGGAGTAAGCTCGGCTTTTATGGGTGGATGCGGATCGTATCCTATGATTTCTACGTCTTCTGGCCTGAAATCATCTATTTCTTTGACGCTCGAATTTAACTTTATTGTTGGAAACGGTCGAGGCTCTCTTTTTAACTGCTCTTTTAAGGCGTCTAAATGATTTTCGTAATAATGAATATCTCCAAAAATATGAATAAATTCTCCAGGCTTATTTCCGGTTATCTGCGCCAATATTATTGTCAGCAAAGCATA
Organism: Parcubacteria group bacterium; assembly: GCA_043813215.1. Lineage (GTDB taxonomy): Bacteria > Patescibacteriota > Minisyncoccia > Minisyncoccales > JAQTPW01 > JBDRLH01. Next base: position 17,744 of record JBDRLH010000015.1, read on the forward strand.
GCTGGCAATATTGAAAGGCACTCCTAAAAATACGTCGCAAGAACGCTGGTATAATTGAAGCGACAGCCGTCCGTTATTGGCATTTAACTGAAACATATTGTGGCAAATCGGAAAACGGCAAGCCTCACCCGGTAGAGCCATTTCATAAAGATATTCGGGATCCCAAACATTGACAATGGCATTGTGGGCGCTTTTGTCTTTGCGCAAAGTATCAACAACCCATTGCAGCTGATCAATCGTCCGGCCCGATTTGGCCGGCCAATGGCGCCACATATCTCCGTAAACGTGTGGCAAATTTCCATGTTTTTCCGCAAAATCATTGTCTTGGGCAATTTTTTCTATAAATTCTTTTTTGGTCATTTCTTTCTCGGTGCCAGCGTTTATTTTTTCACGATAGATTCTGTACGGGTAATCATCCCAAATGTGCACGTTATTATCAACAAGATATTTGATATTTTTTTGACCGCTCAAAAACCAATGCAGCTCATAAAGCAGACCCTTCCAGTAAACTTTTTTAGTGGTTAGCAGCGGAAAACCCTCTGAAAGATCAAAAACAAATCGCCTACCAAAAACGCTGTAGGTTTTGACGCCGGTGCCGGCGTCAACCTGCTCGCAACCTTTATCAATCAACTCTTTTAATAAATTAAGATATTGATATTCCGGATGAAGTTTGTCCATGATAAAGTATAATCTTATTTTTTTTCTTCACCTATTTTACTGGCTGTGGCTTTGATTTGGCCGGCGTATTTATGGTCTTTTTGCTTCAAATAAGGAATTTCCGCCTCTGAAGAAAGCGTTTCAAAGGTCATGGCGCAAATGCGCATGCCCGGATAAAGGATTATCGGCATGATTCCCATGTTTCCAAATTCCATAACCGCTTTTCCCTGCCAGCCGGGGTCAAACCTGCCGGCTGTAGAGTGAACCACCAGCCCCAGCCTGCCCAAAGAGCTTCGGCCGTCCAATCTCCCCATAATATGAGCCGGAAGGGTTATTTCTTCCTCGGTAATGGCTAAAATAAATTCTTTTGGCTGGATGACAAAAGGCGATCCATTAGTAACATTTATGGTTTCCATCAGATCTTCAAAATTAGTAGTTCTTTTTAGGTCTAAATAGGGATAGCGACTGGGCTTGAAGGTCTTAAAGCTGGTCCCTAAATGCAAATCCAAAGAACAGGGGCCCAATTGCTCCTCAAAGTTAGGCGTCGGGTTAATTTTAATAATTCCTCTTGCGATATGATCTTTGATGTCTTTATCAGAGAGTATCATGATATTATGGTGTTATGCCAATTAATAATTATATCTCATTATACCCCACCCTCAAATTTTTTCCAAGTTATTTTCCTAAACAAAACCCCCACCAAAATAATGATGGGGGCTGAATTTAATTTATTGTTAGCCGACGATTTCTATGCCCATGTTTTTGGCCGTACCTTCTAAGGTTCTCATGGCGGCTTCAAGGTCATCGGTATTCATGTCCGGCATTTTCTTTTCGGCCACCTGGCGCAACTGGGCGCGGGTAATTTTGGCCACTTTAGTTTTGTTGGGTGTGCCTGAACCCTTTTCAATGCCCGCGGCTTTTTTCAGAAGCTCTGCCGCCGGCGGTTGTTTTAGAACAAAAGTGTAAGTCCTGTCTTCAAAAATGGTCACTTCCACGGGAATTTTAAAACCAGCCATTTCTTTGGTGGCGGCATTGAATTTCTGACAAAAATCCATAATGTTCAAACCGTGCGGGGCAATAGCCGGTCCCACAGGAGGTGCCGGAGTAGCCGCTCCTGCGGCAATCTGTAATTTTATAACTACTTTTATTTTTTTTGCCATAAATAGAATAATAAATTAAACTTTCTTTATTTGCAACGAATCCAGCTCCACCGGAGTGTCCCGGCCGAACATATTGACCAGAACCTTTAATTTTCCTTTTTCCAAGTCAACTTCGGCAATTTTTCCGTCAAAATCACGAAAAGGCCCGTCAACAATTTTTACCAAATCACCCACTTTCACTTCAATTTTATACTGAGGCTCATCAACTCCCATTCTCTTCATCAAGGTATCAATTTCTGCTTTTGACACCGGGACCGGAGTGGTGCCAGCTCCCACAAAACCGGTGACGTTAGGCGTGTTTCTGACAACATACCAGCTGTCATCGGTCACCACCATTTCAACCAAAACATAGCCGGGATAAATTTTTTCCTCAATCACTTTTCTTTTGCTGTCTTTTATCTTAATCTTTTTCTCCTTGGGAACAATAACGTTGAAAATCTTACCCTCCATGCCCAAAGACTCAATTCGTTGCTTTAGGTTTTTAGCTACCGCGTCTTCATATCCCGAATAAGTGTGCAGCACATACCAATTTTTTTCCTGAGGAAGTATTTGCCTGGGCATAATTTTGAGCGTTGGTGAAAAATTATAAAATAAATGTATTTAATAATCTGGTAAACAAAAAGTCAAATCCGCCTAAAAAAATTGCTACGCCAACTGAAACCCCGATGACAACCAGGGTATACCTGATTGTTTCCTGGCGCGTCGGCCAATTGACTTTTTTCATTTCAACTAAAACTTCTTTCAGAAAAGTTTGAATTTTAGTAAAAATTGTCATCTAAATGATTTTTGTACTTAAAACGGCCTTTCCGGCCACATTTTAATGGTAGTTGAAAATGGATTAGATGTCAAGATTCTTTACCTTTTTGGCGTATGTCTGGATAAACTTCTTGCGAGGCAGGACCTCATCCCCCATCAGAACATCAAATGTCCTGTCAGCTTCTTTGCTGTCAGCAATGGCTACCTGCAATAAAACCCTGTTTTGGGGATCCATAGTTGTTTCCCAGAGCTGGTCGGCGTTCATTTCTCCAAGACCTTTATACCGCTGGACATTGATTCCTGTAAGTTTTTTCATTGATTGCAGGATCTGGTTTTTTTGGTCTTCATTGTAGGCGTACTTTAATTCTTTGCCTGCTTGGATCCGGTAAAGCGGCGGCTGGGCAATATATAAATAGCCCTTTTCAATTATTGGTTTAAAGTATCTGTAAAAAAAGGTCAAAAGCAAGGTTCTGATATGACTGCCGTCTTCATCGGCATCGCACATTATGACGATTTTGTGGTAGCGGGCTTTTTCAATGTTAAAGTCGTCAGCCACCGCCGTGCCCAAAGCGATGATTAAGGACTTGATTTCTTTTGATGTTAAAATTTTATCAAGGCGGGCACGTTCAACGTTTAATATTTTTCCGCGCAGGGGCAGAATCGCCTGAAAATGCCGGTCTCTCGCCTGTTTGCTTGAGCCCCCGGCCGAATCTCCTTCTACGATAAATAATTCTGATTCCTCCGGGCTTCTTGAGGTGCAGTCGGCAAGTTTGCCCGGCAAAGCCAGACCCTCTAAAATTCCTTTCCTCAAAACGGTTTCTTTTGCCGCCCGGGCAGCTTTTCTCGCTTTTTGGGATAAGACGCATTTTTCAATTATAGCTTTGGCATCTTGAGGATTTCTTTCTAAAAAATCCTTCAAAGCCTCGGTTATTATGCCCTCTACTGCCACTTTTGCTTCCGGATTTCCCAGCTTGGCTTTTGTCTGACCCTCAAACTGTGGATCAGGAAGCTTTACCGAGACAACGCCGGTAAAACCCTCTCTGATATCTTCACCGGAAAGATTTTCATCTTCTCCCTTTAAAAGCTCATTTTTTCTTGCATAGTCATTAAAGGTTCTGGTAATGGCTGATCTTAAACCTGTCAAATGCGTTCCTCCTTCTCCGGTATTAATGTTATTGGCGAAAGATTCCTCGTAATATTCATACTCGTCAGTATATTGGAAAGCCGCCTCTACTAAGATTCCGTCTTTTTCTCCCAAACAATAAAAAATATTTTCATGGCGTCTGACTACCCCTTGAGTCAGATATTTGACATAAGAGGCCAGCCCGCCTTCGAAATAAAAAGTGTAGGGTTTTTTTTGACCATCTCTTTCGTCTATGACGGTTACTCTTATTCCCTTTGTCAAATAGGCCTGCTGGCGCAGATGATTGAGAATCTTTTTTAAATCAAATTTAATTTCGCTGAATATTGCGGGGTCCGGCTCAAAAATTTGAGTAGTCCCGGTTTGTTTGCATTTGCCGAATATTTTGACAGGGGTTTTTGGTTTTCCCTGGGCATATTCCTGAAAATATAAATTCCCGCCGCGGCAGACCTCGGCCCTCATCCATTTAGAAAGCGCGCAGACAACCGCCACCCCTACGCCGTGAAGTCCTCCTGAAATTTTATAAGCCCCCGAGCCGAATTTGGCTCCCTTGTGCAAGGTGGTCATAACAGTTTCCAAAGCTGATTTTTTAGTCTGAGGATGCTTTTCAACCGGGATTCCCCTGCCATCATCAGTCGTTTTTACTTTATTTTGCGGCAAAAGAAAAACTTCCACGTTCTTGGCAAAACCGGCCATGGCCTCGTCAATGCTGTTGTCAACGCATTCCCAGATCAAATGATGAAGACCATCGGGCCCGGTCGAGCCGATATACATACTTGGTCTTTTTCTTACGGGTTCCAGCCCCTGCAAAACATAAATATCCTTTGCCGTGTAATCGGCTTTCGGGGTAAAATTATCTTTTTGCTCTTTTGCTTCCGTTTTTGGTTTTTCCATATAGATATAATTACTTTCTTACTTGCCACTCCGGGGTTTCTTCCAGAGCCTTGATTATTTTATTAAAAAATCCGTCTATTTCATCGGAAGACAAAGTCTTATCCTCTGCTTGAAAAATTATATGAAAGGCTAAATTTTTCTTCTGTCCGGGCAATTCGTCGCCTTCATAAATGTCAAATAAATCAATGTCGCGGATAATTTTTCCTCCGGCCTCTTCAATTTTGTTTAAAACCTCCTCAACTTTTATATCTCTTGGCACTAAAATGGCCAGATCCCTGACGGCCGCCGGAAATTTGGAAATCGGCCGGTATTGATGCTCTTCGGAGGAAAATTTACTCAATAATTCAAAATCAATTTCTAGCACCGTTGTCTTGGGAATTTTGAAATCTCCTAAAATTTTTTGTGAAATTACGCCCAAAAAACCGATCTCTTCACCGTCAATTTTTATCTCAGCGCATCTTTGTTCCTGCCATATCCGCATTTTTGATTCTTCCGGCGTAGCCCTGTAGGAATCATACCAAATTTCACCGATACCAAGCTTATTTAACAGAACATCAACCACCCCTTTTAAATGATAAAATTCTTCTCCGGTGGCGGCTACCGTCAGCATTCTTTTCTCTTCTGTCCCGCCGGAAATTTTTTTGAATATTTTCCCTAATTCAAAAATTTTAATATTGCTGAAATTTTTATGATTTGTTTGGATGACCTTTAGGATGTTGGGCGTCAAACTGGGCCTTAGATATTTCTGGTCGGCACTGAGAGGATTCTCAACTTCAACAGAATTAGTTGCGCCAAAAACATTTTTGTCGTTTTCTGAAATAAAACAATAATTATAAATTTCCGTAAAACCTGCTTCCTTTAGAGCATCTTTTGCTATATCTTCCCAAAAGATATCCAGGTTTCTTTTAGGGATGGCCAAAGAAGCTTTTGGAAAAACTGCCTGGATTTTTCCGTAGCCAAAAATCCTCCCGACTTCCTCAATTAAATCCTCCTGCAAATTAATATCTAACCTTATTGTAGGAACCTCCACATTAATAATGTTTGACTTTAAATTTTTCTTTCCCGCTGAAGTCTTGGCGAAGGCGAGAATTTTAAAACCCAGCCTTGATAAAATTCCTTTGATTTCTGCCGCAGGAATCTTTATCCCCAACAAGCTCTCGAGATAACCTAAATCTAATCTGATTAATTTTGGAAAAACTTTTTTAGGATAAACGTCAATCAATCCCTTTGTTACCTTGCCGCCGGCAATTTTTTGAATCAGAAAAGCCGTCCTGTCTGCCGAAGCCGCTGCGAGATTTCGATCCAAGCCGTGCTCAAATCTCAAAGAGGCATCTGTCTTTAACCTTATCTTTTGCGAAGCCACTCTTATCAACTGGGGATTAAAATTGGCGGCTTCTATAATAACTATCTTTGTATTTCTGCCAATTTCGGGATTCTTGCCTCCCTTTATGCCGGCAATAGCTATGGGTTTTTTACTGTCGGCTATAACCAAAATATCATCGTCCAAATCAACTCTATTGCAGTCAAGGGTGGTAATTTTTTCTCCCGTCTTGGCAAATCTGACTATAATTTTCCTATCCTCTATTTTATCTCCGTCGAAAGTATGAAGCGGCTGGCCTGTTTCCAGCATGACGTAATTTGCCGCATCCACTATATTATTAATCGGCCGCAGGCCACAGGCAATTAATCTTTCTTGCAGCCATTTCGGCGATTCTTCCACTTTAACTCCCACCAGGACTCTCGCCACATACCTGAAGCAATGCCCTTTCCCGGAAAGCTGAACATCAACAAAATTCTTGGCTTTTAAATTTTTTGCCTCTCTTAGTTTCAAATTTTCAGTCTTTAATCTTAAATCTAAAATAGCTGAAATCTCCCTGGCAATTCCATTGTGCGAAAAGCAATCACCTGCCCTGTTTGGCCTGACGTCAATATTCAAAACAAAATCTCCTCCGGATTTTTCTACCCCTTCAACTTCAGCAAAATGCAACGTCAAAAGCTCCGCCAGTTTTTCCGGCGCCGGGAGTCTTTTTTGAAAATAAGATTGTAGCCAATTGTATGAAAATTTCATAAATTAAAATTGATTCAAAAATCGTAAATCTCCCGACCTGAATAATCTGATGTCGTCAATTTTATATTTCATCATGGTCAGGCGTTCCAAGCCAAATCCGAAAGCCCAGCCCTGCCAATCTTTAGGATTCAAACCAGAATTCTTAAAAACATTCGGATGGACCATGCCGGCTCCGGCCACTTCCACCCAGCCGGTTTGCTTGCAAACGGGACATCCTCGCCCCCCGCAAACCAAACAAGTGATGCTGACATCAAAAGACGGCTCAGTAAACGGGAAAAAGTCGGGGCGCAAACGAATTTTCACTTCTTTTTTGAAAAAACTTTTGAAAAATTCTTCGATTACTGCTTTAAAATTTGCCGCCGAAATCTTTTTGTCCACCATCAGTCCTTCAATCTGATAAAGTTGAAATTCATGGGAAGCATCGGTCGCCTCATGCCTGAAAACGTCGCCCGGAACAATTATTCTCAAAGGCGGGTTATTTTTTTCCATATAGCGTATCTGAACCGGACTGGTATGAGTTCTCAATAATAATTTATCAGGTGTTTTGAGCCAGAACGTATCCCACTGATCTCTGGCAGGATGATTTTTAGGGATATTCAAAGCATCAAAGTTGTGCCACTCTGACTCGATATCCGGGCCAGAAATAACTGAAAATCCCATTGATTTAAAAATATCTTCCACTTGGCGCAAAGTTCTGGTCAGCGGGTGTAAATGACCCATTGACGGCTTCTTGCCGGGAACAGTAACGTCAATCAGTTTTTCTTCATTATCCGAAACTTTATTAAAGGATAATTTTTTATCAGAAAATTTTTCGTTAAAAAAAATTCTGAAGCTGTTGGCTTCTTTCCCTATCTTTATTCTTTTGATTTTTGGCATTTTCTCCAGAGAACGCAAAACCAAGGTAAGTTTTCCCTCCTTGCCAAAATACTCCCCTAAAACATCGTTTAATTCCTGCAGATTTTTGCTCTCCCGGATGCGCTTTTGCGCCTCTTTTTTGAGTAATTTAATGTCAAATTTTGCCATTGTTATTCTTTAATTATACCCTATTTTTAACCCGGTTTCAACCCTAAAACTGGGGATAACTTAAATAAAAAATAGCCCGATAAGATAAACTTCTCGGGCCATTATTTGCCACCTAAATGCCGCTGGCTACTTGGCCGCTGCTCTGAACTTTTTGCAGAGATCGTCAAGTGTTTCTTGAGGAAACCTTGACGCGCCGCAATCTCTTAAACCCTCCAGAAATGGCCCAATATTATCTTCGGGTTTAATATACCAAGTCAATAATGCTTCTCCGTTTTCTGAACTAATGCTTCCCTGCCAAAACCGACATCCTGATTCGGTTTCTGGTAATACCTTTTTGACTTCGGTTACAAGTTTCATTTCTCCTCTCCTTTTCTCCCTTTTTGTTTATTTGTTAAAAATCCAGGTTGTTGAAAATCTACAATATTTATATTATTTCTACCAGATTTTATAAATTTGTCAAAAAATAAAAAAGCGGCTCGGTGAGACAAACTCATCCGAGCCGTTATATATTTAATATGGACTTGTCCGCCCTACTTATTAGCGGCAATGTAAGCTATCACCTCGTTGCGCTTCATCTGAGTAATCTTGCCGACTCTAACGTAGTGGTCAAGAAGCACAGAAAGCGGAAGAGTAGTCAAGAGATTATAGCCTGCTTTCTTCAGTTTTTCTGAACCACCTTGCTCTCGGTCCACTAGAACAGCTACACCGGCAACTATTAACTTGACCTCTTCACAAACTCCGATAGCCTCTATTTTTGTGTCAGCCTGAGTGATTAAATCGTCGATCAGTAAAACGCGCTGGCCAGGAAGGTATTTACCTTCGATAATCGAGTCAATCTTGCGGCGATCTCCCTCAACCTTCTTACCGAATTTTAGCAACGGCCTTCCAGATAATTTTGAAACCACCATAGCAAACGGTTCGCCTGCTCGGGGAATACCTGCGACTAAATCGAATTCCAATCCCTTGCCCTTGATTGTGCCAAAAAGTGCTTCGCCGATAGCTATAGCATCCTCATAGGTTAAAGGTCCGTCCGGCGGTCTCCGCAAGTTGATATAAATTGGCGACAAGGGCATGTCTGGGTTTTTTTCATGGAGCTTTAGTCTGAAAGCATCGAACTTTATCGCTCCTCGATCAAATAATCCATCAACTAAACATCCTAGACAACTGTTCCTATCTGGCATCTTTCACCTCCTTGGATTTTTTATTTTTACCGACCCATACTTATCTTAACTTCATTAATCTGGTCGCGAAGTTTTTTAGCTTTTACTCCGGCAGCTTCGGCAAAATCTTCGCCTTTTGAGGCAAAAATAATGCCCCTCCTTATAATTTTTTTTACTTCTTATAATCCATTTTCTATTGTTAAAGTTATACTCTCTCCTTTAATAAAAATAGGGGCTAAACCTCCTTTATTTTCTTTTTATCAAATTTCAAAACTATGTCAATTCAAGTTGATATGCTAAATAAATTGTGCTAAAATGTTTTTGCGGGGTAGAGAACGGGTTATCTCGCGACTCTCATAAGGTCGAGAAGCTGGGTTCGAGTCCCACCCCCGCAACACATACGAAATTACCCCGTGGTGAAAAAATGAGAACGAAGCGAACTAAAAAACCGAAAGTTTTTTGAGCAAGGAGTCGGGATAATTTCTTGCCGGCATAGCTCAGTGGTTAGAGCGAGCGCTTCATAAGCGTTAGGTCGTAGGTCCGAGTCCTACTGTCGGCATCACGTAAAAAATTATGGGCTGGTGGTGTAGCCCGGTCTAACACGCCTCCCTGTCACGGAGGAGATCACGGGTTCAAATCCCGTCCGGCCCGCAGAAACAAAAACATCCTGAGTCTAGAAGGATGTTTTGTTTTTAATTTATCTATATTTCTTTTAAGTCAACTAGGGCTTTTTCATAAATCTCCATGACGCGCCTTGCCTCTTCTAAAGTTAATTTAAAATCAGGATCGTGGACTATATTATTGCGAGTTTTATGAGCTTCCGAAACATCCGCCAAGTTGGGGATCGTAGATTCGGTCAGCTTTTCTAATCTTTCTCCCAAGGTCTCTCCGACAAAACCTTCTTTTTTTAAAATATCGTCCAGTATCGAATCGGCTCCTGTGACCGCTAATTTATAATCTGATTCCAGGCCGGTATCTAGTTTTTGTTTTAATTTTTGCCATTGCCGATAAAGTTTTTTTTCTCCGTAAGGATGGAAGGTAAAAAATTCCTCCAAGTCCATTAATATCAGCCTTTTTAACCAGCTGGTATGAATCAGGGCAAAAACAATGAAACCGAAAAAAAAGGCAGAAATAATAATAAAAACAATCTTAATAATCAAAAGAATATTGTGGAAAGCGGGCGAATTTAAATATTGACTTATTTCCGGAGGCATAACTCTAATTTTTAATTTCTAAAAGATGGGCAATGTCAAAAATTTTATTTTCTTCAAATTTATTTGCGATAATCTGCAATCCGACCGGTAATTGATTTATCATACCACATGGCAGGGAAATTGCAGGCAATCCGGCTAAATTGACGGAAATCGTGAAAATATCCGACAGATACATCTTCAAAGGATCGTCAATTTTCTCACCAATTTTAAAAGCTGTCGTGGGCGAAACCGGGGTGAAAATAGCATCTACTTTTTCAAAGACCCTCTCAAAATCTTTTTTAATCAGCTCCCTGACTTTTTGAGCCCGCAAATAATATGCGTCGTAATAACCCGACGACAAAGTATAAGTGCCCAATATGATTCTTCTCCTGACCTCTGTACCGAAGCCTTTTTTCCGGCTTTTTAAATAAACGTCCAGCAAATTTTTGCCGTTTTCCGATAAGCCGTATTTTATTCCGTCATATCTTGCTAAATTTGCCGAAACTTCAGCCGGCATAATAATATAATATGTCGCCAGGGCGTATTCGGTATGGGGCAGACTGATTTCCTCAATTTTTACCCCCATATCTTCATATTTTTTAATTGCCTGCTTGATAATTTTTTCAACCTCTGGGTCTATCCCCTCAATAAAATACTCTTTGGGTACGCCAATTCGTAAATTTTGATTTTTGATTTTTGAATTTTGAATTTCAGATTCAACCGAAGTTGAATCTAGCGGGTCTTTGCCTTTTATGGCGTCAAAAATCAACTGGCAGTCCTCAGCTGTTTTGGCTATCGGCCCTATCTGATCCAGCGACGAAGCCATAGCCATTAACCCGTATCTGGAAACCGCCCCATAAGTCGGTTTTAGCCCGACTACGCCGCAAAACGAGGCTGGCTGGCGAACAGAGCCTCCGGTATCCGATCCCAGGGAAAAAGGGCAAAAACCGGCCGCTACAGCCGCCGCAGACCCTCCGGAAGACCCTCCCGGCACCCTTTCTAAATCGTGAGGATTTTTGGTAATCTGGTAAGCCGAATTTTCAGTAGAACTGCCCATGGCAAATTCATCCTGATTGGTTTTACCCAGAATTACCGCACCCTGCTCTTTTAATTTTTTTACAACGGTTGCGTCATAAGGGGCTGTATAATTTTCCAGAATTTTTGAGGCAGCCGTACACTTTATGCCTTCAACTAAGATATTATCTTTTACGGCACATGGCACGCCCGCTAAAATTGGCTGGCATTCTCCTTTTGCTATTTTCTCGTCAACTTCTTTTGCTTGGGACAAGGCCAAATCTTCCGTTATATTTAAAAACGCGAATATTTCTTTATTCTCTTTTTTTATTTTATTCAAATAATTCTGGCAAATTTCAACGGCGGAAAATTCTTTTTTTGCCAAACCTTGGTTGATTTTTTTAATTGTTAATTCTTTTAATTCCATAAATGTTTATTTTGACAATGCGTTCTATTTATCTTATGCTAAAAGTGGTTCTTTTCTTCTATTTTTGTCTTAGATAAGGAGAAAAGGAGGTAGCCAAATGTTGCTTCTCTGGTTTCTCTAAATTCCTTCACTACTATATCGTGTCTCCAGCAAAGAAGCGATATAGTCCCTTTAAAGGTAATATTTAAAAGGAGGTATGGCCTTATGAAAGTACTAAAGTCCCTGAAGTAGCAGCACCCTAGACGACGCCTCAGTCTTAAAATGAGGGCAAATGTCGAGCGAGGCTCTTTCTGATCTTCAGAAGAGCCTCTTTTTTTATTTTAAAAAACCGATTTTACTTTTAAAAATCCGTCTTTTTTATCGGGCGCCGAATCTAAAAGATTTTTATTGCCAAGCGGCTTTGCCTCATCTTTTCTGCTGACGTTTTCAATTGTTATGGCATGGTCGGCCGATTCTGCTTTGGAAATATCAACTTCTTTTAATTTTTCAACGTAACTCAAAACGGCAGAGAGTTCTTTTTGGAACCTCTCTGTCTCCTTATCATCCAATCCCAACCTGGCAAGCTTAGCAATGTGTTTTACTTCTTCTTTTGATATCATATTATTTTGGGGGTTCCAGCTCTGCGGTTTCAACCAGCACGTCTTCTAATTCGTCTAAATTCTCTAGGACCATGCCCGCTCCCCTGACTACCGCGGTCATCGGATCTTCAATTATTTTTGTCGGTATTTTTGTTTCTTTGCCGACCAGAACATTTAAGCCGCGCAGTAAAGACCCTCCGCCTGCAAAATAAATGCCCGAAGCCATGATGTCGGCCAAGAGCTCGGGCGGACTCTCTTCTACCGCGGTTTTAATCTCGGCGACTATCCTTTTTACCGATTTTTCCATGGCCCTCCTGATATCGTCATCGGAAACCAGTATCTCTTCGGGCAAACCCGTTACCAGATTTCTGCCCCTCATAGGAAGCTCTCTTTTTTCCTTTAGCGGATAAGCCGAACCAATGCCTATTTTTATAGCTTCGGCCGTCCGCTCACCTATTAAAAGCTTATATTCTTCCTGAGCAAACTGGATAATGTCTTCATTAAGCTTGTCGCCGGCGATTCTTAAGCTTTTTGACAAAACAATCCCACCCAAAGAAATGATGGCGATTTCTGTTGTCCCGCCGCCGATGTCAACGATAAAGTTTCCGCCGGCTTCTTGAATCGGGAGCCGGGATCCTATAGCCGCTGCCATGGGTTCTTCAATCAAAAAAACCTCTCTGGCTCCGGCAGATTTGCCCGCATCAATGACTGCTTTTTTTTCAACCTCGGTTACTCCGGAAGGAATGCCTATTATCACCCGAGGCCTCGGAGCCAAAAAAAATTTTCTCTTCTGGGCTTTTTCAATAAAATATTTAAGCATTTGTTCTGTCGCTTCAAAGTCGGATATTACGCCGTTGCGCAAAGGTCTTGTAGCAATTATATGAGATGGCGTCCTGCCGACCATCTTTTTTGCTTCCTCGCCTATAGCCAAAATCTGGCCGGTTTTTTGGTTAATGGCCACCACACTTGGCTCCTGGATGACAATTCCCCTGCCCCCGACATAAACTTCGGAGTTTGCCGTCCCCAGGTCAATGGCGATATCTTCAGAAAATATTTTCCAAACCTTATTTAATATATTTTTCGATTTCATTAATTTTTATCAATTTGGTTTCTTTGCTGTTTCTTTTTTTTATTTCAACCGATTTTTCCGCCAAGGTCTTTTCCGAAACGACTATTCTTTCGGGAATTCCGATAAGATCGCAGTCGGCAAACTTTTCTCCGGCTGTTTTATCTTCCCTGTCGTCAAATAAAACTTCTTTGCCGGCTTCCGTCAGCTCTTTGTAAATTTTTTCCGCAGCCTCGTTTTGCCCCAGGCTTATTAAGTGGGATCGGAAAGGAGCGATTGACTCGGGCCAAATGATACCATTTTCATCGTGATGAACTTCCACTATTGTCCCCATCAGGCGCGACAAGCCAATCCCATAACAACCCATCAAAACTGCTTGTTCTTTACCGTCTTTGTCTTTAACCGATAAATCAAACGGTTTGGAATATTTATTCATCAGCTTAAAAATATTTCCCACTTCTATTGATTTTTTTTCTTCGAAATCTTTGCCTTGGCAATTTGGGCAGATTTTCACTTCGCCGAATATCTCTCGGTTTATTGCCTGGCTGCACTTTTTGCAAACGTAAATTACATCTTCTCCCGCCTCTGAAACAGTCTGGAATTCATGAGAGTATTTGGAAAAAGAACCTCCCGAGGCAAAAGTCAGAAAAGTTTTTTCCGAAATCCCCGCTCTTTGGAAAATTTTAAGATAGGCTTCTTTGGCTTTTTCATAGTAATCATTCAGATCGTCTTCGGTTAAATGGAAAGAATACAGATCCTTCATGATGAATTCCCGGCCACGAAGGAGACCGGACTTGGCCCTTAGTTCCATTCTGAATTTATTCTGAATCTGGTAAACATAACAAGGCAAATCTTTATAAGATTTTATGTATTTTTCCACCAAGGGCACGACTATCTCTTCGTGGGTCGGCCCGAGAGCAAACTCCCGGTCGCTTGAATCTTTTAATTTGAACAAATCATCCATCGAATCCCATCTGCCCGTCGTCAGCCAGTTTTCTTTAGGATGCAGGGTCGGCATTAATATTTCTTGGCCGCCTATTAAGTTCATCTCTTGCCGAATAATATTTTCAATTTTTTCCATTACTCTTAAACCCAAAGGCAAGAAGGTATAAACTCCGGCCATTAGTTTATCTATAAAACCGGCTTTCAGTAAAAGCTTGGTATTGACAGAAATTTCATCTTTGGATACCTCTTTTTCAGTTTTTGTAAAAAGTTTTGATTGCTGCATATTTGTCAAAATAATTTTATCACATCTTTTACGGTGACAAAAATCATTAATAAGATTAACAGCCCGAAAAAGAATGTGGTCACATTTTGCTCAACTTTCTGGCTGACGGGTTTTCTTCTTATCGCCTCAATAACCAAAAATAGAAATTTTCCGCCGTCTACCGACGGAATGGGCAAAATGTTAAATATGGCTATGTAAACGGCGACCATGCCGACAAACTGCAAAAAATAATTAACTCCCAATCTGCTTACCTGAGAAAACATAGAAACTATTCCGACAGGACCCGTCATCTCTACTCCTGAAGGCACCCCTTTTATAACATTTACTATCGCTCCGGCATATCCCCGAATTATCCTCTCTGTCATATTGACGGTAGCCAAAATCCCCTGCCAAGGCGCTTGCCACCAAGGATAAATTTTTGTCGCCACCCCGACCAAAGCTATTCCCAAAGGCCCTTCGCCCGAAGGCGGATTTGGCCTGGCCAATAAAGAAACTTTAAAATCATCCCTGCCTCTTTCTATCGTCACGGTCAGCTCCTGGCCGAGATTGGCTTTGGTAAAATTTTGCAGATCTTCTACTTTATCAATTTTTTGTGCGTCATAACCCGGGCTCTTTATTTCGGTTATATTGTCCCCCGCCCTTAAGTCGGCTTGCTCGGCCGGAGAATCTTTGGCAACGGCCAATATCTGGACCTTGGGATTGATAATACCTGAAATTTCATCATCAGAAATTGCGGTTGGCGCCCCCAAACCCATGACAATTGAAAAAAGAACGGCGGCAATTATCCAAAAAGATATTACGCCAGCCAAAACAATAATCATTCTCTGCCAAACCGGTTTTTTGAAAAAACTGGCCGAATCCTCCAAATGCTCTATTTCTCCGGGCATTTTGACAAATGCGCCAAACGGCAAAAGATTCAGCGAATAAATAGTTTGGCCTATTTTTTTTCCGATTATTCTGGGCGGATAACCAATACCGAATTCCTCAACTTTGACGCCGAAATGCTTGGCCGCAATAAAATGCCCAAGTTCATGGAGAATAATCAAGCCGATTAAACTAAAAAAAGCCAAAATTACAGTTAATACCATTGTTATATTGTTGAAATTTTCTTAAACATATTAAATATTTTAACAATCTACAGCTCTGTTTCTTTTTTCTTTTTTTCTCCCATTTCTTCAATTTTTTCGTTGTAATAATCAACCAATTCTTGCAGTTCGTCTTTTGCCCTGAATTTGTCATCTTCCCGAATCTGACTCTCGCGAAAGCCAATTTGCACTTGACTCCAGGCCTCCTCTCTCCATTTCCTAATGGTTTTTCTCGTTTCTTCCTGTTTTTCCGAAATTAAACGTAAAAGCTCCTGGCGATAATCAGCCGTAATTGAAGGTAAATTTATTCTGATTTGGTTCTGATCAACAATTGGATTTGACCCGATTCCGGTCCTTTCTAAGGCCGCGACTATGCCCGGAATATAAGAATTGTCCCAGGGCTGGATCAAAATCATCCTGGCTTCAGGAATAGATATGGCTGCCAGTTGTTTTAGGGGAAATTTTTGCGAAAAACAATCAACGACAATATCTTCCACCAAAGCCGGCGTGGCTCGGCCCGTTCTGATTTTTCCCATTTCGCTGTTTAAAAAATTGACGGCTTTATCGCACTCTGGTTTTATTTTTTGAATAATTTCTTTATAATTTTCCATAAAACTATTGGCTACATATCTGTTAATAATATCTCCAAAACTAATCTTTGATTTACATTTGTGGTTCTGGTTAAAAAAATGGCGGTTTGAATATTTTTTAAAATACTTTTTAATTGTAAAAAACTATATTCTTTTTTCGGAACGATCCATTTTTTTTGAAGATTAAGCTTAGAAAGCAATATGTTCCTGAAGCAATTCAGCCAGATATCCAAAGTTTCTTTTTGGCTCTCTTCTTGTGAAAGATTTTTTGCGTACAAAAAACGTTTGCCCAGATCCGAATCTAAAATCGCGCTAAATTCTTTTATTTTTGTTTTAAAATCCGATAATTTCTGGGGGTTCAAAAGAAAATCAATCGCCGCTCCCGGCCTGCCCATGGCAAGCTCCGAAATAATTTTTATCTCTTTTTCCTGAACTTTTTTTGCTTTCAAATAGTTCTCTATTTCTGTTTTGGGCACCGGGAAAAATTTTATTTTCTGAGCTCTTGATCTGATTGTCGGCAAGATCTGACCGGGATATTCGCTTATTAAAATTATAACCGTATTGCCCTTCGGCTCCTCTAAGGTTTTTAAAAAACAATTCTGCGCTTCCTGATTCATCAAATGAGCCCTGTCTATTACCGCGGCTTTTAAAAATCCCGAAAAAGATTTTAGCGACAGTTTCCAATTTAAATTCCTTATCTGGGAAATCTGGATTTCATTTTCAGAGGGTTCCACAAAAACGACATCAGGATGCTTTAATGTATTTTCTCCAAAAAATAATTTTAAAAATTCGAAAGCGGCTGTTTTTTTGCCGAGTTTTTCCTCTCCGCAAAAAAGCATGGCATGGGGAATCTTATTTAATTTAACCATGCTTTGCAAGTTACGCCATTGTTTTTGATGACCAATTAACATAATGCGAAAGCGTTCGGATTATATTTTATTTTTTGCTCATTAAGCTTTTTTTATAGGCATCCAGGCTTTCTAAAATCTGGCCCGTGCCTTTTGCCACGCAAAGCAGAGGATCATCAACCACAAAACAAGGAACTCCCGTACTCTGGGAAATTAATTTGTCAATGTTGCGTAAAAGTGCTCCCCCGCCGGCCAAAACCATACCTTTATCCATGACATCGGCTGACAATTCCGGCGGAGTATCGCGCAGAACTAGTTTTATCACCTGGATAATTTCAATCAATGTATCTGTTACCGCCTCACAAACTTCATTTGAAGAAATTTTGATGTTTTTGGGCAATCCCTGTATCAAATCCCTGCCGCGAATCTCGATTGATTTTTCTTCTTTTTCGGGAATAGCCGTTCCTATCCTTATTTTAACTTCTTCAGCTGTCTGCTCGCCTATGGCCAAGTTATATTTTTTCTTGATGTAATCAGAAATCGCCGAATCAAGCTTGTCGCCGGCGATCCTTAAAGAACGGCTGGTGACAATCCCGCCCAACGAGATAATCGCCACTTCGGTTGTTCCGCCGCCGATATCTACAATCATGCTTCCCGAACAAGAGTTGATGGGTATCCCGGCACCCAGCGCCGATAAGACGGGCTCCTTGGCTATATAAACCGCTTTTGCCCCGGCAGTAAGTCCGGCTTCCATGACGGCTCTTCTCTCCGTTGAAGTGATGCCAGCCGGAACGCCTATTAATATTTCCGGTTTAAAAAATTTAAAAGTTCCTGAAACTTTATCAATAAAATATTTAAGCATAGCTTGAGTGACTCTGTAATCGGCAATAACTCCGTCGCGAAGCGGCCGGTAAACGCGAATCGTGTCGGGAGTCCTGCCCGTCATTTCTTTTGCCGCCTGTCCCACCGCCAAAATTTTATTGTCGTCCAGGGTCACTGCCACCACAGACGGCTCTTGCAAAACCGGGCCCTTGCCCGGTAAAAAAACAACCGAGTTGCAAGTCCCGAGATCAATGCCGATTTTTCTAACAAATAATCCCATAATAAATATATTCAATTCTATTTTATCTTATCTGATTTCCTTTATTTTGACAACCCAAAATCCTTAACTGAATTTTTACTAAAAAATCCTGCAAAAAACAGCAAAATGCCGAATATTATGAATATTATTGGATATCCCAAAGGCGCAATCAGAAAAGCTCCTAATAGGGCTCCTGAGGCTGTAGCGAGGGGAGAAAAAACAGTATCAATAGCGGCAGATTCTTCTGGAATTTCTTTTAATTTGGTAGACATCAAACCACTCCTGCCCGAGCCGGTCATTAAACTTCCGATATATTTTCCAATCACAATGAAGAATATATAATAAAAATTAAGGATGCTAGCCAAAGCTCCCATCAAAACCGAAAAGATTCCGGCAATTTGAGCTCCTCGGGATATATTGATTTCGCTTTTGAATTTTGCGACTTGTTTTATTATCCAAAAGGAAATCGGCAG
>JBDRLH010000016.1:0-7667 GCA_043813215.1 Parcubacteria group bacterium
CTCTGTCCACACTTTTTCTCCCCAATGGATAGGCACCTTAGCCAACGCCCGCATCGCCTCCTCTACTTACTGGTCTGACGCGGCTCTGACAGTTTATTCCTCATCCACCAATTGGGATCTGGCTTTTGGCTGGGGCAATCACGCCACACAAGGTTATCTCGACAACTCAAATCTTTACTGGGTAGCCAGCGGAACCGCCTTATATTCTTCTTCAACTTTTGCCAACATTGGCATAGGAACGACCACTCCGGCGTACACCCTGGATGCTTACGGAACTTTCCGGGCATTATCTACCTCTACCTTTTCAGGCAGGGTGGGCATAGGCACTTCAACTCCGGCCAGAACGTTGGAAGTTTTGGATGCTTCAAATCCGCAGATGAGGATTACCCAAGCCGCTTCCAAATACGCCGAATTTGAGGTGGAATCCGACGGCGATTTGAACGTCACTTTAGCCGCTTCAAATAATAATTTGGTTTTATCAACTTATAATCTTTATGTTTGCGCAGGCGGTTGTCCTTCTTTCACTTTATCAAACGGCGGCAACCTGGTGGTAGAAAATGAATCCTATTTTGCCGGAGACAAAATACAATATCCCAGCTCCCTTGGCCAGCCAAAGAGAAGCATTATTCTGACTTCAGCTGGAGCCATCACGCCGACTTCTCTTGGCGCCTCACAGACAAAAGTGGACGGCACAAACAGCACTTATTATGTTTTGGATTATGCCGACGCCACCACGTCTTTTGCTTTCTGGGAATGGATAATGCCTGATTCCTTTGCCAGCTCCACCAACGCCACCAGCTCAATTGACGTGACTATTTATTGGACAGCCACCACTACGGGCAATGTAATTTGGGGCCTCCAGACAATCGGAGTATCGGATAATGAAAATATTGACCAGGCTTTGGGCAGCATTGCCACCAGCACGAGCGCGGCCCAAGCCACTTCCACTTATATTGCGAGCGTGACGTTTTCAAATTATATCGTGGATTGGATGCCGCAAGATTACATCAGCTTTAATGTTTACAGAGAAGGAGGAAGCGGTGTCGATACTTTGACTGCCAGCGCTCGGCTTGTCAAAGTTAAAATAGAATATGCCGTAAAACAAGAAAGCGATTGATGCTTGAATAATAAATTAAGAACCATGAATAAAGAAAAAAATAAAATAAAATTATATCTGAAAAAAATCTGGGATTTTGCCACTCATCACAATGGCGTGATCATCGCTTTGGAGCTGGCGATTTTTGCCGGAGTGATTTTCACTTTGGCGAGTGAAAACGAAGTTGATGGAAATTTGCAGTCCTCGACTGCGCAATTAATAGAAATTAATAGTAATAAATTTCAACCAATTTCAACTGATTTCGCGAGCGCTAGCGAGCAAATTTCCGTTCCCGTTCAAGAAAACAACGCCATAGCCCCAGAAGTTTTTTCTCTTGCGACTCCTCAAGATGATCAAGAAATCCAGCAAAAATATGACCAAGCAGTAACTATTAAAGCTAAATATCAGTTAAACGGGGCTTCCTTAAAAAGAATAGTTAATGATAATCCAAAAGATAAAATAGTGGTTGAGGTAGGCGACAAAGATAAGGCAGAATTCGTTCCCGAAATAAAACTATCAAGATGGGATGAGGTGAACTTTAAAGTAATTCCCAATTTTGAAGAAGCAGCCACGGGAGATAAGAATTTAACTTTTGAAAACGACAAGATAAAATTCCATACGCCCAAAGTGAGCTTTGAGATGTATGAAACAACAGACAGTTATAAATACATCTGGTATCTAAATGAAAAACCAACCAGTAATAAGGTAGAATTTCAAATAGTAACTTTAGGTCTGGAT
The DNA here is from genome assembly GCA_043813215.1 of Parcubacteria group bacterium. Taxonomy (GTDB): domain Bacteria; phylum Patescibacteriota; class Minisyncoccia; order Minisyncoccales; family JAQTPW01; genus JBDRLH01. The sequence goes on from JBDRLH010000016.1 coordinate 1,835, forward strand.
TTCTTTTACCAACCGCCTCTTACCCAGGAATTCCAAAACGGCTATTCAGAAGAATTCCAGACAGAGATAACAGTTTCAGAAACTCAGGTCAGGGATTTAGAGGGAAATGTTTTAGTGGGAAGACCAGAAAATGTCGTCGGCTCTTATGCGGTTTATCACAGCGGAAACCCGATAAACTATTTAGGCGGCAAAGAATACAAGGCAGGCAAGGCGTTTCATATTTTCAGGCCGCATTTAATAGACGCCGCAGGGAAAGAAGCTTGGGGCATATTGGATATAGATGTGGCAAGCGGGATTTATTCCGTTGAAATCCCGCAGGACTTTTTAGATAAAGCTGCCTATCCAATTAAAAGCAATGATGAGTTTGGTTATCATCCGGGGACTCCCAGCGGAAGTTTCTTGGCGCTAGGCACTGGTGGGGGTGATCCTTATGGCCCTTCTATATCTAAGCATACTCTGGGATCCGATGGAACAGCTAACACTATATCCGCCTATGGCAGAGCAGGCTTTACCTCTGCGGATTTTAAGGCAGCGATGTATGACGATGATGGTGCTAGCGGTGAGCCTACGACTATTAAGTCATACAGCGCCGCTGTAACCGCAAATGCAACACCTCAATGGTGGGAGGCCGATATTACCGATGTTGATTTGACAGCCGGAGACTGGTATATAGGTGTTTTGGTTGCAGGGTCCTTTCGGTTCTACTACGACAGCGATTCGTGGACTTCCAGGGCGCTTGCCGCCTATCAGTATAATTACACAACGCCCGGAAACTGGACACCCGCTCTTGACTCCCACTTAACCTATAAGTTTTGCGTTTACGCCACCTATACATCTGAAGGAGGAGGGGCGCCGACTTGGCAGCCCAGGCCGGGGTTGATTTCCCCCTCGGGCGGAGGATTCCTGATTTTTTAGCAAAAAAATTAGACTAATTTAAAGTTCAAAAATTAAAATGCAAAATTGCAATTCAAAATTTCAAAAGTTTACACCATCATTTTAATCTTCAATATTTACATTTTTAATTAAAGGAAAATCTATGCAAAAATTTATTCGTTTTTTGAAATATCACAACACTGTTCCCATTATTTTGGGAGTGGTTTTGCTGGGGACGGCCGGCGTTTTTGCCAACGAGGATGTCAGGAATACGGTCATAGGCCAAAAGATTGAGAATATCACGGGCATAGACAATGCCCAGCTTTTGGCAGTTGATCTTGATAATTTTGATCAGGCCTTGAGGATTGAGGATGTCACCCAAGACAATGAGAATTATTATATCAATTATATTTTCAGGACTTTGGCGATAAAAGACAATGTTTGGCAGGAGGTTTTTGAGCAAAACACCCTGACCGTTGGCATAAAGTCAATGGTGGGGAAGGATCTGGGGCTCTACGTCCAGGGCGAGCTTGCCGAAGTGGCTGATTGGGAGCTGAATCATTTAAAAAGAGTTCAGTCCGAAGAAAAAGAAAAAGGCATAACCGTGCTGACCGCCTCGGTTGATTATACGGGCTTGATCGGCTTGGTTCTGGACGCAAGAGATAAAATATTGCCCGGCTACAAACCGGTTGTCACCCAAGAAATTTGCGACGGCTTGGATAATAATAAAAACGGACAGATTGACGAGGGATTTGAAGTGGGTAAAATATGCCTGGCCGGAAATGGCGTTTGCCGGCGGCAAGGAATTTATAACTGCTCTTCTGGCGGGAAATCGGTTTGTTCGGCTATGCCAGGTCAGCCCGGCCTAGAAATTTGTGACAGCATAGATAACAATTGCGACGGGCGAGTTGATGAAGAAAATATTTGCTCAAATGATTTCCAAAAACCGCAGGAAGTCGTCTGTACGCCGTCTTTTGAGATATGCAACGGAGTTGATGATGATTGCGACGATGAAATTGATGAGATGGGAGTTTGCAACCCAAAGCCCGTTGTTAACCCGCCGATTGAGCTGACTTCAACAACAACCGAAGCTGCCGCCACAACCGAAGCTGCTACTACCGAGCCGATAATTGAACAGCCACCGATTATTGAAGAATTGCCGACTGAACCGGCCACCACGACAGAGGAATGGCAGCCTTAAATTATCCTAAGCCCCGATGACCAACATCCAATCAAATCACAATTCTAAAAATTTTAAACAAGTCGAAAAAACAGACAAAGGGGCGACAATAATGCTCTGAGGATAAATCATCATGAAAATATAGTGTAATTTTTAAAATTTTTGATATTATAATTAATAAAAAACATATGCAAAATATATTAAACCGCATCATAAAAACAATTATTAATTCGCTGGTGTTTCTAGTTCCTTTGTTTTTTCTGCCTTTTTCCTACGAAGCCTTCGAATTTAACAAGCAGTACCTGCTGTTTTTCTTGGTTTTAATCGCTCTTTTTGCCTGGCTGGCAAAGATGGTATTTTGGGACAAAGAAGTAAAATTCAAGAGGACGCCTTTGGACATCCCGATTCTAGCTGTCGTGCTTCTGGCAGTCCTTTCAACTGTTTTTTCTATCGACAGATTCTCTTCGCTTTTTTACACCTACGGCCGCTTTTCAGACGGGCTGATTCCGTTTTTAGTTATGATAATTTTCTATTTTCTGATTACAAACAATGACGTCAAAATTTTCAACCTGATTAAATTATTCATTTATTCCGGCTTCATAGCCATCCTAGCCGGCTATTTTTCGGTTTTCGGGATATGGGTAAAAATAAACGCCATACTCAAATTTTTGCCTCAAATCATGCTCCAGGGAAATTTTAATCCTGTTTCGGGACCCATGGAAGGATTGGCGATATTTATTTCCATATTTTCGACGCTATTGGTTGGAATCCTGCTGACTCAAAAATCAGAATCTAAGATTAAAAATTTATTTTATTGGCTGGTTTTGGCGTCCGGCCTCGGATTGCTCCTAATAATAGATTTTTCTCCGGCCTGGATTGTTTTGTTGGTAGCTTTATTGGCGTTTGTAGTCTTTTCTTTGGTGACCAGGATGTTCAAAGAGGACGTTAACAAGCTTTTATTGCCGATATTTTTATCTATCATAGCCGGAGTGTTTTTATTGATTAATTTGCCCGGAAATTTTCAGAATCAGATTCCCAGGGAAACGGTTATAAGCCAAGGGCAATCGTGGAGCGTAGCAATAAAAACAGCCGTATCCGGCCCAAAGAACGTATTTTTGGGATCGGGCCCCGGAACGTTTTCCCTGGATTTCTCAAAATTCAAATCGGCCGAATTAAACAAAACCGATCTTTGGCAGTACAGGTTTGATAGGGCGGGGAGCGGGCTTGCGGAAACCTTAGCAACAACCGGGTTTTTAGGATTTTTATCTAATCTTTTTTTGATTGGATTGTTTTTGATGATGAATTGGATATTTTTTAAATTAAAAGATAAAAATTCAGAAGCTAAAGATCAATTGCCCATGCTGATGTTTTTTGTCGCCTTGCTGGTGGGGCAGATCGTCTATTATCAGAATACCGCCACGATGTTCATGTTCTGGCTGGTTTTAGCGTTAAGTTCCGTCAATATGCAAAAAATCCCGGGAGAGCTGAAATATTCTTTCAAAGAGTTTCCGGAAATTGGATTAATTTTCAGCGTAGTCCTGACTGTTATTGCCGTTATATTTTTGGGATTGTGTTTTTTCGCCGTAAGATTTTATTTGGCAGACGCGGCTTATCTGAAAGCGATAATGTCTTATGATGAGCAAATCCAGGCAAAAAATTTAGAAAAAGCAGCGGTGTACAATCCTTATCAGATTCAGTATAAGATAATTTTGTCCCGTTTTTATCTGGCCCAAGCTTTGGTCGAAGTAAGGAAACCGGCTAATGCGCAAGATTTTCAAAAAGCCGAGAACGGGATTGGCAAAGCCATTGACCTGGCCAGGATTATTACTGAAATTTCTGAAAATAATGTGGCAGCCTGGGAAAACAGAGGGTTGCTTTATCGCGATGTTGATAATTTGGTTTCAGGGGCGGCTGACTGGGGAATCAAATCTTTTGAAAAGGCCACGGCTTTGGAACCGACAAACCCGGCGCTCCATACGGAATTGGGCAAATTATTATTGGCAATAAAGAAAGAAGATGCCAAAAAAGAGTTTGACAAAGCCATTGAATTAAAATCTGATTATTCCGATGCCGTGATTCAGCAAGCGCTGCTTTTAGAAGAAGAAGGCAAATTCGAAGACGCCATAAAAAAACTAGAGGCTCAAGTTTTGGTAAATCCCTATGACTTAGAAGTTCTTTTCCAGTTAGGCAGATTTTATTACAACAACAAGCGGACAGATGAGGCGATTCTGGTATTCCAACGAATTATCACTTTTTCCCCCAATTATTCCAACGCCCATTATGCTTTGGGGGTGATTTTTTCCGGCAGAGGGGAGGATGGTTCGGCGCTGGCAGCATTTAAAAAAGTTTTAGAATTAAATCCCGGGAACGAAGACGTCATTGACAAGATAAAAGCGCTGGAAAAATAACGGGCTTACCCCAATACTAGAACCTGCTGGTTTGGTACGAGGCTAGACCCAGTAGAGTAATTTTGGATAAATTTTTACTGGGCTTGACTTGTTTTCTGGCTTTTGCTATACTTTAATTTAGTTTTATCTATAGAATATTTCGGCTAATTTAAGAATTACCCTTTTGTTTGAATATTCGATTTTCATTTTATAGGCAACAAACTCGCCCCAAAGGTTTTTGGTGTATTTTTGGGGTCTTTTTGGCATTAAATTAACAATTAATTTTAGTTGTTCGGCCATGGAAGAAACTAAAACAATTCTTCCCGAAAAGAATTTCGGCAAAGCCAAAGTTTCTCTGCCCCTGCCTTATCTCCTGTCTTTAGAAAAAGAGAGTTGGCAATGGTTTTGGGAAAAAGGGCTAAAAGAACTTTTTCAGGAAGTATCTCCCATCCGCGATTACACCGGCAAAGAGCTGGAGCTTTGGTTTTTGGATTATAAATTAGACGAACTAAAATATAAGACCGACCTGGAAGCAAGATTGAACAACGATTCTTACGAAGTCGCCCTTAGGGTCAAAACAAGACTGGTGAATTTAAAATCCAAAGAAATCAAAGAGCAGGAGATTTTTCTGACCGATTTCCCCGTTATGACAGAGAGAGGGACTTTTATTGTCAATGGCGTAGAAAGAGTGGCTATTGCTCAGCTTATCAGATCTCCCGGAGTTTTTATCACCGCCCAGCCGATAGCCGGCAAAAATTATTTCGGAGCAAAAATCATTCCCAACAGAGGCGCTTGGTTGGAACTTGAAACCGAATCATCCGGATTTTTAGGTATAAAAATTGACAGAAAAAGGAAAGTTGCCGCAACAACTATTTTGCGGGCTTTTGGCATTGAAGACGACGTAAAAATAAAAGAATTATTTAAAGACGTTGATAAGGGAAGCATAAATTATATCAATGAAACTCTAAGGCGGGATATCACTCACAACCAGGCCGAAGCCTTGGTTGAGATTTACAGCCGATTGCGCCCGGGAGACATGGTTACTCCCGATACTGCCAGAGAATTGATTTGGAATATGTTTTTTAATTTTGAAAGATACGATTTATCAAAAGTCGGCAGATGGCGTACTTGGCAAAGGCTGCCGGAGTTAAAAATTCAAAAAGCAAAAAAGAAGCAAAAATTAACGGATGAAATAATCATACAAGACAGAGTTTTGAAGCCGGAAGACGTTGTCGCGACCATCCGTGAAATTATAAGGCTGAATAATGATCCCGAAGGAAAACCCGATCAAATCGATCACCTCGGCAACAGAAGGGTCCGGACTCTTGCGGAATTATTGATCAATCGCATGAGAGTCGGCATTATGCGCATGGAGAGGATTATTAAAGACAGA
>JBDRLH010000017.1:0-5363 GCA_043813215.1 Parcubacteria group bacterium
TGAATTTATCGGAGAGTTTAAGCAGGCCCCTCTTTACTTTCGTTGCTGTTTCTTATTCCACTGCCGCCTTTCCCGCATTGAGCCTGGCTTTTTCCCAAAAAAACGGGAAAAAATTCAGCGAAACTTTTAACTCAACTATTAATAAAATATTTTTTCTTCTTTTGCTTCTAAGTTTCGTATCTTTTATTTTCAGGGATTTTATAGTTAAAACAATATTCCAGACCGGCAAATTTAATTTAGCCGATGCAAATCTGACTGCGGCCTGTTTTGGGCTTTTTTGCTTGGGTATCTTTGCTCAGGGTTTGGTTAATTTTATCGCCAAAGCCTTTTACGCGCTATATGATACGAAAACTCCGGCCATGGTCAGCATTGCGGGAATGATGGTCAACGTGGCTCTTTGCCTCTCCTTGGTTAAAATTTTTTCCTTTCCTAATTTTTTTCAGCAAATTTTTGTAAATTTTTTTAACTTGCCAAACCAGAACGGCATTGAAATCTTGGCTTTGCCTTTGGCAATTTCGCTTTCGGCTATTTTCCAGTGCCTTTTGCTTGTTATATTTTACCGCAAGAAAAAGACCTTAATCTTTAATCAAAACCGAGGTGAATAACATTCGAAATTTTTGCATCATAGCTCATATTGCTCATGGAAAGTCTACTTTGGCTGACAGATTTTTGGAGAAAACCTGCACCGTGCCCAAAGAAAAAATGCAGCCGCAGTATTTAAACTCCATGGATTTGGAGAGAGAAAGGGGCATTACCATAAAAATGCAGCCGGTGCGCATGGAACATAAAGGTTATATTCTGAATCTGATTGATACTCCCGGCCACGTTGATTTTTCTTACGAAGTTTCGCGCTCTCTGGCGGCGGTAGAGGGTGCCATTTTGCTGGTTGACGCGACAAGAGGGATTCAAGCTCAAACTCTGGCTAATTTGGAGCTGGCTAAAAAACAAAACCTGACGATCATCCCGGCTATTAACAAAATTGACTCTCCGCAGGCAAGGATCGAGCAAACAAAGGAGGAGCTATCTTATTTGTTGGAGATTCCTCCTGAAGATATTTTTATGATTTCGGCAAAGACCGGCGCCAATGTTGATAAGATTTTGGATGCGGTCATAGAAAAAATCCCAGCGCCCGAAACAAAAGAGGAAGGCCCTTTCCGCGCTTTGATTTTCGGTTCAAAATTTGATTCTTTCCAGGGAGTCGTGGCTTATGTCAGAGTTGTTGACGGCCAGATATTTACCAATGAAAAAATATATTTATCTCAGGCAAAAGCCGAGGGCGAAGCGAAAGAAATCGGCCATTTTAAGCCAGATTTAAAAAAAATGGCGGGACTCTCTGCCGGAGAGATCGGTTACATCGCCACGGGAATAAAAGAGCCGGGGACAATAAGAGTCGGCGACACTATTGTCAAAGATTTAAATGCCAAACCCTTACCCGGTTATCAGGAACCCAAACCCATGGTTTTTGCCAGCTTGTATCCCCAGAACGCTGATAATTTCGATACCTTAAAAGACGCTTTGGGAAAACTGAAATTAAAAGATGCCTCTTTGACTTATGAGCTGGAATCGCAGGAAACTTTGGGCAGGGGTTTTCGCTGCGGTTTTTTGGGAACGCTTCATGCGGAAATTGTTTCAGAAAGGCTTCGTCGGGAATTTAATCTGGATTTAATAATCTCTCGGCCGTCGGTTGTTTATAAAATTATAAACCAGAAAAATGAAGAAGTTTTGATTTTTTCTCCTTCGGAATGGCCGAATGAAACCTATATTAAAGAAATCCAAGAGCCCTGGGTAAGATTGGAAATTATTACTCCTGAAGAATACGTCGGCAATGTTCTGGAGCTGTCCAGCAAATTAAAGGGCATCTATCAAAAAAGCGATTATTTCGGTTCGGGCAAAGTGTCTTTGGGTTATGAAGTTCCTTTGCGTCAGATAATTGTCGGATTTTACGATAATTTAAAAAGCGTCAGCCGGGGCTTTGCTTCCATGAATTATGATATTTTGGGATATCGCCCGGGAGACTTGGTTAAAATGGAAATATTGGTTTCGGGCAAAAAAGAAGAAGCTTTTTCCAAAGTCGTCATGAGAAATGAAGCTTTTGATGAGGGCAAGAGAATTGTGACCAAATTAAAAGACGTTTTGCCGCCGCAGCTTTATTCGGTCGCTTTGCAGGCCTGTATTTCGGGAAAAATAATCGCCAGAGAAACCATAAAAGCCAACCGAAGGGATGTCATCGCTCCGCTTTACGGCGGAGATTACACGAGAAAAAGAAAGCTTTTGGAGCAGCAGAAAAAAGGCAAGAAAGAATTAAAAGAAAAGGGGGAAATCAGGATCCCCCAGAAAGTATTTTTAGAAATGTTTCAAAGTTGAAAAAGACGGTTGGTTCTGCTACATTAAAAAAGTCCGATAGCAACCGTTGAAATCACCAAGCTCAGGGCGATTAAAGAGATTAAAATAATCCAAACCATCCTAAAAATTGTTTTAGATTTCATACAACACCAATGTTAGCAAAAAAGGGAAAAAATAAAAAGGCGTTCGAAACTTTGTTCATTTCAGCGATTTTTATTTTGCTTTTTTTTGCGGTAACCGGATTTTTGATTTTTTCCAATTGGAGAGTAAATCAGAAAAGGAGTGAGCTTAATATAAAAATTGAATCATTGAGAAAAGAAATCCAGAACCTGGAAACAAGGAGAGTCCAGCTAGAAGCAGATATCAGCCAAAGCCAGAGCCAGGAATATTTAGAACAGGTCGCCAGAGAAAGCTTGGATTTGAAAAAACCAGGCGAAGACGTGGTGGTGGTAAAGCAGTCAGCCAGTGCTACTGAAGGAGCGGCCGTGCAGGAAAAAAGTTTCTGGCAGAATATTTTAGATAAGTTGAAGTTTTAAAAAGGCGGGATTAGTATAATGGCAGTACTCTTCCTTCCCAAGGAAGTGGCGCCGGTTCGATTCCGGTATCCCGCTTAAAGGCGTGCCGACTTAGCTCAGCGGCAGAGCGACTGTTTCGTAAACAGTAGGTCGTCGGTTCAAATCCGACAGTCGGCTCAGTGGAAGATCAGATAAGGTCGACTTAATAATTATTAATTAAATAATTTTATGAAAAAAACTTTAAGTTTTCTATCCATACTCGTTCTTGCTTTCTCAGGTTTCGAATTAGCTATAGCGGCTCCCAAAAATAGCGGCATAAATGCTCCTTCTGGTCTTGTAGCTACAGCTGTTTCATCTTCACAGATTAATCTGAATTGGCAGGATGAATCTGATGATGAAACTGGGCTTAAAATTGAGAGGGGTTTAGACGGCATATATTTTTCCGAAATTGCTCAGGTTGGTGCAAATGTAACTAATTATTCTAACACGAATTTGTCAGAAAATACGACCTATTACTACAGAGTGAGGGCCTATAAAACAAAGGGCAAGAAAACAACTTATTCCGCTTATTCCAATACGGCAGATGCGACCACTTTTGATACTGTCCCTTCTGCACCGGCTAATTTAACTGCCAATTCTGTATCTTCTTCGCAAATCAACTTAAGTTGGCAGGATAATTCCGACAACGAAACAGGTTTTAAAGTAGAAAGAAGCGCAGATGGTACAGATTTTTCCGAGATTGCCCAAGTTGGCGCAAACGTCACTGCTTATTCAGATATCAACCTTTCGAAGTCAACCACTTATTATTACAGGGTGAGGGCTTACAATGATTTTGGCAACTCTAATTATTCCAATACGGCAGATGCGACCACTTTTGATACTGTCCCTTCTGCACCGGCTAATTTAACTGCCAATTTATACACTTCTACTTCTACCAGATTTGTTTGGATGAATTGGCAGGATAACTCCGATAATGAATATGGATTCAGTATTGAAAGAAGCGTCAACGGAGTGGATTTTGAAGAGATCGCAACAACCCTGACTGATATAAATTATTATACCGATTATAACGTTGCCACAGGAACAATTTATTTCTATAAAACAAGAGCGTATAATGGAGCAGGTTATTCTGATTATTCCAATGTAGCTGTCGTAACTGTTTGGTAGCCGAGAAAGTATCGGGGCCTGGCGAAGGGGCGCGTAAGCGCCCCTTTGTTTTATAAAAAATGCATCGTTTTATAGGCGGCTTAGGCGGCGGCTTCTTTTTTTTTGTCCAAAATTGTGTTAGATTGAAAAAAAGAATTAGGATTCGTTAAAAAATTATGGAAGATTTTTCAGAAAAAATTGGAGATTTAAAATTAAAACTCCGTCGCCTGACGGACTGTCTTTGACGTAGAAAAGAAGAAAAATAAAATTATAGATCTGGAAAGTAAGACACAGAGAGAGGATTTTTGGCAGGATAATGAGAAAGCGGCAAAAGTTTCCCAAGAATTAGCCGATGCAAGGGAAGCAATTTCCGAAATGGGGGATTTTGAAAAAGAGATGGGGGATCTGGAAGAATTGGTAAAAATTTCTGATGAATCTTTGCAGGGGGAATTGAAAAATAAAATCGAGCATTTAGAAGCAAGTATTAAAAAAGAGGAGCAGAAAATTTTCCTTTCGGGAAAGCATGATAAAGGCAACGCAATTTTGTCAATTTATTCGGGAGCCGGAGGACAGGACGCGCAAGATTGGGCGACCATGATCTTGAGAATGTATCAAAGATATTGTGAGAGGAAGGGATTTTTACATAAAATTCTGAGCCAGTCTTTGGGCGAGCCCGGGGGACCTGACGGCCGAATCGGCACAAAAGCGGTTTCTTTAGAAATTAAAGGCAAATACGCTTACGGTTTTTTAAAAGGAGAAGTCGGCGTGCACAGATTAGTCAGAATTTCGCCTTTTTCTTCGCAATCTTTACGCCACACTTCCTTTGCCCTGGTTGAAGTTCTGCCAGAAATTGAAAAAGAAGATGAAAAAGAAATAAAAATAAAGCCCGACGATTTAAAGATTGATTTTTACAACGCTTCGGGTCCGGGCGGACAGTATGTCAACAAAAGAGAAACGGCAGTCAGAATTACCCACTTGCCGACGGGTATCGTCGTCACCTGCCAGTCCGAAAGATTCCAGGGAGCCAACAGGAAGAATGCCGAAAAGATGCTTTTTTCAAAATTATACCAGCTTCAGCAAAAAACTCAGAAAAAAGAATTGGCGGACATAAAGGGCGATAAAATTTCGGCCAGCTGGGGGAATCAAATCAGAAATTATGTCCTGCATCCTTACAAATTAGTCAAAGACACGAGAACCGATCTTGAAAACAAACATCCTGAAGAGGTTTTAGACGGCAAGCTGGACGAATTTATAGAAGCGGAAATTAAATTAAAAAAATAATGATAAAATTTGAGAACATCATAAAAATTTACCATTCTGCTTCGGACTCGGGAGAAATCATGGCTTTGGATGATGTTT
>JBDRLH010000018.1:0-41878 GCA_043813215.1 Parcubacteria group bacterium
GAAAGTCGCCATTTATGGCTAATACGTAAAGTCATAAATGGGCGGTCGACACGACAGAGTTATAAAAAATTATCAATTAAATTAAACTTACAATTTAAAACACAAAATGAGTAAATTAACGAAAAAATTTGTAGCTATCGCTACTGCTCTGACAGTTTCAGTTATGCTTGTTGGGCCCGGTACTGCACAAGGCGCGACAATTGAAGAATTGAACGCCTTAATTGCCAGCTTATCAGCTCAATTGGCATCTCTGACAGCTCAATTAGCTGCCCTTCAGGGCGGAGGAACGGGTACGGTTTCAGGTTGCACGATTACATCCTTTGACAGAGATTTATCTCAAGGGATGGAGGGCGCTGACGTCAAATGTCTTCAGATTATTCTGAACTCTGATGTTGACACCCGATTAGCAGCCAGCGGAGTCGGCTCTTCCGGTAGCGAAACAACTTACTTCGGCCCTTTAACAAAAGCAGCCGTAGTTAAGCTTCAGAATAAAAACGCCGCCACTATTTTAACCCCGATCGGGTTAACAGCTGGCACAGGATATGTCGGTCCGGCCACCAGGCCAGTATTGAATTCAATGATTGGCACCGGCGGAACAGTTCCGGGCCCGGTCCCGACATCAAATACCGTCAGCTTATCAACTGACACTCCAGGTGCGAGTGCGGTTGCCGCTGGCGCGCAAGACGTTCCATTCACGAACGTTACATTCACCGCAGGCTCGCAAGCCTACACAGTCACTGCCATCGCGGTTTTAAGAGGAGGCATTTCTCTTAACTCCAATATAACCAATGTAAAATTGTATGATGGGGCCGTTCAAGTTGGCTCGACTCAAGCTTTAAACAGCGTGACCAATAAAGCCACTTTCAGCAATTTGAATTGGATAATTCCCGCCTATACTGCCAAGACTTTGATTATAAAAGGCAGCATTGCTTCGGGAGCCGGCGCAGGCAACTCCATTGTTTTGGGGATAGCGGCCGCGACTGATATTACAGCTTCAGCCGCTTTTTCAGCAACTTTCCCAATCAATGGCAATGCCAGAACAGTCGCCACTCAAGCGGTTGGTAGCACGACCGTTGATGTCTTGACCACTCCTGCTGATTCTCTTCCCAATTCAGGAAGCGTTGAACAGCATGTGGCCACAGTCAGATTAACTACCAGCGCCACCGAAGGCTTCAATATTAATTCCCTAAAGATTACCAACGTGGGGACAGCCGGTAATGCGGATATTTCCAATATCAAGATAAAGTATGGCGCTACCTTATTGGGTACAGTAGCCAGTTTAACCAATGGCGCAGCCACCTTTACTGGAAACCCCTTGATTAACGTTCCGATCAATACTTCTAAACAATTGGACGTTTATGTTGATATTGCCGCAGGAATCAACACTGGCAGGACAATCAGGTTTGAGGTAACTCAAGCTTTAGATGTTGTGGCCATCGGACAGAATTCCGGAGGCCAGATAACTGTTTTACCTGCCGCTACTTTCCCTGAACAGGCAGCAGCCCAGACTATTTCTCAAGGCGCTTTGACCATAGCTTTAGACGCCGCGACCAATCCTTCAGCACAGACTTATGTCATCGGAACTAACAACAGGGCATTTAATGCGATTAAGTTCAGCGCAGGTGCCACCGAAGGCGTCAGAGTAACGCAAATTACTTTGACCTTGGGCGGAACCGCTTCAGCCAGCGACATTTCCAATGTTGCTCTTTATGACGGCGCTACTTTAATTGCCGGACCTTCCGGAATTTCCGGAAGCACGGTCCAATTCGGCGTCAATACGGTCAATGCTTTCGATGCCACGGGTTTATTTGATATAGCTCGCAGCACAAACAAAGTCATTACCGTCAAAGCCGACATCTCTTCAGGCGCTTCATCTAGTGCCGCAGGCACATTAAGCCTTACAGCTGCCAACACAAAAGCTGATGGCTTAACATCGCAAAATGATGTTCCAACTGCCAGCATAACTGGCTCAGCCACAGGAAACTCAATGACTATCGGCGCCTACGGTTCATTAGCCGTCGCTCTTGATCCTTCATCTCCGGCAGCTCAGACAGTTGCCAAGGGAGGATCAACCGAAGTAGTTTTAGCCAGATATTCTCTGTCAGCCGGTACAGGTGAAGACATCGCTGTCTCAACTCTTATTATCCGATTGTATAGAGATACAGCTAACGCTTCCACTTCTTCTTCCGGAGATGTCACTAATGTCAGCATTTGGGATGATACGACCCAATTGGGCACAACTGTAGCAGCCCCAGCCGGGAGCGCTACATTCAATGCCAATCTGATCGTTCCAGCCGGAACTAAAAAGATTGTCACCGTAAAAGCCATTATTCCTTCAGGATCTGTCGCCGGTGCCATGGTCGCTGATTTAGAGGCCGGCACAGCAGGCGATATAGTTTCTTCAGGCGTTAATTCTCTGGCTTCTCTTACTGAAACCGGAGATGCTGCAGGAAACTTAATGACTATCGGCACTCCTACTTTAGCTGTCAATACAGCTTCAGTGCCTATTGCTTCTTCAAAGGTAGTCAATACTCCTGGAGTGACCATAACCACCCTTCTTTTGACAGCCGGTACTGCCGAAGGGGTTACCGTTAATTCGATTAGAGTTTCCTTTGACGATGCCGCCACCTTAGATGGCGCAAGCGCTGCTAATAGCAGGCTTTCCAACGTCAAATTGATGGATGGGGTAACTCAAGTTGGCACGACTATGCAAATTACCGATGGTACTCCTGATTACTCGCAATGGACAGGATTAAGTCTGCCTATTTTGGCCGGTCAGCAAAAAGCCCTTTCAGTTGTCGTTGATGTAGGTAGCGCAACCGATACTTTCTATTGCGGCGCAGCCACTACCGGTTCAGTAACCGGAGCTGGCACGGTTTCCGGAACTTCAGTTACTTCCACGGGTGAACTAAAGGTAGGTACACTTTTGACCATTACTACCGGAGGCACTCTCACTATCGCTGTTTCGGCTGATACTCCTGTTGCCGCAAACATTAAGGTTGGCGCAACCGAAGGAGCGTCGAATGTTTCCTACTCCAAGATTAAATTCTCAGGAGGCACGGAAAACGTTAAAATCAGCAGATTAGCAGTAACCAGATCAGGAGGCTCAGACAACAACTTTGGAGCGATTAAATTGTACACCGGAACTGATACTTTAGTCGGTACGACTTATCTCGCTTCGGGTGTAGCAACATTTAACTTCAACCCAGGTTCAGAACTTATCGTTCCTGCGGCTGGAGATTTGTATGTTACCGTCAAAGCTGATGTCATGGGTATGTCAACCGGAGCAACTGATGCAACTTCTTCAACATTCTATCTTGCCAGCGCAACTACCAGCGTAGATTCTATAGGTGTCAGCTCTCAGACAGCCATTACTGAAAGCACCACTACTCCAGACGTGGCCGCAGCCAGCAACTTCGGCGCAATGGCTTTATACAAGACCACTGCTTCTGTATCTCTCGCAGGTCCTACGGCTGGCGGTTCAGTTGCCGCTGCTCTCCAGGAAGTATTGAGAGTTGCCATTACTAATAACGGCCTCTATGATTTGACCGTTACCAAGGTTAACGTAACTCCTTACTTTACCGGAACAGTCGGCACGACAACAGTTGATGCGACTAGAGTAGCTTTGTATTGGAGCACTGATTTAGCCACGGCAATTACCAGCACGACCAGTGCTGCCACAATCACGCCGATGCTGCAAAACGGCACAGCTCTTCTTTTACAACCGATAAGCAACAATACGGTTGCTGCCGGAACAACGAAGACTTTAGTCGTCAAAGCATACACGATTGGTATGGGAGACAGCACGACTGTAGACAGTTTCCACATGGATTTAGCAGCCGTTGCCGACTTTGGATGGACTCCAGCAGGCGGTGCACAGGTTATAACCCTGACGCCCGGAATGCCTATTCAAGGTCCGACCTTGCAGTACTAAACTTAGTCTTCCTTGTGGCCCTGATTGCCTCCTCGGCATGATGGGTTAGGCTAAGTAAAAGTAAACAAAAGTCCCTCGGGTTTTACCCGAGGGCTTTTGTTTTTGCAGAGTTTTTTTATTTTGATATAATGTTTTCAGGTGCATATTATGAAAAAAATGATTTCTACAAAACAAAAAATATTTTTTATCCTTGTTTTATTTTTTCTGTCGCCCGTTATGGCAAACGCCCAAACCCCGGGGGCAGAAGTTGTTTTTAATATTGAGCCTTCTTACGATTACGCCGGCAGGCAGGAAGTGGCCGCATTTTTGCAGCAGTCAGGAAGCAACGCTTATTTTTACGTTGAAAGCAATTATTATAAAAATTTAAGCTCTGATGACAAGGCAAAATTTTCAGAGGCGATTAATAATTTATCTCAGGAGTTTGACAATGTAATTTATCCCAGGTTAAGGGAATTCTATGGTTCGGAATGGAAGCCGGGGATAGACGGAGATAATAAAATCACGGTTTTGCTTTTTAATATGAAAAATGATGCGGCCGGTTATTTCAATGCTGCAGACGAATACCCAAAAATCCAGTTTCCCAATTCCAATGAAAGAGAAATGGTTTATTTGAACGCAAGCCAGGCTACCAGCTCTTTGGGAAAGGGTTATTTGGCGCATGAGTTTGTTCATCTGATAACTTTTTATCAAAAAGATAAAATTAACAGAGTGACGGAAGAAACGTGGTTAAATGAAGCAAGAGCCGAATATGCGCCAACCCTACTGGGCTATAATGACACCTATGGGGGGAGCATTTTACAAAAGAGAGTGAGTGTTTTTTTGGAAAATCCGGCAGACTCTTTAACTGCCTGGCAGAATAAAAAAGCCGATTACGGAGTGATAAATCTGTTTGCGTTGTATTTGGTTGATCATTATGGGAAAAATATTCTTTCAGATTCTCTTAAATCGGGCTTGGTAGGCATTCCGTCCGTCAATGACGCGTTAAAAAGAAGCGGTTTTGCGGATGATTTCAGCGTGATTTTCACCCGCTGGACAATGGCCGTTTTAGTTAATGATTGTTCCTATGGAGATAATTACTGTTATTTTAATCAGAATCTGAAGAATTTTCGGATGGCCCCTAATATCAATTTTTTACCCTTATCGGGAGAAAGCTCGCTTTCTGTCAATAATGCCACTTATAATTGGGCCGGCAACTGGTACAAGATTATCGGCGGCGGCAAAGGAACCCTGACTTTGGATTTTTCCGGCGACGGCAGTGTTTCTTTTAAGATTCCTTATTTCCTTTGCAATAAAGCGGAAAAATGCCAGATTAATTCTATAATTTTGGATGGATCGCAAAAAGGAAAGATTGTTCTGACTAATTTCAGCTCAGAATACAACTCTTTGACTTTTATGCCTTCTATCCAAAGTAAATTTTCCGGCTTTGACGGGTTTGAGCCGACTTACGTTTTTTCCTGGAAAATTTCGGTTTCTGAAAATCCTCAGGAACAAACCGATGCTCAAGTTCTTAATCTTTTGGCGCAAATAGATGTCTTGAGAAAGCAAATTGCCGACCTTCAGGCGCAGTTGGCAAGCATACTGGGGGATCAGAGCCAAAATTTAACCTGCGAAAAATTTGAAAAAGATCTTTATTTTAGTATGACAAACAGCCAGGATGTAAGATGTCTCCAAGCTTTTTTAAAGTCCCAAGGAGCAGCTATTTATCCCGAGGGCTTGGTTACCGGCAACTTCTTTTCTTTGACGCAGGCAGCAGTCATCCGTTTTCAGGAAAAATATGCTTCAGAAATTTTAATCCCCCTGGGCCTACAAAGAGGAACCGGATTTATGGGATCTGCCACCCGTCAAAAAATTAACAATCTTTTATTAAAATAAGTTATGGTATTTTTTGTGACAATCCTGACACAAAAGCCAGGATTTTTTGTTTGACCCAGGTTTATTTCAGCTATAGTTATCCACCTTGACACCACTTGACACCTTTTGATGATTTGATAGACTAAAATCAGAAAGAATAGCTACAAATTTTTTCGTTAAATAATTAAAAACGGGGCATAAGCCTTGTTTCTATCCAATATGCCAGAAATTAAGCCAAACGAAATTTATACAACCAAAGAAACCCAGGATTTTTTGAAAGTAAGCACGAGCACTATTAAACGTCTGTTAAAAAGCGGCATAATCAAGGCTTACAAGGTCGGAGGGACTTACCGAATTTGGGGTAGCGACATTTTGATATTAATTTCTCCGAAGATCGAGTCAAAGGTCTACAAAATTTATGATAAACTTAGGTCAAAAACCAGAAAAACCATTGAAAAATGGTAATTTTTTGTTAAATATTTTTTGGATATTTTGTCCTTGTGGCGAAGCACCCACCAGATAATTTTTTCACTCATTCCATAAAAGGATTCGTTCAAAAATTATGAAAAGAAAAAATAAAAAAATTATTGTTGCTACGAGCGGCGGGTTTGACCCCGTCCATATCGGGCACACAAGATTATTCCAGGAAGCCAAATCCCTTGGCGACGAATTGGTGGTTATTTTGAATAATGACAATTGGCTAAAACAAAAGAAAGGCTTCGTGTTTATGTCGGAAAAAGAGCGGAAAGAAATTATAGAGGCATTCAAACCCGTTGATAGAGTCATCGTCACTAGGCATTACTCAAACACTAAAGACATGAGCATATGCGCCGAATTGGCCGATTTAAAGCCGAACATTTTCGCTAAAGGCGGCGACAGGGACAAAAAGGACGCCGACAACAAATCTTCTTCTCTCAATCCGGAGCAGGCGCTATGCCAAAGATTAGGCATTAAAATAGTTTTTAACGTCGGACGGGGCGGAAAAATTCAATCAAGCTCTTGGTTGACAAAGAGATTTCCCGAATCAATAAAGCGATTTTTTGAAATATGATCGTATCAAAAAATGAATCCGTCGGCATACTGGGTTTTGGTGAAATAGGCCAAGCCATGGCGGAATTTTATGATTCGGCCGATGCACCACGGATAAAAATTAAGGATTTAAACAGAGATGACGACTTAAGGGACGTAAAAATTCTTCATGTTTGTATTCCTTGGAGCGAAAAATTCGTGCAGATAGTGAAAAATGAAATTAAAAAAGCAAAACCGGCTTTGACAATTATACATTCCACTGTGGCGCCTGGGACAACCCTTCGGCTCGCTCAGGGCAAGCAAAAAACAATGGTGGTTCATAGTCCAGTAAGAGGGGTTCACCCGCATCTTTTTGAGGGGATTAAAACTTTTGTAAAATATATCGGCACCGATAATAAAGAGGCGGGAAAATTAGCCCAAAAGCATTTAGAAAATTTAGGCATTAAAACAAAGGTTTTTATGCCGGCCGCCACCACTGAAATTGGAAAACTCCTGGATACCGCCTATTACGGACTTTGCATCGCCTGGCACGGAGAAATGAAGAAAATTTGCGATAAATTAGGGATAAATTTTGAAGAAGCAGCTTCTGATTTTAATCAGACCTATAACGAGGGATACAAAAAATTAAGAAAAACCAACGTTCTGCGTCCAGTTTTATATCCGCCAGAAAACGGCATCGGCGGCCATTGCGTGATATCTAATGCTGGGATTCTTAAAAAATATTTTAAAAGCGAAGCCTTGAATTTGATTTTAAAATATAAACCCAAAAATAAATCTAGGAGATAATATGAATAACGAAAAAAGGAAAAAAGCTTTTATCACGGGAATCGGCGGACAAGACGCTTCTTATTTGGCGGAGTTGCTTTTACATAAAGGCTATGAAGTCCATGGTACAACCAGGTGGGACAGCGTTTTTATTAATAAAAGAATAGAGCATCTTTTCCAGGATCCCCATATTCATGGGGCGCGCCTTTTCCCTCATTACAGCGATATCACAGACACGGGAAACCTTGAAAGGCTGATTAACCAAATTCAGCCCGATGAGGTTTATCATCTGGCGGCCATGTCTCATGTCAGAGTGAGCTTTGATATGCCCGAATATACCGCCAACACCGATGCCCTGGGAACTTTGCGGGTTTTGGAAGCGATCAAGAATTCCGGGCTTCCCATAAAGTTCTATATGGCGGCGAGCTCAGAAATGTTTGGCAGTTCTCAACCCCCCCAGAATGAAAACACTCCCTTTTATCCAAGAAGTCCGTACGCTTGCGCCAAAGCGTTTTCATATTACATTACCAGAATGTACAGGGAGGCCTACGGGATTTTTGCCGTCAACGGCATATTGTTTAATCACGAAAGTCCGCGCCGGGGAGAAACTTTTGTCACAAGGAAAATTACCAGGGCAGCGGCCAGAATAAAAGCCGGTCTTGATAAAAAAATTTATTTAGGCAATCTGGACGCCAAAAGAGATTGGGGCTTTGCCCCCGAATACGTTGAGGCGATGTGGCTTATGCTTCAAAAGGATAAATCCGATGATTTCGTCATAGCCACCGGCGAAGCTCACTCCGTCAGAGAACTTTTGGAAGAAGCTTTTTTATATAGCGGCTTGGGCGACTGGCAGAAATACGTCGAAATTGATCCCAGGTATTTCAGGCCCGCCGAAGTGGAAATTTTGATCGGCAGTGCCCAAAAAGCCAAGGAAAAAATCGGCTGGGCGGCTAAGGTTAAATTTAAAGATTTGGTACGAATAATGGTCGATGCCGATTTTAGGGCGACAGGGTTGGAAGCGCCGGGAGAAGGAGATAAAATTTTAAAAGAAAAATTTCCCGATAAATGGTGGGGGATTGATTAAAAATTAAATGATTAGCAAAAATCTATATAAAAAAATTCAAGAAGTAATTCCGATTTGTTGCGTAGATGTCGTTATTAAAAATGATAAAAAGGAACTCTTGTTATTAAAAAGAAAAAATGAGCCGGCAAAGGGTGAGTGGTGGATTGTCGGAGGACGGATAAAAAAAGGAGAAACGCTCAGGAAGGCTGTTTTTCGCAAGGTAAAAGAAGAGACCGGATTAAACGTTGTTTTAAAGGGAATTTTAGGAGTCGGCCCCACTGTTTTCAAAAAAGGAATTTTTGGACAAAGCGTTCATACAATCAATATTGTTTTTTTAACTCTGGCAAAAAGGAAAGATAAAATAAGGCTAGATTCCCAAAGCAGTGATTATAAATGGTTTAAAAAAATCAATCGGAACTGGCATCCTCATCTTCAAAAATTCTTAAAATTAGGCCTTCAAGCAAAGCGAAATTTGTGTTTTGGCCGAATAGGCTAATTTCAAGTTTGCCCTTACTTTCATGGAATATTATAAAAACATAAAAAAATGCCGGATTTGCGGCTCCAAAGACCTGATCGAAGTTATTCATATTGCCCCTCAATATCTGTCGCCAACCTTTGTAAGGACCAATGAGAAAAACGAACTATCAAAGATTAAAGTGCCTCTAACCTTGACCTTTTGTGACTGCAAAAGAAACCTCGACGGCTGCGGGCTTCTTCAATTAAAAGAAACCGTTAATCCGGATCTTTTATATAAGAATTATTTTTACAGAACTGCCGTGAGTAGTACTATGTGCGAGGATTTACACGAGGTTGTAGAGGATGTTTTAAAGCATGTAAAATTGAATGACGGTGATTATGTTATTGATATCGGCGCCAATGACTGCACAATGCTGGGCTATTTTCCGTCTTCCTTGAATCGCATAGGGGTGGAACCCGCTAAAAATATTGATTTGAGCAGCCTCGACCCGTCAATAAAATTTATTAATGACTATTTTTCTAAAAAGACCGTTGAGAATGCTATCAGAAAGGGCTCTGTCAGAGCAATAACCTGTTGCGCAATGTTTTATGATCTTGATGACCCAAACAGTTTTGTTTCTGATATTAAATCAATTCTGGCTCCGGACGGGATATGGTGCATTCAGCTCAGTTATTTGCCGCTTATGCTGAAAAATATGAATTTCTATGATATCTGTAATGAACATCTGGAATATTATTCACTTCATACATTAAAAAATCTGATGAAGCGTCACAGCCTTTCCATTTTTGACGCCTCGACTAATAATGTTAACGGCGGGAGTATCCGAGTATTTATCAGCCATACTGGAAACAATTATAAACCATCTGTCAATCTGGAGAGACTTTATATGGAGGAAGAAAGAATGAACCTCTATGATGCAGCAACTTACAAAGATTTTTATAAAAAAATTTTAGATCTGAAGAATAAAGTCAATAATGTCATAACCAAAGAGATAAACAAAGGAAACCTGGTGCTCGGTTTGGGAGCTTCGACCAAAGGGAACGTATTGTTGCAGCTATTCGGCATTACAAAAGAAATGCTTCCTTATATAAGCGAGAGAAACCCGGAAAAAGTTGGACTGAGAACCTTGGGAACCGATATAGGGCTTATTTCAGAAGAGGACGCCAGAAAACTAAACCCCAGTTATATGTTGGTGCTCCCCTGGTATTTTAAAAAAGAAATCGTAAAACGCGAAGTAGATTATTTGCGGCATGGCGGAAAACTACTGTTTCCGATGCCATATCCTCATATTGTTGACAAAAACGGAGAAACAAATTTATAAAAAACTTATAATTATGGACTCTTTATCAAAAAATTATTTAACAAACAAAAAGATTTTAGTTACCGGCGGCGCAGGCTTTTTAGGAAATTTCATTATTAAAAAACTTTCAGAGCGCGGAGTGCCAAAAGAAAATATTTTCATACCTTTATTTGAAAATTATGATTTAAGAAAAATGGAAAACTGCCTGAAAGTTGTTGAAAATCAAGATATTGTAATTCATTTGGCCGCTAAAGTCGGAGGCATTGAATATAGCAGCAAGAATCCCGGGCAGATGTTTTATGACACTGCCATCATAGGCATCCAATTAATGGAAGCCGCCAGGCAGGCAAATGTAAAAAAGTTCGTTGCCATTGGATCAGTTTGCGCCTATCCGAAATTTACTCCGGTACCCTTTAAAGAAGAAGATCTTTGGTCGGGCTACCCCGAGGAAACCAATGCCGCCTACGGGATAGCCAAAAGAGCGCTTCTAGCTCAAGCCCAAGCTTATCGAAACCAATACGGATTTAATGCCGTTTATCTTATATTGGTAAATCTATACGGTCCGGGTGATAATTTTGACCCTCAATCTTCCCACGTTATTCCGGCTTTGATCAAAAAAGTTTATGAGGCCAAAAGCCAAGGAAAAAATTATATCAAAGTTTGGGGTTCAGGCAAGGCAACTAGAGAATTCCTGTATGCCGAAGACGCCGCAGAGGGCATCTTGCTGGCTACTGAAAAATATAACAAATCAGAGCCGGTTAATTTGGGCACAGGCAAAGAAATTCCCATTAAAGAATTGGCTGAATTAATTTGCAGAATAATGGATTTTGGAGGCGAGATTCGTTGGGATGCCGCAAAACCAGACGGCCAGCCCAGACGTTGTTTGGATGTTTCTAAAGCTGAAAAAGAATTCGGCTTTAAAGCTGCCATGCCATTCAAAGAAGGTCTGAAAAAAATCATTGATTGTTATGTGGAAAACCATGAAACTAAATAACTCCGAATTTTTTAAATTGGAGATTATGATAACCGATTTCTGCAATTTAGATTGCCGACTATGTTCTCAGGGAATTCCCTTAATGAAAAATAAAAAAATTATATCTTTGGATGATTTAAAGAGAATGAGCAAGCTTGTGGAGCCGTTTGAATTCCACACCGTCAAGATTTGCGGGGGCGAGCCGACATCTCATCCTCAATTCGAAAAGATTTGCGACAATCTCAAGAGACTATTTCCTGCCGATTACTATTATTTGGCAACAAACGGTTTTTGGTTAGAGAAATTTATCAATCAGATAAAAGTATTTAATATTATTGAATTGAGTCACTATCCTGGGAAAAATGATGAGATATTCGAGAAGTTAGCAAAACTGAAGATCCCCAATTTGGCGGCCATAAGAAAAAAAGAATATCAAGAGATAATGGATGTTTATCAAGAAAATAATTTAAACAAAACCGATATTTATAAAAGATGTCCCTATAAAGAAATACAAATTGTTCAAGACAGGATATATACTTGCTGTAATATATTTGGCCAGGCCATGCGCCAGAACATTGATCTTGATAAAATTAGCGTCCTTTTTGATGAAAATTGGCGGCAAAACCTATCCAAAATTGACATAGAGCCTTATTGCCAGCGCTGTTTTATAGATGTGCCCGGGCCTGCCAGAGTTGCTCTATATGAGATCGAAACAGGAATCGGGCGCTGGCTGAAAAAGAATTTTAAACCACTAAGTAAACTCATCCGCTGGTTAAAAATTCAAAAGCGGCAAATTAAAAGCAATAATTAAAATCATAAGAAATTAATATGGCAGACATTAAAGTTAAAATCCAAAAAGAAATAAATAATCTGGTCAAAAAATATTTTTCTTTACCCGGGGAAAATTTTATTTCAAAAAAAATAAAAATTCCTTTGAATATCCCTACTTTTGGCTGGCAGGAAGTCAATGAAGCCATAGACTCTTTGCTTTCAACCTACGTTACCATGAATGAAAAGGTTTATAGGTTTGAAGATATGTTCGCAAAATATCTAGGAGCAAAGCATGCCGTAATGGTGAATTCAGGATCTAGTGCAAACCTCATAGCTTTGTCTGTTTTAAGCAACCCGACTGTTAAAAACCGGATAAAGCCGGGTGATGAAATAATAACTCCGGCCGTAACCTGGTCAACTACCGTTTTTCCGATTATTAACGTCGGGGCAAAGCCCGTTTTAGTAGATGTAAATTTAAATGATTTTAGTATAAATCCCGAATTAATTGAAAAGGCAATTACTAAAAAAACAAAAGCCATAATGCCTGTTCACCTTCTGGGAAATCCAGCCGACATGACAACTATTATGAAAATTGCCAAAAAACACGATTTATTCGTCATAGAAGACGCTTGCGAAGCCCATGGAGCACAACATTATGGAAAAAAGGTTGGAACTTTTGGTGATATGAGCACTTTTTCGTTTTTCTTTTCCCATCATATCAGCACAATAGAAGGAGGCATGGTGGTGACTAATAATGATGAATATGCTGAATTGGCAAAAATGCTTAGGGCACACGGCTGGATTAGGGAATTAAAAGATAAAGGAAAAATCGCCAAAAAATATAAAAAAATACACAAAAACTATCTGTTCGTAAACATTGGCTACAATCTCAGGCCAACCGCCCTGCAGGGAGCTTTTGGGATTCATCAGATCGGAAAGCTGGAAAATATTATAAAAATTAGGAGAAAAAATGCTGATTTTTGGTCCGATAAACTTTCAGAATATTCAGATTATCTGATGTCGCCCCAAAAAAAAGAAAAAAAAGGCGAAAGAAGGGTTTGGTTTGGTTACCCAATTATTATTAAAGAAAGAGCGGGATTTAATCGAAAAGAGCTAACCGATTTTTTAGAAAGCAAAGGTATCGAAACTCGGCCGATTATGGCTGGTAACTTGGCTGAGCAACCAGCCATGAAACTATTTAATTATCGGATAGCTAGCAGACTGGATAATTCCGAAATCATTATGAAGAAAGCTTTCTTTTTTGGCAATCACCAGGGCGTCAGGAAAATAGAAAAGGAATATTTGGTGAGATGTTTTGTTCAGTTTTTGAAGCAGAAAAGTAAATTACGAAATAGATATGAGAATAAATAGTTTCACCAATCTTCGAGCTCTTTTGCTTGATAATAAAACGACCAAGCAAACGATTTTTAAAAATACTTTTTGGGTTGCTTTAGCGTCCGCAATTGGGGATTTTTCTAAATTTATCTTAATAATATACGTTACCAGAATTTTAGGGGCAACCGAGTTTGGAAAATTTGCTTTTGCCCTATCTTTTATTTCGTTGTTTTTTATATTTAATAATTTCGGTCTTTCTAGCATAGTGACGCGCGAATTTTCTCGCGGAGAGGAAAAGGAAAAAGATTTTTCTTCAATTATATCTTTAAGGATTCTGTTGGGTTTGGGTGCTACCGCCTTGATTCTTATAGGCTCTTTTTTTATTACTCCGGATCCAATTATTAGAAAGGTTATATGGGTTTTGGCTGTTTTTAGTCAAATAAGTAATTTTTCTTTGATAATTTATGCTTTTTTTGGAGCTCGGCAGAAAATGGAATATGAATCTTGGAGTATAATTTTAGAGGCAGCCACGGTAACCGCCGTTGGATTTTTCGTGATTTTTAATTTCCCGTCAATTTTAAATTTAAGTTATAGCTATTTGTTGTCCGTGGTATTTAGCTTGATTCTTGCTTTAACTCTTCTTCATTTTAAAGTTTTTCGTCTCAGAATTTCTTGGAACGTATCTGTTTGGAAAAAATATTTAGCAATGTCTTGGCCTCTTGGTTTAATCAGTTTATTTTCTATAATTTACATTTCTATCGATTCGGTAATGCTGGGATATTTGGGTAAAATTACAGAGAACGGTTGGTATAGCGCTGCTTACAAAATGGCTCTTTTTACCACGATGCCGATGGGCATAATCGCTACAAGTTTTTTTCCGGTTTTGAGCAAATTTTTTGAAGAATCAAAAGAAAAATTTCAAACCGTTTGGGATTATTATATGGAAATAATAATTTCATTGGCAATTCCTCTTGTAGCTGGCGGCATACTGCTTGCCCCCAGGATTATTGATTTTCTTTACGGCAAGAATTTTTACCCCTCAGTTTTAGCGTTCCAGATTTTAATGATTATGGCCGGTATTATTTTCTTCTCAAAACCGTTTACTCAAATTTTAGTCGCTTCAAATCAGCAAAAAAAAGTTTTTTGGATTACGCTCATGGGAGCATTGACTAATATTGTTTTGAATTTAATCTTAATCCCGAGATATAGCTTATACGGCGCGGCAGTAGCCACCGTGATTACTTATTTTTTAATGTTATTTTTACTTTTTTCCTTTATTTTAAAATTTACTTCGCTTCAGTTATTGAATTTAAGGTTATTTTTTAGTTTTATTATCATTAGTTTTTCAACCGCCGTAATGTCTTTTACGATATCCCGTCCTCAAATTTATAATCTTAACATTTTTTTTTCCATAATAATCGGAACCACAGTTTATTTTATTGCGCTTTATTTTTTGGAAAAAATCTTAAGACGCTTAGGATTAAAGACGTTTAATTTATATGAATCAAGGTAAGGAAACAATTTTGGTTACAGGAGGTGCGGGCTTTATAGGATCTCATCTTTCAAAAAAGCTGATGGATTTGGGATATCAAATTGTCATAGTCGATAATTTCAATTCGTATTACGATCCTTCACTCAAAGAAAGAAGGATTTCAGAATTATTAAAAGGCTACAACTTCAAACTCTACAGAGAGGACATAAAGAATGCAAGAGCTTTAAGAAAAATTTTTTTGGAAAATAAAATAGACAAAATTTGTCATTTAGCCGCCCAGGCCGGCGTGAGATATTCGCTTATTGATCCTTTTATTTACGAAGAGTCAAACGTAAGAGGAACTTTAAATCTATTGGAACTGGCTAGAGAATTTAGAATAAAAGGATTTATTTTCGCTTCCAGCTCTTCTGTTTACGGCGCTAGCAAAAAAATACCTTTTAAAGAGAGCGATCCGATAGACAAACCTATTTCTGTTTATGCGGCAACAAAAAAAGCGGGAGAAGCCCTTGTTTTTAGTTATCATCATTTGTACAAAATTTCTGCGACAGTTCTTCGTTTTTTCAGCGTTTACGGCCCTTTTTGGCGGCCAGATTTGGCTTTGTGCAAATTTGCAACCCTGATTCA
This sequence comes from Parcubacteria group bacterium, assembly GCA_043813215.1. Classification (GTDB taxonomy): domain Bacteria; phylum Patescibacteriota; class Minisyncoccia; order Minisyncoccales; family JAQTPW01; genus JBDRLH01. The sequence goes on from JBDRLH010000018.1 coordinate 15,616, forward strand.
TAACGATAAACCAATCGAGGTTTACAACTTCGGAAAAATGCAGAGAGACTTCACTTATATAGACGACATAGTAAACGGGATAGTGGTCGCCGTCAAAAAAAATTATCCTTGGGGAATATTCAATTTAGGAAGAGGCAAAGCTGTCCAACTTACCAAATTCATAACTTTAATTGAAAAAGAGATGGGAAAAAAGGCGTCAAAAAAAATGTTGCCGATGCAGCCTGGAGACATCGGTAAGGTTTGGTCAGATATTTCCAGCGCGAAGAAAAAATTGAATTATCGTCCGAAAACCGGAATCGCCGGAGGCGTTAAAAAAACAATAGATTGGTATAAAGATTACCTCAAAATTTAAAAATATGCCAAGAGATCAAAAAACAATCGTCAATTCCGGGCATTATCAATTTTTAGGGACAGATAAATTTGATGACGGTGAAAAATCATTTGGTAAGGATTACCTTGCCTATCGGGAGAAGTGGAAAGAACACCCTCAAAAAGGAATAGTGGGCGAGTTTCCTCTTCACCTTGATATCGAATCAACCAACAGCTGCAATTTAAGATGCCCAATGTGCGGCCGAAATTTTATGAAAGAAAAATTAGGCTTCATCGATTGGAATTTATTTGTAAAAATTGTTGACGAAGCGGCAAAATATCATCTTCCCTCAATAAAACTTAATTATCGCGGAGAACCATTGCTGCATCCTAAGATTTCGGAAATGGTAAAATATGCCAAAAAGAAAGGGATTTTAGAGGTGCAATTTAACACCAACGGGCTTTTATTGAACGAAAAAAAAGCTAAAGAACTTATAGAGGCAGGTATAGATAGAATTATTTTTTCCTTTGATGCCGCCGATAAAAAAATCTATGAAAAAATCAGAAGAGGTTCTAATTACAATATAGTTATAAAAAATATAAAGAAATTAGCCGAGATTAGGAATAAAAAAGGATTAAAAAGGCCCTTAATAAGAGTCCAGATGGTAAAAATGAGAATTAACAAAAAAGAGGTCGAATCTTTTATAAATATGTGGCTTCCGGTCGCGAATAGAGTTTCTGTAAGTACTGAAAGAAATCTTTTAGGAAGAAAAAAGAAATTAAAACACTTTTCCTGCCCTCAAATCTGGCAGAGATTGATGGTTTGTTGGGATGGCGAGGTCAGAATGTGTTGCGGAGATTGGTACGGAGAAATTATTTTAGGAAACGCCAAGAAGAATAGCCTTTATAAAATCTGGCATGGTAAAAAATTAAATGAAATCAGAAAGCTTCATTTAGAAGGCAGATTTAATAAGATATCGCTTTGCGCTCGTTGCGAAGTCAATACGCCGAGATTTGATTCAGAGCTCCAGAAATTAGTGGAGAAAATTAATTCTTCAAAATAATCATGGTAGAAATAAATTCAAAAAATAAAGTCGTAATTCTTATCGCCGTCAGAATGAAGTCCGCTCGCTTGCCGAAGAAAGCCGTGGTTAAAATTGAAAGTAAATCGGCAATAGAACATTTATTGGACAGGTTAAAATTAGCTAAAATTCCCAAGGCGATTGTGATTTGCACAACTAAAAACAGAGAAGACGATATTTTGGTTAAAATCGCCAAGAAAAATGGAGTTAAATGTTTCAGAGGCAGCAAAGAAGATGTTTTAGCCAGGTTTATCGGAGCGGCCGATGAAGAAAAAGCCGAAATAGTCGTTAGGGTGACGGGTGATAATATTTTAGTAGATCCTGTTTATCTGGATAAAATGATTAAATACCACATTAAAAACAAAGCAGATTATACCAGAACCGAAGGATTGCCTTCGGGAGTAAAATGCGAAGTGATGTCGGTCGCGGCTCTTAAAAAGACACGTAAACTTGCAGAAAGGCCTGAAAATAGTGAATATATGACGTGGTACTTCACTAAAAATCCCGAATTTTTCAAGATTGCGACAATGCCGGTTCCTGAAAAATATTCCCGGCTGCGTTACCGGCTGACGATAGACGAGCCGAACGATTATAAGCTCCTGAAAATAATTTTTAAGAAGCTTTACAAAAAAGGGGAAAAACCATTTTTATGGCCTGAAATTGTGGAATTTTTAGACAAAAATCCCAAGCTCTTGGAAATCAACGCCAAAGTCGCCCACAAAGATTTTGCTAGAATGAAAAAAGAAATCAATATTAAATTAAAGAAAAAGCAATATGCCTAAAATAAGCGTTTATACGCCAACTTACAATTGTGCAAGATACTTAAAGACTGCCATCAATAGTATTCTTAAGCAGACCTATCAAGATTTTGAATTGATAATTATTGACGATGCCAGCAGTGATAATACTTGTGACATTCTCGATGATTATAAAAATAATCCGAAAATTAAAATATTCAGAAATGAAAAAAATATTGGTTTTGTGAGATCGGCGATAAGAGCCATAGAGAAAGCCAATGGAGAATATATTATGAGATTAGACGCCGACGACTATCTCGATGAGAATGCCTTATTTGTTATGGCCAACATCTTGGACAATCATCCGGAATTTGGAATGGTTTATCCCGATTACTTCGAAATCGACGAGAAGGGGAATATAATCGATTATTTCAGGAAAAACAAAATCGGAGAGGAAATTAAATTAATGGATTTGCCGGCCAACGGTGCCTGCACATTAATGAGAAAATCCTGTTATAAATCTATCGGGGGATATCGTGACGATATCAGAATGCAGGACAAATATGACATATGGATAAAATTCCTTAAAAAATTTGAGCCGTATAATGTAAATCTTCCATTGTTTTATTACAGAAGACACGGAGGTAATATTTCAAATAATGCAAAAAAGATATTACAGACGAGAAGATATATAAAAGAAAAATTTATCGAAAAGAAATATAAAAAAACAAAGCCCAAAATTCTGGCAATAATACCCACCAGGGCTAAATTTCCAATATACTCTGATTTTCCTATAAGAAAAATTGCCGGCAAACCTTTGATTTATTATCCAATAAGGGCGATAAAGGGGATTTCTTTGATTAAAAAAGCAATTTTTGTTACGGAAGATAAAGACTTAGCAAAAGAAGCAAAAAAGCATAATATCGAAACCATGATAAGGCCGGAAGAACTTGCCACTTCCAGAATAGGCATTGAACCCACTATAAAATATGTTCTTAATCAAGTGAAGAAAAAAAATAAATTTATTCCGGATATCGTGGTAATTCTTTTTATAACCTCCCCCCTCATTACTTCTGAGCACGTAAAAGCGGCGATCGATACCCTGATGATTTATGATGCTGACAGTATAATTTCGGTTCAAGAAGATAAAAGATTTCATCATAAACACGGAAGGTATGGCTTGGAGCCGATTTTTGAAAAAAGATTGCTACGCCAAGAAAAAGATTTGCTTTTTGAAGAAATTGGTTCCTTGGTAGTGACCAAAAGAAAATTTATAACAGATAAAAATTTGTTTGGGAAAAAAATTGGGCACATCGCTTTGGCCGATGAGGAGGCGATAGACATTGATAATAAATTTAAATTTTGGTTGGCCGAGCAGATTATTAAAAACAGGAATAAGATTAATAAATTAACTTAAATAATAATTAAATAATTTAAATATATGCAAGAAAACACAAATCAATTCGCGTTGCGCAGGCAGTGGGGGCCAAATTTTAATATCCCTAATGTTTTAAAAACTAATTTTGAACAACCATCGGAAATGGTGGTAATTGGCGGTCCTTGCGCTATTGAGTCTCCTGAGCAAATTGATAAAATTGTTCCGGAAATTTCAAAAGAGGTGACTTATTTCAGGGGAGGAGTTTTCAGGGCCGGCACATATCCGCCAAAAGAAATTGGCTGGAACTGGGATTTATTAAAGTATTACAATCAAAAAGCAAAAGAATTCGGGAAAACAAATGCTGTCGATGTTTTGGATTTAAGGGATATCGATAAAATTGAACCTTATCTTGGAGCTTTTCAGGTAGGGATGAGGGCGGCTCAAAATTATGTTTTACTGGATGAATTATCAAAGCAGGAAAAACCGGTATTTTTAAAAAGAGGCGCTTGGGAAAAGTTAGACGAATGGCTTGGTTCTTTAGAATATTTAGTCAAAAGAGGAAAGAAAAATATTTATCTTATTGAAAGGGGCATTGTCGGTTTTGACAACCATACGAGATATACTTTGGCCATATCTTCCATTCCCTCAATTAAAGCTATTTGCAACGTGCCGATTATTATTGATGCCTGTCACGGAACAGGCAGAAGGGATATAGTGCCCGCTATGACTTATGCCGGAATCGGGGCCGGCGCCGCCGGAATTTTATTGGAAACTCATTATGATCCAGAAAATGCCATGGGAGCTGATGCAGCCCAAACGATTAATTTCCAAACTTTTCACAAGACAGTGGCAAGGGCAAAAGAAATTTATGATATTGTCAGAAAATAATATGAAGCGAGACCTAAAAATTTTAGCAGATTTAGAAGAGAGGCTTGAAAAGTTTTTGGCTTTGGCAAAAAACGAAATTCATTCAAAGCCCTGGCTGGTCGTCGTGCTGATGCACGAGTATTACAGGAATCTTTATCCCCAAGATCCTTATCTTCCGTTTGACAAAAAAATATCAAATACAAGTAGAATAAAGTCTGTCTTAGAAAAGAACATTGAAATTTTAAAAAAGACAGATTATATTAAATCCTATTTTCCTAAAATTACCAGTTTGGATAATTTTGTGTCGGAAAAGCTTGATAATTATAAAAGTAAAACAAAAGGAAAAACTCAAAAAGTTTATGATATGCTCTGGAAAAAATTCAGCACAGCAAATTATTTGGAAGAAGCAAAAAGAATAATCATTGATAGGTTCAAAAACAGTAAATTTAATTTCCCGAAACTTAAAGGCAAAACGATCTTAGATCTCGGATGCGGGAGTGGGAGATATACAATTGCTCTTACTTTGTTGACCGGAGCTAAAAAAGTTTACGGGATTGATTTAGACAGAGAGTCGATTAAAAGATGTAAAAAGATCGTAAATAAGGCAGGAATTTCAAATATAGAATTCAAAGTTGCGGATGTTTTAGATATTCCCTTTGAAGATAATTTTTTCGATTTTATTTTTTGCAATGGCGTCTTGCATCATACTCTTGATATGAAAAAAGGGATGAGGGAATTTTATCGAGTATTGAAACCAAAATCCCGCGCCTATTTATATTTATATGGCGATGGAGGGATTTTTTGGCAGACAAGAAAAATGGCGCCTAAAATAATGAAAAAAATTCCTCAAGAATATACAATGGCAGTTTTAGACATAATAGGATTACCTAAATCACGTTTTTTATTCACCGATAATTGGTATGTTCCCTTAGAACGACATACCACTAGAAAATATCTGGAAAGTTATCTTAAAAAAATAGGATTTTCAGCAATAGAAAAAATTATAAGCGGTCGACCTACCGACCTTGATAGTGTTGTCGCGCTTAATCATCAGGATTCGAAAATCATATGGGGCGACGGGGAACTTCGGTATTTTGTTGAAAAATAATAAAAAATTATGTGTGGAATTTTTGGAACAATAAATAGTAAAAAAACCAAAGAAATCGGCCGGATCGCCTTTGAACTTTTGCGTCACAGAGGTCCTGACGACAGGGGCATAATTACTTTTCCCCAAGGCATGATGCTGAATACAAGGCTGTCTATTATTGATTTGAGTCCGACTGGCCACCAGCCGATGGTAAGTCGCGATGAGAATATATATCTAGTCTTTAACGGAGAAATATACAATTACCTTGAACTGAAAGATGAATTAAAAAGAGATTATATTTTTAGGACTAATACCGATACGGAGGTTATAATAGCTGCTTATCAAAAATGGGGTGAAAATTGTCTGAATAAATTTCGGGGGATGTTTGCTTTCGGGCTTTGGGATAAAAAACAAAAAAAGCTTTTTTGCGCAACAGATCGTTTTAGCATTAAACAGATATATTATTATTGCGATAAAAACACTTTTATTTTTTCTTCGGAAATAAAACCTATTTTGGCGAGTGGCGTAAAAGCCAAGCCAAACGACCAGGCTATTTATGATTTTTTATCGTTTGGATTCCAAGACCATGATGAAAATACTTTTTTCAAAAATATCTACCAACTGAGGCCCGCTCACTATCTTTTATTTAAAGACGGAAAGTTAAAAATGAAAAGATATTGGGATAAAAAAGAAGAAGAAATAGGAATTCTTAAGGAAAACAAAAAAGAAATTTTAAATAAATTAGATAAAAAATTAAGAGAAACAATCGCTTATCATTTAAGGAGCGACGTGGAGGTGGGATTAAGTTTGAGTTCAGGCTTGGATTCAAATATGGTGAGAGCGATAGCCACTGATTTACTCGGTTCCTCCAAAAGAATTAAATGCTTTAATTTTAGTTTTGTAAATACTATTTATGACGAAAAAGAAAGATTGGTTAAACTAAATTTAAAAGATAAAAGATGCGATTTTTATTCGACTCCCATAACGCCTGACGATTTCTTTAAAAATTATTCGGAATTGATTTATATAATAGAGGAACCGATCAGCGGATTGGGGATTTATGCTTATTGGCTGAATTGCCAGCACGTCCACGAAAGAGGAATAAAAGTATTGCTTGACGGACAAGGAGGTGATGAGGCCTTCGGGGGATATAAATATTATTATTATCACAGGTTTCTGAATCTCTGGAAGAGAAAACGCCTTAAAGAGCTACAAGAAGAAATAAAAGCTTTCAATTTAATAAACCAAGACAATATTAAATTTCCAGACGCTGATTTTGATAAATTTCTTCAAAAGAATACAATCTTCGGAGCGATGAAAGCTCCCGATGGAACATCCTTGGCAGCTGACTATTTAGCTTCTGGTTTTGCTAAAAAATTCAAGAAAAGAAACATAAAACCAGAAAAAAAATTCGAAAGCTCCCTGAGGAATGCAATCTATAACGATCTTATTTATTTCAAAATTCCAAAATTGCTACGTTTTCAAGATAAAGCCTCAATGTCATGGTCGGTGGAAACAAGAGTCCCTTTTTTAGACCATGAATTAATTGATCTTGCGTTTTCTTTGCCGGAAGAATGTCTTTTAAGAAATGGAGTAGGCAAATATGCATTCAAAAAGATTGGCGAAAGATATATCGAGCAATCTTTGATGAAAATTCCGAAACTCTATGTAGCAACTCCGCAAAGGGAATGGATAAGGCATGATCTTAAAAAAGAAATAATCAAAATGATTGATGATTCGGTTTTGCAAAAAGAAGGGTATGTTGATGCTAAAAAACTAAAAGCAGAATACAACAATTATCTTCAGCAAAAAGACTTGGGAAATTCATTTTTTATTTGGAAATTTTTTTCACTAGAGCTTTGGTATAGAAATTTTATTAGATAAAATTATGAAAAAAATAAAAAAACAAAACAATACTATTATTAATTCTGGTTATTTCGAGTTTTTAGGAACAGATAAAATTAAGGACGGAGAGAAGTCTTTCGGTCCAGAATATTTTGCTTATCGTAAAAAATGGCGAGAATTTCCCGAAAAGAAAATTGTCGCTGATTTCCCGCTTCATTTAGATATTGAATCAACCAATGCTTGCAATTTAAAATGTCCAATGTGCGGCCGGAATTGGATGAAAGAAAAAATCGGCTACATAAACTGGAATCTTTTTACTAAAATTATTGACGAAGCCGCAAAATATCATCTTCCCTCGGTTAAGTTTAACTACCGGGGAGAGCCCTTGCTTCATCCCGATATTGCCAAGATGATCAAATACGCCAAAGATAAAGGAATCTTAGAGGTTCAATTTAATACCAATGGATTTTTACTTAGCGAGAAGAAGGCAGAGGAATTAATTGATGCCGGCTTGGATAGAATAATTTTTTCTTTTGATGGGGCAACCAAAAAAACTTACGAGAAAATTAGAAAGGGTTCTAATTATGAACGAGTAATAAACAACATTAAAAATTTAGTTAGTCTTCGTAATGAAAAAGGATTAAAACGTCCCTTGACCAGAGTTCAAATGGTAAAAATGTCAATCAATGAAAAAGAAGTGGAAGATTTTATTCGGATGTGGCTTCCTATTTGTAATCGAGTTGCCATAAATCTTGAGGTTAATCTTTTAGGAAGCGAAGAGACTAAAACTAAAATACATTTTCCTTGCACTCAAATCTGGCAGAGATTAATGATTTGTTGGGACGGAGAAGTGAGGGTGTGTTGCAAAGATTGGTATGGAAAGCACCCCATAGGTAATGTTAAAAAAACAAGTATTTATAATATCTGGCACAGTGAAAAATTAAACAAAGTAAGGAAGTTTCATTCTGAAGGAAATTTTAATCGGATTCCGGCTTGTGCTCACTGTGAAATGAATATTCCGAGATTGGATCTTAAATTGCAGAAACTCCTTAAAAAATACAACACTAAATAGTAAAAAAAGATTTATGTCCCACCTTCAGTCAAAAATTTTTAAAATAATAAAAAAATTAAAAAATTTCGTACACAGGCACGAGACATTGGAAAAATCCCTTCTTTTTATTTGGGGTATTTTTTGGATCTTTCGAGCAAAATTCATTTTTAGAAAGATAAAACATAATCCAGTAAAAAGAAGTTTTAAAGCTATTATTTTAGGGGTAAGAACAATTCCCACAACAAATTTAGTTTATTTTGATGCGATTTTTGGGCACGCTTTTGAAAAGCTAGGCTGCCAAGTCCGCATGCTCTATTGTGACGGGCTTTTAGATTCTTGTGATGCTGATACAGTTTTCCGAAGTCAAAGACCCCAATGTTTTGTTTGTAAAAAATTGGGAGGGTTGGTAAAGGATGCCTTAAATCTTGACTGTATTTCTTACTGCCAATACATATCAGAATCGGACATTAAAGAGATAAAAGAAAAAGCAAAGAAGCTTGATGAAAAAGATTTATTAAATTACAAATATCTTGGGGTTGACGTCGGCAGGCATGCGCGCGCTTCAGCTATCAGGCATTTTCTTTTCGGAAAATTAGATTTGAGTAATCCTGCTCATATTGATTTTTTAAGGAAGAAACTTGTTTATGCGATGATTTCTACAAAGATAGCTGAAGGTCTTGTCGCCAAAGAAAAGCCAGATGTTATTTTTATGCTCCACGGAATTTATAGCACCTGGGGAACGTTTTTACATTATTTCCGCTCTAAGGGTATCGAGACTATTATTTATACCGAAATGTTGTTACGAATCGGTTATTTTATCTTTAATCGGAATAGTGAACAACACAGATTGGTTTCAGAAAAAATTTGGTCTGATTTTAGGCGTCTTCCCCTGAGAAAGGAAGAGGAGACAATGGTCGATGATTATTTTACAAAGCGGTTTAAAGGAGATATGGGCGATCAGAAGATTTATGAAAAACATTTTGATAATAAAATTAAAAAACAAGTTCTTTTAGAATTTTTGTCAAAAAAGAAATATACTAGGCGGTATGTAATATATCCTAATTTGGCTTGGGATGGTCTGGTGGAGGGGCCGAAATCTAAAATTTTTAACAATATTTTTTCTTGGCTTGATGCGACAATCGAGTTCTTTAAAACAAATAAAGACTACCAATTTATCATAAAGCCCCCTCCGACGGAGCGCGTTTTTGAAAGATGCAGCAAGGATATCGCCGACTATATCATTGAAAAACACGGCCCTTTACCGGAAAATATAATCGTACTTAAACCGGATGTTCCCCTAAGAACACATGATTTGGTCGACCACAATACAATTGGCATTGTTTTTAACGGAACCTGTGGGCTAGAATTGGCAGTGACGGGTATTCCTGTTTTGGTTGTAGCAGATGTCCATTACAGAGAAGCCGGTGTGGTTTATAATATTAAAACATTGGAGGAATATTTAGGATTGCTTGAAGATCCACAAAAATTAATTTCCTTTGCTAAAAATAACATTAAATTGATTAAAAAATACGCTTATTTTTACCTTTTTAAGACAATGATAAAAATTCCTTTTTATAAGAAAGATAAATTTGCAGAAATTGACTGGAAGATTGTAAAAAATAATGAGAAATTATTGGGCGACAATAGTAATATAATAAAAATTTGCAGAAGAATTATAAATAAAGAAGATGTGGCAGAGCCATTGTAAATTTAAAGCATATGAAAGAAATCAACTGCCCGAATTGTCAGAGCCAAAAATCTAAAATTGTCCTCGATGTTTCAAAAGAAAAAGATATATATTTGGATTGCTTGAAGATAGATTACAAAAAGATAAAAAAGCTTTATCTTGAATGTAAGGAATGCGGCTTAATATACAGAAATTCGGCTTTAAATGAGAAAGAGAAAAAATTATTATATAAACACTATAGAGATGAAAAATTTAAAAAAGAAAATAAATCAGATTATTTTTATAGAATTATTTCTTTACCCAAAAGACAGAGCGAAAACTATCAAAAATGTTTATTTTTGAAGAAATTTTTAAGAAAGAAAGGCAGTCTTCTGGATATCGGTTGCGGAGCTGGAGCATTCTTATATACTTTCAAGAATTATTATTTCGGCTGGGAAGTTTTTGGGATTGAACCGACCGAGGGGTTTGCCGATATTGCCAAAGAAAAGGGTATCAGAATTATTTATGGATATTTAAAGAAAAATACATTCAATAGGAAGTTTGATTTGATTACTTTAAATCATGTATTAGAACACATAGAAGACTTCAAGGAGATGCTGTTGTTGATCAAAAGATATTTTAAAAAAGACGGTTTATTGTATATTGAAGTTCCTTCAGCTAGAGAAATAGGACGCGCTCCCAAATCTCACGATCAATTTATGTCTCCCCATCTTATTATTTTTTCTAAAAAGATTTTAGAAAATATTCTGGCAAAGTTAGGTTATTCAGTAATAATCTCAGAGGATTTAAGATCAATAAGAAATTACAATACTGTCCGGATAATCGCTAAAATTTCATAATTTTATTATGAAAGTAAAACTTTTTATATGTCATCATCCCGGTAGTTTATTGTTGTATAAAAATCTTATTCAAATAATAAGGAAATACGATAAAGACACCAAAATTATATTATTTAAGGTAAATCACCCTTATTTTAGAGGGTTTAATTTCGGATATTATGGGAAATATTTTGATGAGATTAGAGAATTCCACTTTATAGATTACCAAAAAAATTTTTTAAAGGGATTTTGGAAAATATTAATATTTCAAAAAAAATTAAAAATGGCGATTTCTAATTTATTATTAAATTTTGAAAAAATAGACTTGTTTTTAGATGATTCAGCCTATCTGCCGATCAATATTTTTCTTTACAATTTAAGTAAACAAAAAAATATTAAGAACATTATTAAATTCAGGATGACGGATCCGGAACTTTCTTATGTTAAAACAGACAAGCTGAAAACTTTTTTATGTAATTTATATTCTTTCCCCTTCGGGCATTATAAAATTAAAGCGATCAGTACGTTGGGCGGAAAATTTCTAAACTATATTTATGTTGATAAAATCCCAGGAATTGTTTTCAAAATAGGAAGTCCGATTCTTAGTGAAGAAAATAATCTTGAGCATAAAGGAAAAAATATTTTACCCTATCCAGTTTCGGTTGAGGGCTCTGAGGGTTCATCGGCTGCAAAAAAAGATATGATCATTGTATTGGGTAAAAAGAGTGTTTTTAACGATCTTTCTGAGTACCTTCCTGATTATAAAATATATGTTAAAAAATTGACCGTTCTTTTTGATGCCATAGGCGACAAATACTTAGATTGTGAGTTATATTATAAACCTCATCCCGTTGACAAGGGGCAAATTATGCCGGGGATTGATACTAAAAAATATAATTTATTTGATGATTCAGTTAATACTCAGATATTAATCGACAAATACCGGACAAGAATAAAAGCAATTTATGCGTTTTCTTCTAGTTCACTGATGTCGGGATCTTTTTTTGGCATATCTTCATATAGTTTTTATAGATATCTTTGCAATCAAGCAGGAACGGAGAGATTTAATAGTTATTTTAATCAAAATAATCTAAAATCCAGATTCCTTTACCACATATCAGATTTAGAAGAAATAGGGAAAATAGATAAGTTAGAACGTCCCAAAATAGATTCAGAAAAATTAGAAAAAATATATAGAAAGGTCTTAAATGTTTAAAAAAATAATTAATAAACCAATATTATGAATTTTGACAATAAAACAATTTTAATTACCGGGGGAGCGGGATCTTTCGGCCAAAAATTTACTGAGATTACTTTAAAAGAGCATAATCCGAGAACGGTGCGCATTTATGATAATAGGGAATTGGCAGAAGTAGAGATGGAAAGGAAATTTAATGATAAACGCCTTAGATTTTTAGTCGGCGATGTCAGGGATAAAAATAGACTTAGCAGGGCAATGAACGGAGTTGATATTGTAGTTCATGCCGCCGCTTTGAAGCATGTTCCCATATGCGAATACAATCCCATGGAAGCAGTCAGAACTAATATTGAGGGCGCAATAAACGTTGTTGATGCTGCCATTGATAATTCAATCGAAAGAGTAATAGCAATTAGTACGGACAAAGCAGTTTATCCCATTAATTTATACGGAGCAACTAAAATGGTGGCTGAAAAAATATTTACCCATGGGAATTTTTATAGTGGCGAAAGGAAAACTATGTTTTCCTGCGCCCGTTATGGAAATGTTATTGGAAGCTCGGGAAGCGTTGTGCCATTATTTTTTGAGCAGAGGAAAAACGGAGAAATCACAATCACCGATGAAAGAATGACCAGATTCTGGATTACTTTGGGGCAAGGCGCTCATTTTGTTATCAAATGCATCGAAATGATGAAGGGGGGTGAAATATTTGTTCCCAGAATTCCCAGTATGAAGATTTTAGATTTAGCCGAAATAGTAGCCCCTGGAGCCACCAGAAAGATTTTGGGCATACGCCCCGGAGAAAAATTAGATGAAGTTTTGATTACCGAAGAAGAGGCGAGGCACACAAAAGAGTTTGAAGATTATTTTATCATTGAACCCGAGGCTCCTTTCCAAAGGAGAATTAGCATTTCAGAGGGCGAATCACTTCCCGATGGATTCAAATACACCAGTAGTAATAATGACAAATGGATTACTACAGAAGAAATAGAAGGTATTTTAAAAAATTTAGAAACAAAATAAAAATGAAAAAATTAATTCCTTACGGCCATCAGTGGATAGACAGCCAAGACATAAAAGAGGTAGTAAAAATATTAAAAAGCGATTGGCTAACGCAAGGCAAAACAGTCAAAGAGTTTGAAAGGGCGGTGGCCAGATACTGCGAGGCAAAGTATGCGATAGCTGTTTCTTCAGGGACGGCGGCGCTTTGGGCGGCCTATGCCGCGGCAGGGATTTCTCCCGGAGACGAAATTATTACCACTCCCTTAACTTTTGCCGCCACAGTTTACACAGCCAGGCATCTTGGCGGAAAACCGGTTTTTGCCGATATTCAGGAAGATACTTTAAATATTGATCCCAAGGAAATTGAAAAGAAAATTACCAAAAAAACAAAAATATTGTCGCCAGTTGATTTTGCTGGCCTTCCCTGTGATTATAACCAAATACAGAAAATAGCCAAAAAGCACAAGCTTTTAATAATCGAAGACGCCGCTCAGGCTTTGGGCGCCGAATATAGAGGTAAAAAGATAGGCAGTTTTGCCGATATGACTATTTTGAGCTTTCATCCGGTAAAAACAATCACGACCGGAGAAGGGGGCATGGTTTTAACTAATAATAAAAAGCTCTACGAATCTCTCAAGATTTTTAGGAATCACGGAATAATAAAAAAACCCGAAAAGGGGGGATGGTACTACGAAATAGAAAATCCCGGATTTAATTTAAGGATTACAGATTTCCAGTGCGCCCTGGGAATCAGCCAATTAAAAAAAGCGGATAAATTTATAAAAAGAAGAAGAGAAATCATCTCAAGATACAATCGCGCCTTCGGGAATATGAAAGAAATTAGAATACCTATTGAAAAAAGTTATTTAAAGTCGGCTTGGCATATTTATATTATCAGATTACAGCTCGATAAATTAAAAGCAGGCAGAAAAAAGATATTTGAATCCTTAAGAGAAGAAGGTTTGGGGGTTCAAGTTCACTATATGCCTTTGAACTTGCATCCGTTTTGCCAAAAAGGATCAGATATGCTCTATGGGGTCGGTGATTTCCCAATTGCTGAAAAATACTATTCAGAGGCGATTACCTTGCCTCTTTTCCCGAAAATGTCAAATAAAGACATAGCATGCGTGATTAAAACCGTAAAAAAAGTGATTAATTTCTATAAAAGATGAAGATTTAATTATCTGGACAACAGACACGCAAACTGATAAAATTATGGAGTCTAAGTTAAAAATAAAAAAGAGAATTGTCTTGATCAAGCCGAAAAATATCTATGGATATAGCGCCTATCCTCCCCTTGGGCTTCTGACAATCGGGACCGTGCTATACGAGAACGGATATGACGTAGAGATAATAAATGCTGCGGCTCAAAGAAACTATAAAGAACTATTGCTAAAGAAATGCAAAGGCGTCTTGGCGGTCGGGATAACAAGCTATACTTCAGAGATTAAAAGCGCTCTTGAGATAACAGACATAATAAAGAAAAATTTTAAAGTCCCCATTATTTGGGGAGGATGGCACGCAACTCTTTTTCCCGTGCAAACTTGCCAGGACGGAAATGTTGATTTTGTGATAACAAACGAGGGAGATTACTCCATGCTTAGGCTTGTCCGAAGCCTTGAAGGAAAGAATCGGCTTGAAGACGTACCGGGAATTATTTATAAGAAAGATGGGAAAATATTTATAAATAAATCAACAGGTTGCCTAGATATAGAAACACTGCCCCTTATAAAATATGATTTAGTAAATGTTTCGGATTATTCCAGTACGAAATTGACTGATTACTTCAGCAGGGCGAAAAATGTTTGGTTGCCCTATCAATCGAGCAGAGGCTGTCCTCACAGATGCACTTTTTGCATAAATACCGTAACAAACAACAACATTTACCGGAAGAAAAGCGCAAGAAAAGTTATAGAAGAAGTTAGGAGTTTCATAAAAAAATATGGATTAACTCATCTTCGGATAATAGATGATAATTTTTTTGTAGATTGCAGAAGGGTTAAAGAAATATGCGAAGGTTTTATAAAAAATAAGTTTAACATAACCTGGGATGCAGAATGTCGAGTGGATTATTTTAAAGAGGGCCATCTTGATGATAAACTTTTATCACTTTGTGCCAAAAGCGGGCTTATAGAATTAACTCTTGGCTGCGAATCTGGGTCGCAAAAAATACTGGATTTAATGAAAAAAGATGTCAAAGTTGAACAAATCGTAAACTGCGTGACGCAATGCCGCAAATACAAAATTATACCAAGATGCTCTTTTATGGTTGGCATTCCCGGCGAGAGTAAAGAGGACATTTTTATGACCGCAAGATTAATAAATAAGTTAAGAAAAATAGAGCCAAGAATGGCCTGGGGCGTGGCTACTTTTAGACCGTATCCAAAGAGTGAAATGTGCGAAGACCTGAAGAAAAAGGGTGTTTTCAGGGAGCCAAAAAATCTAAGGGAATGGACCACCAAAAAATATGTTGAATATTATACAGAGAGGAATTACAAACAACCCTGGCAGACTCATCCAGAACTCGCTTATAATATGAGTTTTTTCTACACGCTTGCCGGGGGAGTTTTATTAACAAACCAACAGATAAAATTTAATATATTAAAGAAAATAAATTCGTTTTTTATAAAATTAGCAGAAAAACGTACGGAGTATTTATTTTTTAAGTTGCCCATAGACAGATATTTTTATAGTTTCTTTCATAGAATGTATTACAAATATGATGCTTACAAAAGAAAAAAATAAAAAGTCCAATATAGTTGCAATAATAGCAGTTAGAATGGGATCCAAAAGGTTATATGGAAAACCCTTATATACCATAGAAAATAAGCCAGTTGTCGGCCATCTAATAGACATATTTAGGAAGATACCGGAGATAAACTCCGTAGTGCTGGCGACATCAGATAAAGAAGAAAACAAAGTTTTTGTGGAATATGCCAAGAAAAACAAACTCTTTTGCCACGTAGATTTTAACCGTGACGAGGAGGATGTACTCGGACGTCTTATAAGAGCCGCCGAAGCAGTAAACGCAGAGCATGTAGTGAGAGCAACGAGCGAGGGACCAATAAGATACCACAACATTGGTGAAACAATAAAGCAGCATCTTGAAGGCGGCGCAGATATGACTTTCACGGAAAAATTACCTACCGGAACAAACGTTGAAATATTAAGTCTATCGGCGATGAAGAAGGCGTATGAATTCAATGATAAATATCACTGTGCCGCGGCCTCACTCTGCATGTTTGAGCACCCCGAGATGTTTAAAATAGAGATATTAACTCCGCCAAAGGGCGTACAAAGGCCGGATATAGACCTGGATGTAGATACAAAAGAAAATCTTCTTGCCATGAGGGAGATATTCAAAAATGTAAAAAAAGATAAAAATGGATTTGTGGGGGTAGAAGATGCCCTCGATTTCTTAAAGGGGAAACCACATTTGGTAGAAATGCTTACGGGCGGTCATAAGCCCGAGGGAAGGATCTGGCGATAGCACAAAGAGTTCTGTATTTATTCAACAGCGGACTATAAAAATATAAATGAAATGAATTATATTATTGCCACCATAAAATCCTGGAATTTGTCTTATTTTAAAAAAATAAAAAAAAGTAATAAAGAAAACCACTGGTTTTTGATTAGCAAGAAAGAAAATTTGACATTTGACAGAGTAAAAAAAATTAATCCTCGATATATTTTTTTCCCTCACTGGTCTTGGATCATTCCGGAAGAAATCTGGAAAAATTATGAATGCGTAGTTTTCCATATGACTGACTTGCCCTATGGAAGAGGCGGATCTCCCTTACAAAATTTAATTATTAGAGGTCATAAAAAAACAAAAATATCAAGTCTTAAAGTTGGCCAAGGTATGGATACCGGAGGTATTTATTTAAAAAGGGATTTAAGTTTACATGGCAACGCCGAAGAAATTTATAAACGGGCTGCAAAAATAATTTTTTTTCAAATGATCCCCTCTATTATAAAAAATAACTTATTTCCTCAAAAACAGGTCGGTAGGGCAATCGTCTTCCGCCGAAGGAATCCCAAACAAAGCAAAATATTAAATAATATGGATCTCAAAAAAACTTATGACCTAATTCGAATGTTGGATGCAGAAGGCTACCCTAAGGCATTTTTGGATACCAAAAGACTAAAAATCGAATTCTCTAAAGCTAAAATTAAAAAAAATAAACTATTAGCTAATGTGGAAATTTATGAAAAATAATATTTTAGTAATTGCCGCCCATCCTGATGATGAAGTCTTGGGATGCGGGGGAACAATAGCAAAATATGTAAGAGAAGGCAGCAAAGTTTATTGTCTTTTTTTGGGTAGAGGCAAGGCCTCAAGGAATTTCGGTAAAAAACCTATTTTTATTAAAAAAGAACAAATAATTTTAGAAAAAGAAACCCAAAAAGCCGCTAAGATTTTAGGGATTTCCGAAATATTTTTTGAAAATTTTCCCGACCAGCAATATGACCGCGTTCCTCTTTTGAAAATTGTTAAAGCAATAGAGAAACTAAAAGAAAAAATAAAGCCAGAAATAGTTTTCAGCCATCATTCCGGCGATCTTAACAAAGATCACCGACTCACCTGCGAGGCAGTAATGACTGCTTTTCGACCGCTTCCTAAAGAGAAAGTCAAAGCTATTTATTTTTTTGAAACCCCATCCTCAACCGAGTGGGGCATTCCCAAAAGAAAAAATTATTTTGCGCCAAATATTTTTATAGATATTTCCAACGTTTTCCAAAAAAAGAAAAAAGCCCTTCAGGCCTATAAAAGTGAAATTAGATCCTACCCCCATCCTCGTTCTCTCAGGGGCATAGAAATTATTGCTAGGCGATGGGGAATGGCCTCCGGTAAAAATTTAGCAGAAGCTTTTGAATTATTAAGAGAAATTAAAGATTAATTTTATGATTTCTTTAAGAAAAATAAATTTTTATGACATTGAATTGTTATGGCATTTAAGAAACCAACCGGATGTTTATAAATATTTTCGTCAAAATCGGCGGGTTTCTTGGGAAAAACACATCAAATGGATAATGCCGATAATTTTGGGGATGGCAAAAAAAGATTTTTTCATGATTCAACACGAATCACTGCCAATTGGACAGATCCGTTTTGATTATCAGAAAAACAAGGAAGCCAAAGTAAGCATTGCTATTTTAAAAGAATTTAGGGGAAGGGGAATAAGCAGAGAAAGTTTTAAAAAAGCTGTTAAATTAGTCAAAAAAGAAAAGAAGTTAAAAACTATTATAGCCGAAGTCCATAAAAACAATATTCCTTCCCAAAGATTCTTTGAAAAATTAAATTTTAAATTAAAAGAGAAAAAAGGAAATTGGTTGAAATATACGCAACATTTTTAAAAAATAAAAAAAATGAACAAAATTAGATTTAAAATTGGCAACAGAACGGTAGGGGTCGATTATCCGGTTTTGGTTATAGCTGAAGTATCGGCCAATCACAACGGAAGCTTAAAAAGGGCAAAGGAAATAGTAAAAACCGCCTGTGAGCTCGGAGCAGGAGCCATTAAAATTCAGACCTATACCGCCGATACCATGACTTTGCCTTCGGATAAAGAACCGTTTCAAATCAAGGTTAATCCTGCCTGGAAAGGAAGAACATTATACGATCTTTATGAATCAGCCTACACGCCATGGGAATGGGACGCCGAGTTAAAGCAAGTAGCGGAGAGTTATGGCATCCCCCTTCTTTCTACTGCTTATGATGATGCGTCGGTAGATTTTCTGGAAAAATTGGGAGTTCCCGCTTATAAAATTGCTTCTTTTGAAAATACCGATTTAGAGCTTCTAAAGAAAGTGGCTCAGACCAAAAAACCGGTGATTATCTCTCGAGGAATGTCTACTTTAGCCGAATTGACTGAAGCCATTTCGACTTTGCGAAAAAATGGCGCTCCAGATATCGCAGTCTTGCATTGCGTCAGTTCTTATCCGGCCAAACCCGAAGAGATGAACCTTGCCACTATTTCTGATATCGGGGAGAGGTTTAAGGTGGTGCCCGGCCTTTCGGATCACACTATCACTACCTCCACCGCCGTGGCGGCGGTAGCCCTGGGAGCCTGCATTATTGAGAAACACTTTACCTTAAGAAGGGCTGACGGTGGATTTGATGCCGCTTTCTCCTTAGAACCAAAAGAATTTGAAGAACTGATAAAATCTGTCAAAGATATAAAGAAAGCTTTCGGAAAAGTTTCCTATGAAGTGGGGAGCGGCGAGTCGGAGAACATTGTTTTTAAAAGGTCGCTCTGGGTGATAAAACCGATTAAAAAAGGAGAGAAATTTACAAGAAACAATGTCGGTCGTTTTCGTCCCGGCAACGGCTTGCCCGTTAAATCCCTGTCGCAGGTTTTAAGTAAAGTTGCCAAGAGGAATATAACAGCTAATACTCCAATGAGCTGGGATTTAGTTGAAGAATAAAAATTTTATGAAGGTAAGTATTGTTATCCGAGCCTATAATTCAGAAAAAACTATTAAAAAAGCGGTGAATAGTGCATTAAGCCAAGATTTTCCCAAAAAGGAGCTTGAAGTTATCGTTATTAATGACGGTTCAACCGATAAGACTTTAAAGATTTTGAAAGATTATAAAAAGAAAATTCGCTTGATCAGCCAGAAAAATCAAGGAGCAATTCCTGCGGCCAACCGAGGGTTTATGGCGGCCCGAGGAGAATATATTATTTTATTGGATTCTGATGATTTTTTTAAACCAACAATTTTGAAAGAAATGGTTGCAATTTTAGATAAAAATCCAAATATCGATTTTGTTTACTGTGATTATTATGAGAAAAGTCCCAGAGGAAATATAAAAATTATTTCAACTAAGAATATTTTTAATACAATAGCCGGTGGAATAATCTTCAAAAGAAGAAAATTAGCAAAAGAAGGATTTTATAATGAAAGGATTAAATTTGTTGAGTATGATTTGCTACTTAAGACTCAAAATAAGTGGAAGGGGTGTCATATTTCTAGACCTTTATTTTATTATGTCAGAAGAAAAGAGAGTATAGCCAGCAACAGAAAGTGGCTGAAAAAAGCCCTGGCCGAATTAAAAAAATTGCATCCTCAAAAAATCAAAGAAATTAAAAAAATCAGAAAATATTAATTTTTTCGTTTATGCTAACTATTGCCACTGTCCCCAAGCCGTTTAAAAATCCGCATATAAACATTATTCAGCGGAATGCCATTCAAAGCTGGTTGCTTCTTGAACCCCGGCCACAAGTAATTTTATTCGGCAATGATGAGGGAATAGCCGAAGCGGCGAAAGAGTTTGGGGTTTTGCATGTTCCAGAAATTGAAAATGAGTTTGGCATTCCTCTTCTAAACCGCGTATACAGTTTGGCTCAAAAGGCATCATCCGGTCGGTTTGTCGCTCATATCAACACCGATATTATTTTAATGAGCGATTTTATGAAAGCTCTCGGCTCAATTAAGTTCGCTTCGTTTTTGATGACCGGCAGGAGATGGGATATAAACATTAAAGAACCAATTCAATTTAAGGAGACTGATTGGGAGAAAAGATTTCGTCAAAGGCTTATCTTAGAGGGGAAATTACACGGACTAGCTGGCGTGGAATATTTTGTTTTCCCTCGGAATCTGGATCTTAATCTGCCGCCTTTTGTTGCCGGTCGTCCTGGATATGACAACTGGCTTGTTTATAAAGCCAGATCTAGCAATATACCGGTCATTGATGCAAGCAAGGTTGTAATAGCTGCGCATCAAAACCATGATTACAGTCATCGTGCGGGAGGAGAAAAGGGTATTTTGAAAAAAGCAGAAGGTAAACGAAATATTAAATTAGCCGGTGGTTTCGCTAAAATGTTAACTCTCCGAGACGCTGACTGGGTTCTTACTCCACAAGGTGTAAAAAAACCAGAATTCCCGAGGAGAATCTTAAGCAAATTATCATTGTTTTATCCCTGGAGAATTTTATTATCGATTAAACGGAAAATACAAAATACCATCTGATTTTTTATTTTTTTGTTTTGATATTTATGATATGATTAATTTTACGAAAAATTTTTTGAAATGATCAAGTTAAAAGATAAAAAAATTTTGCTTACGGGCGGGTCGGGCTTTATTGGAAAACACATTATTAATAATTTGGTTCAAAAACGCAACGTACCGCGAGAAAATATTTTTGTTCCCACCATCAAGGAATATGATTTGAGAGAATTGAAAAATTGCCAGAAAGTGGTTGGAAATCAAGACATTGTCATCCATCTGGCTGCCGTAACCGGAAATATTGAACTGCACAGACTGCATCCCGGCAGAATTTTTTACGATAATATTATAATGGGTATCCAGCTTGTGGAGGCAGCCAGGATTGCCGGAATCGAGAAGTTTATAGGAATAGGCAGTGTCACTGCTTATCCTGAAAAAGCCACATCACCTTTTAAGGAAGAGCAGTTCTGGGATGGGTATCCGGCAAAAATTCATGCCCCTTATGGTTTTGCCAAAAAAATGTTGTTGGTTCAGGGGCAGGCTTATAGAGAAGAATATGGTTTCAATGTCATTCATTTATTATTGACCAGTGTTTATGGGCCGGGAACAAATCCCCAAAGCGGCTATGTAATTTCTTCAATAATTGAGAAAATTCAGAAGGCAAAAAAAGAGGGCAGGAATTTTATTGAGGTCTGGGGAACAGGAAAGCCAATAAGGGATTTTCTTTATGTTGAGGACGCGGCCGAGGGGATTATTTTGGCAACAGAAAAATACGATAGACTCGAACCGATGAATATCGGATCAGGCATAGAGATTTCAACTAAAAATTTGATTAATTTGATTTGCGAATTAATGGATTTCAAAGGCGAAATTCGTTGGGATGCCACAAAACCTGATGGCCAGTTAAAAAGAATGATAGATGTTTCCAAGGCTAAAAATGAACTCGGCTTTACCGCTTCCACGTCTCTTGAGGTAGGATTAAAGAAAACCATTGAATGGCATTTGAAAAATTTAAAATAAAATTATGGCAACGAATATTTCCAAAACAATAAAAAAGTGTCGGGTCTGTGGTTCAAAAAATATAATTTCCCTTCTTTTTTTAGGACGTCTTCATATTTCAAATTTTATTGATAATAAAGAAGGCAATCATAAAATAAAAAAGATAGGCAGGCAACCTCTTGAATTGGTAATGTGCAATCCTGATTTAAAGGGTTGCGGATTGATTCAATTAAAGCATACGTGCTCACCAGAACTACTTTATAGGAATTATTGGTATCGTTCAGGCGTTAATCGGAGCATGACAGAGGCCCTTTCAGACATCGCTCAAAAAGCAGAAAAAATAGCAAAACCTAGAAGCGGTGATTATATTATTGATATCGGTTCTAACGATGCGACTCTTTTCTGTTTCTATAAAACTAAAAATCTTAATCTTGTTGGCTTTGAACCGGCTAGAAATCTTATGTCTTACGCTAAAAAGAATTGTCCCGCAGGCAAATATATTAATGATTTCTTCAGTTTCAAAGCTTGGCAAAAAAAATTTTTTGGCAAAAAAGCCAAAATTATAACAGCTATCGCCATGTTTTATGATTTAAACAATCCCAATGAATTTGTTTCCGATATAGTTAAATGTTTGGATAAAAAAGGAGTGTTTATTATCCAGATGAGTTATTTGCCGTCAATGCTCCAGCAGAATGCCTTTGATAATATTTGTCACGAACATTTGGAATATTATTCGCTCACCTCCCTGAATAATCTGTTAAAAAGACACGGATTAGAAGTCTTTGATGCAGAATTAAACGATATCAACGGCGGAAGTTTCCGTATCTACATTCAGTACAAGGGATATAGGCCGATAAATAATCGTGTTCATAAATTAGAGAAACTAGAAGAGAGATTAAAGCTCTCCAGTAAAAAAACCTATAAAATCTTTGCCTCAAGAATTTTCGCTCTAAGAAAAAAAATAAATAATTTCATAAAAAACGAAACTCGGCTGGGCAAACGAGTTTATATTTATGGTGCTTCGACCAAGGGCAATACCCTTTTGCAATTCTTTAATTTAAACAAGGATTTAATAAAAGCAGCCGCTGACCGAAATCTCGACAAATGGGGTAAAAAAACAGTAGGCACTTTAATTCCTATTATTTCTGAAGAGCAGGCCCGAAAAGAGCGTCCGGATTACTTTCTGATTCTTCCCTGGCATTTTTTGAAAGAATTTATTCAACGCGAAAAAGACTATCTTAGGTCAGGAGGAAAATTTATTGTTCCTCTGCCGCAATTTAAAATTATCAGCAAGAAAGATTTATGAAAGCTGTAATTATTATTCCAACCTATAATGAAAAAGAAAATATTGCCCAGATCGTTTCAGAAATTTTTGAATTATTGCCGGGAATTTCTATTTTGGTCGTAGACGACAATTCTCCCGATGGCACAGCTGATATTGTTAAAAATTTGCAAAAAGACTTTCTGAATTTATCACTATTGTTAAGAAATAAAAAAGAGGGTTTGGGCAGGGCATATATAAATGCATTTGAAGAAATATTGAAAGACAAAAATGTCAAAAAAATTGTGATGATGGATGCTGATTTTTCTCATAATCCCAAATATTTGCCAGAAATATTAAAAACAGCTGATAATTTTGATGTTGTTATCGGCTCCCGATATATAAACGGAGGAAAAACGGAGGGTTGGGAACTGTGGCGGAGAATTTTAAGCAGGGGAGCCAATTTTTATTGTCAGCTCGTAACCCATCTTCCGATTTTCGATTATACCTCCGGTTTTAATGTGATTAATACCAATTTTTTAAGAAAAATTGATTTTTCGAAAATCAATATTTCAGGATACGCCTTTTTAATAGAGCTTAAGTATTTATTGTGGAAAGAAGGTGCTTCTTTAAAAGAAGTTCCGATAGTATTAAAAAATCGTTTCGGGGGAGAATCAAAGTTTTCGGGCCACATCATCAATGAGGGAATTTTAGCTCCTTGGAAGATGATTTTCAAAAAAATAAATAAAGAGTGTCCCTTATGTAATAAAAAAACTGCTGTTTTTTTTACCCAGAAAAAATCTTATACTTTTTACAAATGCAAAGATTGTGGCTTGATTTTTATTTTCCCAATGCCCGAAAATCATTTAAAAATATATTCCCAGGATTATTTTACTGGTGCTAAAAAAGGTTTTGGATATGTGGACTACGAGGTTGATAAAAAAGCGATGTCCGCCACCCTCAATTCTTATTTAGATAAAATAGAAAAATTCATATCAAAAAATGGCAAGCTCCTGGATGTCGGCGCTGCCACCGGTTTTTTTATGGAGTTGGCAGAAAAAAGGGGATGGAAGGTTCAGGGATTAGAAATTTCCGAGTACGCCGCCAAAAAAGCCAGAGAAAAAGGTTTGGATGTGGCAACTGGAACCTTAGAAAACGCTAATTTTAAGGAAGATTATTTTAATTTGATTACTTTTTGGGATGTTGTTGAACATTTGTCGGGCCCCAAATCGACATTGTCATTAGCTTACAAAATTTTAGAAAAAGATGGGATAATAGCCATCAATACTCCGGACTCGGGAAGTTTTATTGCCAAGTTTCTTAACAAAGGCTGGCACCTATTGGTTCCGCCAGAACATTTATTTTTATTTAATTCAAAAAATCTCAGTAGCGTATTAAAAGAAATTGGTTTTGAAATATTATTTGTCGGCAAAATTGGGAAAAAATTTACCTTGCAATATGCAATTCAAATATTAGCTAATAAACAAAAATTCTTTGTTTTCGATTGGCTGGCAAATTTTTTCAGAAATAACTTTTTAGGTAAATTGATTATTCCGTTTAGTCTGGGAGATAATTTTTTCGTTTTAGGATATAAAAAATAACCCTTCCATGATAAATATTTCGAAAATTTTTATAAAAATAGATAATTTATTTAAGAACAAAAAGATTTTACTCCTGATTTGTCTTCTTCTTCTATCTTTTCAATTATGCTACAGTTTTCTTTATCCTACTCACGGACCTAGGGGCAAGGCCTGGCTGTCTCTCCCTGACTTGATTTCCCATGAAAAATCTCCGCTTGATGCTTCCGAAGGGCTGCTAATTACTAAAGCCTACGGACTTTTAAGTAATTATTATATCAATGCCGACGGGGGGCAATATCTGCTTTTAGCTAATAATTTCCCCAATTATTATATCGGAAACAATCCCGTTATTTTAGACAGGCCGTTTTATTCTTTTTTAATTGCCGTTATCGCTTTTTTGCCACGCTTATTCTTTGATTCTTATGCAACGCTTTTTGCTTCGGCAATTTTTCTTAATTTTATTCTGGGTTTCTTTTCGGTTGTATTATTTTACTATCTTTGTGAAAAATTAATCAGTTCCCGAGTGGCTCTCCTGTCGTCCTTACTGTTAATTTTCTCTCCATATTTTCATTTTTGGCTAGTCCAACCCGTGCCGAACATATTTACCATTTTTATAATTGTAGCCACTCTTGTTCTCTTGGAAAAATATATTAAAAATCCATCAAGTCTTAAGCTTATTGTTTTCTCTTTGATTATCGGCGTGTTTATGTTGGGGAAAATGATTTTTGCCATGCCGATTTTTATTCTTTTCTCTGCTTTTTATTTCAAGAGATACAAGGAGGGAATAATATTTTTAATAATTCACTTGATTCCTCTGATTTTTTGGTATTTATTTGTTGTAACAAAGCTCGGAATACCTTATTACATCAATGAAGCAGATTACGGTGTGGGCGTATGGTTGCTTGATGCTTTTCATTCTCCGTGGTATAAAACTTTTGAAATCTTCCTTAGTGTTTTGCCCCAGTTTGTCTATGTAGTAATTTATGCGTTTTTATTGATACCGGTGATTTTTAGCATCTTCGGTTTCAAAAAACTGATTTTTAAAATCGGGCACTTTTTTGCTTTGAATTTTATTCTTTCTTTCTTGATATTATTATTTATAATGAATCTTTATTCCCCGCGTTATGGATTTTTTCTTTATCCCATAGTTTATCCTTCTGCCGTTTTGGGGATAGACCAAATAGCGGAATTTTTTAAAAAATATAAAAATTGGTATTCCGCAGTTTTTTATTTAGTGGTATTTATATTTTTAATAGTCATTTCTAATGCCGATATTTATAAAATTTTTCCCTACGGATAATTAAATTTTTATAACTCTATGATTAAGATAACTTATATAAAAAAAATAATTATAGTAATTGGGATAGTAATGATTGTTGTTGTCGGTGGCTGGCTGGTGTTTTCTGACAAGA
>JBDRLH010000019.1:0-11509 GCA_043813215.1 Parcubacteria group bacterium
CTTCAAATAATAATTATTTTGAAGCGTTTAACGATTCCATAAGCCGTCTTGTTAAAAGTATCATTGAGTGGTTGGATCGTTTTTATATTTTGAATAAAATTAAAGACCATCAGGATTTTATCGGTTTAAATTACTATTGCCGCAATAAGATAAAATTTTTTAAATTTAACCAAAACGAAAATAGATTCGTTTCTGATTTGGGATGGGAAATTTATCCAGAAGGAATTTATTATGTATTAAATAGTTTAAAGAAATATCAAAAGCCAATATATATCACCGAAAACGGCTTAGCTGACGCTAAAGATAAATTAAGGAAAAATTTTATAAAAGACCATTTATATTGGGTTTATAAAGCCATCGAGGCAGGGGTTGATATTCGGGGTTATTTACACTGGTCATTAATGGATAATTTGGAATGGCATAGGGGATTTGAGCCAGAATTTGGGCTTATTGAGATTGATTATAAAACGCTGGAGAGAAAACCTCGTCCCAGCGCCTTTTATTACGCTGAAGTTTGTAAAAATAACAAATTAATTATTAAGTAGTATGGCCTGGTTAGTTGTTGCTATTTTAGCTTATTTCTTTTTAGCGATTTCTTTTTTCGGTGATAAATTTCTTTTAACGAGTGGCATTTCTAATCCTAAAGTTTACACTTTTTACGTCGGGATTTTAAGTATTTTTGTTGTAATATTTATTCCTTTCGGATTTTTTCTTCCATCGCTATCACAAATTCTTTTAGCTTTTTTGACCGGCCTAATTTTTATTTTAGGTTTATATATCTATTATTCTTTAGTAAAAAAATTCGAAGTTTCCCGAATCGTACCGACTATTGGCGGCACAATTCCGATACTTACTTTTCTTTTTATTTACGTTTTTTCAAAGGGAACAGTAAGGCCTTCTTTCGGAAATATTATCAGTTTTTTATTACTGACATCAGGCAGCGTTTTAATAATCGCTGAGAAAATAAAGGATGTCTTTAATAAAACTTTTATTTTTTCCCTGGGAGCCGCTTTTTATTTTGCTCTGTATTATGTTTTAGCAAAGTCCGTCTATACTTCTTTAGATTTTATTAACGGTTTCATTTGGATAAGATTTGGCAGTTTTTTGGCCGCTTTAATTTTTTTGTTTTCCAGAGAAGTGAGAGGACAAGTATTTTCCAGCACTCGGCAGAAAGGAATTAAAACGACGGGATTATTTATAGGAAACCAAATAGCCGGAAGTTTGGGAGGTATTTTACAAAATTGG
Organism: Parcubacteria group bacterium; assembly: GCA_043813215.1. GTDB lineage: Bacteria > Patescibacteriota > Minisyncoccia > Minisyncoccales > JAQTPW01 > JBDRLH01. Next base: position 1,246 of record JBDRLH010000019.1, read on the forward strand.
GCGGTAGCCTTGGCTCCATTAATTTTTGTGGCGTTTGTCAATGCGCTTGCGGGCGTTCAGTACGTGTTTTTACTTTTTTTTACCGCCCTAATCTCTATAAAATTCCCACAAATCTTAAAAGAGAAAATTTCCAAAAAAATAATTCTACAAAAAATATTAGCGATTTTAATCATTGGGGCGGGTTTAGGGCTTTTAGCCTTTTAATTTAAAATTATGACCTTTAATTTCAAAAAAATATTTATGGCATTTTTATTAGTATTTTTATTTTTTGTCTTAATTATTTTTGTTTATTTTTTTGTAGGCAGCATCAAGCCGGCGGAGAAAATCACCTGGGGCATGAATTTTTCCCAAAAACATGCCCGAGACCTGGGCTTGGACTGGAAGGAAACATATTCGGCCATGCTTTCGGATTTGGGTGTAAAAAATCTTAAAGTGGCGGCTCACTGGGATTTGTTGGAGCCCAAAGAAAACGAGTTTTATTTTGACGATTTGGATTGGCAGATAAATGAGGCTTCAAATTATGGAGCCAAGATTCTTTTGGTCATCGGCATGAAAACCCCGCGATGGCCGGAATGTCACATTCCCGATTGGGCCAAAAACCTCAGCAAGACAGAACAACAAGAAGAAATTTTAAAAATGTTAAAAGAGGTGGTTTTAAGATACAAGGACTCAAAAGTCATTTCCAGGTGGCAAGTTGAAAACGAGCCATTTTTTCCTTTTGGCGATTGCCCGTGGGTGGATAAAGAATTTTTTAAAAAAGAAGTTTCAGAAGTCCGTTCTCTTGATCCGTTGGGCCGGCCCGTGTTAATAGGCGAAAATGGGGAGTCTTTTTGGTTTACGGCGGCCAAAATTGGTGACATTGTCGGTACGACGATGTATAGAAAAGTTTGGTTTTCTGCGCCGCATTTTTTAAAAAAATATTTGGGCCCGTTTAAAGAATTCGGATTTTATTTAAAATACCCCTGGCCGCCGACTTTTTACGGAAGGAAAGCAAAAATTATTGAAAAATTATTTGGCAAAAAGGTAATTGGCGTGGAACTGCAGGCCGAGCCCTGGTGCCAAAATTTATTATACGATTGCCTTGCGGATGAGCAGAAAAAAACCATGAATTTAAAACAATTGCAAGACAATATAGAATTTGCCAAAAAGACCGGCTTTGATGAATTTTATTTATGGGGGTCGGAATGGATATACTGGTTGAAAAAAAATCAAAATGATTCTACTATTTGGGATGAAGTCAGAGAGCTGTTTTAATCATGGACCAAGATTATTATTTGAAAGTAGGCAGGGCAGCCGATCTTAAGGATAAAAAGGAACGGGCGATTTTTCGGTTTTTTGAAATGTTACCGGGCATTGGCACCTGGCTGACGTTTTTTTTGGCAATTTTGCTTTCTTGGAAAAAACCGGTTTGGGTTGCCGTATTTGTCATAGTTTTTGTAATCTATTGGTTTGCCCGCAATATTTATTTTTCTTTCCACTTGGCCGGATGTTATAAAAAAATGGCTGAAAATGAAAAAATCAATTGGCTGGGCAAATTGGACGGATTGAAAAATAATAGTTGGCGGGATATTTATCATTTAGTGGTCATACCGATGTATCAAGAGCCGTTGGCGGTTTTGCGGGAAGTTTTTTTGGCTTTAGCAAATTGCGACTTTCCGAAAGAGAGAATGATCATTGTTCTGGCCTGTGAAGAAAGAGTTAAGGGAGAGGTTGAAAAAACAGCTTTGGATATTAAAAAGGAATTCAGCGAAAAATTTTTTAAATTTTTAATCACCTGGCATCCTTCGGGTCTTGTCGGGGAAATATCCGGCAAGGGATCAAACGAAAATTGGGCCTCAAAAAAATCAAAAGAAATGATTGATTCTTTGAGAATTCCCCATGAGCGCATAATTTATTCTTCTTTTGACGCTGATACCGTAGTTTTTCCAAAATATTTTTCCTGTCTGACTTATTATTATCTGACGGCAAAAAATCCTGCCCATTGCAGTTTCCAGCCGGTTCCTTTGTTTATCAACAATATCTGGCAGGCGCCTTCTGTTTCCAGGATTTTTGCTTTCTCGGCTTCTTTTTGGGAAATGATGTGCCAGGAACGGCCGGAAAAATTAATCACTTTTTCTTCACACGCGATGAGCTTTTCGGCTTTGGTGGAGGTTGATTTTAAGCAGACAAATGTTGTTTCTGATGATTCAAGAATATTTTGGCAGTGCTTTTTCAAATATGACGGAAAATACGAGGTCATTCCCTTGTATTATCCTGTTTCCATGGATGCCAACGCCGCTCCTTCTTTTTGGAGAACAATAAAAAATGTTTATTTACAGCAAAGAAGGTGGGCTTACGGAGTTGGCGATATAGCTTACTTTCTTTTCGGTTCATTAAAAAATAAAAAAGTAGCTTTTCCTAAAAAAATTAGTTTGGGTTTTACCATTTTTGAAAACTATTGGTCTTGGGCGACGAGTTCTGTTTTATTATTTTTTTTGGGCTGGCTGCCCATTATTCTGGGTGTAGAAAATTTCAAGCAAACTCTTTTTTCCTATAATCTGCCGATTTTTACCAGAAATATTTTAACCTTAGCCATGATAGGACTGGTGGGCTCAATATATTTTTCCATTATTTTGTTGCCGCCAAAACCCATACAATTCGGCCGCAGAAAATATTTGTTTTTCATTCTGGAATGGCTTTTGATCCCCATAGTTTTGATATTCTTTTACTCGCTTCCGGCCATAGAAGCTCAGACCAGATGGATGCTCGGCAAATACCTGGGATTTTGGCCGACGCCGAAGATTAGAGAGAAACCAATCACCAATAACCAATAACCAATAACCAATGCTATCAATTATCATTCCTACTCTGAATGAAGAGAAACATCTTCCCGATTTATTAAAATCAATTAAGGGACAGAATTTTTCAGATTATGAAATAATTATCGCAGACGCCGGGTCTGCCGATAGAACGTTGGAAGTTGCAAAAAATTCAGGTTGCATGATCTCAAAGGGCGGACTTCCCGGAATAGGAAAGAACAAGGGCGCAGAAATAGCCAGGGGAGACGTAGTTTTGTTCGTAGACGCCGATGTAGTCTTGTCGGAAAACTTTTTTAGCAAGGCTTTAGAAGAGTTTAAAAAAAGAAATTTGGAAGCAGCCTCTTTTTATTTGCAGTCAAACAGCAAAATCCATAATTTTATTTTCAGCATCCTTTATAATTTTCCGAGCAAAATTGGCGAAAAAATTTTGCCTCAAGCCATGAGCGCCCTTATGGTAGAGAAGAGAATCCACCGAAAGATCGGCGGCTTTGATGAAAAAATAAAAATAGGTGAGGAGTTAGATTATGTGAGGAGAAGTAAAAAATACGGCAATTTTGGCATTCTAAAATCAGTCAGGATTTTTATCTCTTCTAGGAGATTCCAAAAAGACGGCTGGATTAGCACTTGGCTAAAATATTTTTTATGCCAAACCCACATGTTGTTTTTCGGCCCTGTGAGATCGGATATCTTTGGTTATAAATTTAACCATTATAAGGGTCTTTACAAGAAGGCAAGGAAAAATTAAAATTTTAATTAGTAATAACGTGAGATCATGTCGCTTTATCAACTGTCGGAAATTAAATTTCCACAACTAAAAAAACCGGAAAATATTCCGAAGTTTTTAACAGGAGGAAGATTTTATGTTGTTCTGATGATTTTTTTTACTCTTGTTCTAGGCACAATGGGCGGAGTGCTCGGGGGAATTTACGTGCTGAAAGAAAATATAATAAGAATCAATCAAATCAATAATCAGAAAGTGATTGTTCTTGCCCAGGAAGACGAAGTGATTTCTGCGGTAAAAAATGTTTCTCCGGCCGTGGTATCAATTATTATCTCAAAAAATCTGCCCCTGTACGAGGAATGTTATATCAATCCTTTCGGGGATTTATTCCCGGGATTCCAAATTCCTCAAATATGCCAAAGAGGAACAAGACTCCAGGAAATTGGCGGCGGGTCAGGGTTCATAGTATCTTCAGAGGGTTTGATTCTGACAAACAAACATGTGGTTTCAGACAAAGAAGCTGAATATACCGTGCTGATGAATGACGGCAAGAAATATTCAGCCAAAGTTTTGGCGTTAGACCCCAGCCAAGATCTGGCAATTATCAAAATAGAAAACGGCACCAGCTCTTTGCCGGCAGCCCTACTGGGTGATTCCGACAGCGTTCAAATCGGCCAAACCGCAATTACCATCGGCAACGCCCTGGGTGAATTCAGGAACACAGTTTCTGTTGGAGTTGTTTCGGGTTTGAGCAGAACGATTACGGCTTCTGGCGGCGGTTTGACCGAAACCATAGAGGATCTTATCCAAACAGATGCCGCCATCAACAGCGGTAATTCGGGGGGGCCGTTATTAAACCTGGAAGGGGAAGTTGTGGGTATTAATACTGCCAGAGTCTCGGATGCTCAAAGTATTGGTTTTGCCATACCCATAAACAAAGCAAAAAAAGATATTGAGAGCGTAAAGATTTCGGGGAAAATTATTTATCCTTTTTTGGGAGTGCGTTATGTCTTGGTGGATGACGATATAAAAGCGCAAAATAACTTGTCCGTAGACTACGGTGCCTGGATTCAAAGAGGAGATGGCGGTCAGGCGGCAATTACCAAGGGTTCGGCCGCCCAAGCCGCCGGTTTAAAAGAAGGGGATATTATTTTGGAATTTGCCGGGCAGAAAATTACCACAAAGAATACTTTGGCTAAAATCATTATGAGATATAATCCGGGCGATAAGGTAGTTCTTAAAGTTTTAAGAGATGATAAAGAAAATGCCATTGATGTTGTTTTGGGCGAAAGGAGCGAATAGCTGTAACAAAATATATGTTTTTTCGTCATAAATATATTATGGATAAAATAACTAGCCGTATTTGGTTTTACTTTTACTTTAACCCCTTTAAAAAAGAGGCTAGTTTTTGCTTAAGACAATAGATTTAATATAATAAATTTCGCCAGAATTAGCCTCTTTAAAAAGAGGTTTTATTTTTTATTGTTCATTCCAAAATATATAAAAAGGAGGTGTCATCAATTCACCTTTCTCTGGGGAATTTAATTTTTTTCTTTCTTTTTAAGGCTTGGAGGGTCTTTTTTAGGAAGTAAGTTAAACTTCCCAGAGGGGTGGAAGAGAAAAATAGGTGATTCTTAAAGGATCATCTTTTTGTTTTAGATGGGGAAGGGTAAATTAGCAATCTTGACCCCAGTAGCAGAATGCTCCGCGTTCGCTACGGGGCAAGCACGAGAGTGCCCTATATTTTAATTAGCACTCTATGGTCTTGACTGCTAACTTGGGTATATGGTAAAATGTGGTAGTATAAAATTATGATAAATAATCCGGGTAACTTTACTCACAAAGCCCAAGAGGCCATCATGGCGGCACAGGATCTGGCCAAAAGCAAAAACCAGCAGCAGGTTGACGCCTTGCATTTAATGGGCGCGCTTTTGGATCAAGAAGAAAGCGTCATTTTGAATTTATTGCAAAGAATCGGAATTAATACAGATACCTTAAAGAAAAAAATTTCCCTGGCCATTGACAGAATGCCCATATTGGCCACTCCCCAAGCTTTCGGTCAATTTTATCTAACGCAGGATATGGCCAAGATTTTAGACAGGGCGCGCCAAGAAGCTTCAAAAATGGGCGACGAGTTTATTTCCATTGAGCATTTATTTTTAGCCCTTTTGGACACTCAGACTAAAGCCAAAGAGATTTTGGACAAAGCAGATTTTTTAAGAGGAGGAGGGGCAACTTCAACTTTGGAACCTAGCCGGTTGGATTATAATACTTTTCTGAAACAACTGGCCGACATAAGAGGCGGCCAAAAAATAACCGACCCTGAACCGGAGTCCAAGTACCAGGTGATTGAAAAATATGCCAGGAATTTGACAACCCAGGCAAAGCAGGGAAAACTGGACCCGATCGTGGGCAGGGAAAATGAAATACGCCGATTGATGCAAGTATTGTCGCGCCGAACCAAAAACAATCCGGTTTTAATCGGAGAAGCCGGCGTTGGCAAGACGGCAATCGTTGAAGGCTTGGCTCAAATAATAGTTTCCGGCCAAGTGCCTGAATCCCTAAAAGACAAAGAATTGATCGCTCTGGACTTGGGCTCTCTTATTGCCGGCACAAAATACCGTGGAGAATTTGAGGACAGAGTAAAGGCATTTTTAAGAGAAGTGAACAGGGCCGGCGGCCGATACATTTTATTTATTGACGAACTCCATACTTTAGTGGGAGCGGGAGCCGCCGAAGGGGCGATTGACGCATCAAATTTATTGAAGCCGGCCTTGGCCAGGGGCGAGTTACGGGCTATCGGCGCCACCACTTTAAAAGAGTATCAGAAATATATTGAAAAAGATCCGGCTTTAGAAAGGAGATTCCAGCCGATTTTGGTTCAGGAACCCACAATTGACGATACTATTTCAATTTTGAGAGGCATCAAAGAAAAATACGAGCTGCATCACGGAGTAAGAATAAAAGATGCGGCTCTGGTGGCCTGCGCCCAATTGGCGGCAAGATATATCACCGACAGATTTTTGCCCGACAAAGCGGTTGATTTAATGGACGAAGCGATGTCGTCTTTGAGATTGGAAATTGAATCCCAACCCCAGGATTTGGAAAATTTGAGAAAAGAAATTCAGAAATTAGAAATTGAAAGAGAGGCGATAAAAGGCGAAAAATCACCCAAAAGAAAAACGGTTATTGCCCGCCAACTGGCAGATTTGAAAGAAAAATCAAAAGATTTGGAGACAAAATGGCAGTCGGAAAAAGAAACGATCGCCAAAATTAAAAATTTAAAGAAAGAAATAGAGGCGACTCGTTTTGAATCAGAAAGAGGCGAGGCCGAGGCAAATCTGCAGAAAGTGGCCGAATTAAAATACGGCAAAATCCCCCAGCTTTTAAAAGAATTAAAGGCGGTTGAGAAAAAATTGGCGGTTTTTCAAAAAACCAGGCCGATTCTTAAAGAGGAAGTGGGAGAAGAGGACGTGGCCGGAGTCGTGGCCAGGTGGACGGGAATCCCCGTGATGAGATTGCTGGAAGAAGAGGCCAGAAAACTGGAAGCCATGGAAGGCATCATCACCAAGAGGGTTGTCGGCCAGGAAGAGGCGATTGCGGCGATTTCTAACGCCATCAGGAGGTCTCGAGCCGGGATTTCCGAAGAAAACAGGCCTTTAGGCTCGTTTATGTTTTTAGGTCCGACAGGAGTGGGCAAGACCGAAACCGCCCGAGCCCTTGCTGGATTCTTATTTAATGATGAAAATTCTTTAATAAGATTGGATATGTCCGAGTATATGGAGGATCATACTGTTTCAAAAATGATAGGTTCTCCTCCGGGTTACGTCGGCTATGAAGAGGGCGGCCAATTGACCGAGAAAATCAGGAGAAGGCCCTATGCCGTCATTCTGTTTGATGAAATTGAGAAAGCCAACCCAAAAGTATTTAATATTTTACTTCAGATTTTAGAAGACGGCAGGCTGACCGATGCCAAGGGCAGAATAGCTTCCTTTAAAAATGCCATTTTAATCATGACTTCAAATATCGGTTCCGAATACATTGCCAAAATGGGCGCTTTGGGATTTTTGGGTCAAAAAGAAGAACAGGAAAAAGAAAATTTAAAAGAAAAAGTAATGGCCTCTTTAAAAGATAATTTTCGGCCAGAATTTTTAAACAGAATTGACGAGATAATCATTTTTAATTATTTAGGAAGGCAGGAAATAAAAACGATTGTTGACTTGGAGCTTGAAAAAGTCGCCGGACGGCTTTTTAAAAAAGGCATCAATGTAAAAATTACCGACGAAACAAAAGAATTCTTGGCTGAAAAGGGTTTTGATCAGAACTTGGGAGCCAGGCCTCTAAAGAGAGTTATCCAGAGAGAAGTTTTAAACCCACTTTCTTTAAAAATAGTTTCAGGAGAAGTAAAAGAAGGCGAGAGGGTGGAGATTGATTTTGAGTCAGGCCGAATAAAAATTCTAGCGCAGAAAGATATTCTAAAAGTTAAAAATCAAAAAGAAAAAGTTTTAACCAGGTAGCAAAATGTTGAAAAATATTCTTCGGATTTTAGAAATTTTTGCCGTGGGCATGATGGGCGGAATTTTTGCTACGCAGGTTTTGTGGCCTTATTTTGTTGAAAGGCCTTTTTTTGAAAAATACGGGCTATCCCAGCCGCCAGTTTATGTAACCGAAATAAAGGAGGTAATTATTCAGGAAAATACTGCCCTAGAAAACGCCATTGAAAAAAATCAGAAGACAATTATCGGAATAAGGGCTAAAACCCAGGCCGGCAAAATCATTGAAGGATCGGGTTTAGTCGTCACTTCTGACGGCATGATTGTCACTCTGGCGGAATTGATTCCGCAGGGCTCCTCTTTTTATTTTTATGTCGGCGGAAAGGCGGCCGCCTATCAAATTTTAAAAAGAGATGCCAAATTAAATTTGGCCTTGATAAAAGTTGAGAAAAATAACTTGCCAACGGCCGGTTTTGCCGACATGGATAAAATAAAATTAGGAGAAAGAATATTTTTAATCGGAACCGTCTTTGCCAGCTCAACTCCTGAAATCATAGTTGACGAAGGAATAATTAAAAAAATTGATACAAGCTACATAAAAACAAGCATTGCCGAAGCAGAGGGCGTGACAGGAAGCGCTTTATTTGATATAGAGGGAAACATTCTCGGTTTAAACAGCATAGACAAAGAAGGAAAAATAGTGACGATTCCTGTTTCTAAAATTAAGATATTCGTCGGTTTTTAGGGTTAATTTTCGGAACTATTTTGGGTCCAGGAAACTGGGCTTGTTTTTTTAGTTTATATGCTATAATATTTATATTAATTTGAGTAGAAAAACATGTCAAAAAAGGAGGGAGCGTTAAGTGGGCAATGCAATGGAGATTATTTATGCAGAGATGCCGTATTTTGAGAGCATTAAGGAGGTCATTGATTATTTCGCCAAAAAAGCGAAGACAGCCGAGGAGGCGCATGTCGGCGCCGTCAAGTACGTAAAAGACAGATTTTTTCACACGGAGCAGGGAACGAAAGTCAACTTGACAGAAGAGTTTAAAGAGGCGATTTTTAAAAGGTTTGCCAAAATCCATCGTAATTAAAAAAAATGATTTCGGCTGGCAATGGGCGCTTAGGATTTTTTCCGGGCGCCCTTTTTATTGCCTCAATGCCGGAAAATTTATAGAATGAAGGAATGTTTAAAAAAATCGCTATTTTTTCATTCATCCTAGCGGCGATTTTTTATTTTATTTTACATAAAGATAAACAGCCGATAGAGAACGTTAGCGAAGAAAAAACGGCGAATAATGAGGCGCAATATCTGACCCAAGAAACTGTTGCTGTCGGCGAGTTGGGATTACCTCAGTCAGAAATTTTAAGCTTAGATGAGATTCAGGAAAAACTGGACGATATCGCCGAGCAAATTGATATTTTAACGCAAGAAATCAAAGAGCTTTCTTTTCTAAAACAGGTAGCCGGAGCCGAGACAGAGTTATCTTTTGCTTCCTCTACCGAACCCATAGAGGACGAAGAAGAAATAGACGAAGAAATTATAGAGGAGGAAATAGAGCAAGATGAGCTAGAGGAAAACGAGGAAATTCCGATTGTTCAGCCGCCGGCCCAAAAATTATGCCAAATTGAGCCGGGAGTTTTTCCGGAGAGAAATAAAGTGATGATAAATGAACTGGCTTGGATGGGAAGCATGGCATCGGCCGATAACGAATGGCTTGAAATAAAAAACGTTTTCGGCGCAGAAATAAGTCTTTCCGGCTGGCAGATAATAAGCGGTGACGGGAAAATAAAAATATTTTTTAGTAAAGAAGACTTTTTGCCTGCTTTTGCCTTTTACTTGTTAGAAAGAACTGACGACGAAACTTTGCCTGGGCTGGTGGCTGATAAAATTTATACCGGTGCTTTAAAAAATGACGGCGGCTCTCTTTATCTTTTTAACGAAAATTGCCAGCTTCAGGACGAAGTTTTGGCTGTTTCTGACTGGCCATTCGGAGACAACAATTCAAAAAGAACCATGGAAAGAAGGGGTGATTTTTCGTGGCAGACGAGCGCTAACGCCGGCGGCACTCCCAAAGCTGAAAACAGCGCAGGATTTTATGAGGTTTTTCATTCGGACGGCGGCGGAGTTGTGGAAATACCCCCAAAACCAGTATATTTAAAAATTTTAATTTCTGAAATACAGATTGCCGGCGAGGAATCAGAAAAAGATGATTTTGTAGAGCTTTATAATCCCAATTACAAAGATATTG
>JBDRLH010000020.1:0-10556 GCA_043813215.1 Parcubacteria group bacterium
TTTAGAATTTTTCCGAGGAGTAGTCCAGAATGACCCAGACTATCCGGCTAAGAAAAACTCCGGGACCCCCAGCCTTGGAGCTAGCATTTTAACACAATCTCTATTTTAACAGATTATGATAAATTTGTCAAGTCTTTTGACACCAACGATATTATTAATACTATTTTTCCCGATATTAAGTCAAGCCTCTGTCCCCCTTGATGTAATTATCAACGAAATCGCCTGGATGGGGACAAAAAACTCTTATAACGATGAATGGATAGAATTTTACAATAATACTGAGTCTGAAATCAATCTTTCTAACTGGAAACTAATCTCAAAAGACGATTCGCCGCAGATAAACCTTTCGGGTAGCATCCCGGCAAACGGCTTTTACTTGTTAGAAAGGACCAACGATGACACTGTATTAGAAATAGCGGCTGATCAGATTTACAGCGGCCCAATGAGCAACAGCGGAGAAAATTTTTCACTTTATGACGCTTCTGAGGATTTAATAGATTCTGTTAATTGCCAAGCAGGCTGGTTTGCCGGCGACAATAACACAAAACAAACCATGGAAAGAAAGAATCCTTCTCTGCCGGGAGACAGCCCAAATAATTGGGGAACGAGCCAGAACCCGGGAGGCACTCCAAAAGAAAAAAACAGCTCGTTTTTCGAATCTATCTTAAAAACTGTGACAAAAAACGAGACATCATCTGATGATACGATGGAAGAGGAAGCCCTGGATAAAACAGCTCCTCAAGAAAATTTGCCGCCAAAAACTTATCCGACAAATGTGATTCTTAACGAAATTCTTCCTTCTCCCGCGGGCAAAGACGAAACGGAAGAATGGATTGAGCTTTTTAATAAAAACGATTTTGAGGCCGACCTTTCCGGCTGGAAAATTTCCGATACAACCGGCGTGGTGACTGTTTATGTCTTTCCGGAAAAAACGAAAATAAACTCGGGAGGATTTTTAGTTATTTCCAGGCCGGAAAGCAAAATAACCCTAAACAACAGCGGCGACGGTTTAAAACTAATACAACCCGACGGAAATGTTTTAGATAGCATAAACTATGAAAATGCTCCAATGGGAAATTCGTATAATTTTATGGATGGCAAGTGGGTCTGGAGCGACACTTTAACTCCGAATTCAATCAATATTTTTTCGTCCGACATTAAAGAGAAAGAAACAATCTTAGCCAAGGAAAAAAATAATTTCAGTGTTTCACAGCTGGCTTCTGCGGAAAAACAAATGCTCGCCTCTAAAAATTCTTTGCCGCCGCTCTTTTTTGCCCTGGCCCTGGCAATTATTTCCGGAACATCCATTTTATTTATTAAAAAGAAAATGGTATAAAACTTGAATAATAGAAATAACCTGCTACAATGCGTTCTAGATATGTTTAGCAAGCGATAAAATATATGTCAGGACACTCACACGCAAAAACAATAAAACATCAAAAAAACTTAACCGATCAGAAAAGAGGCCAAATGTTTTCTAAAATGGCTCGAGTGATTTCGGTTGCCGTAAAAGAAGGCGGACCCAATCCAGAAACAAATTCCAAACTGAGAATGGTCATCGAAGAGGCGAAAAGAGTAAATATGCCCCGAGAAAATGTTGATCGGGCCGTTCAGCGAGCTTCGGGCGGCGATTCTGCTGAAGTTTTAGAAGAAGTTTCTTACGAAGCCTATGGACCAGGCGGCATCGCCCTTATCATTGAAGGCATTACCGACAATAAAAATAAAGCTCTTGGGGAAATAAAACAAATTTTGGGCCAAAACGGCGGGAAATTCGTCGGCGAAGGCGCGGTCAAGTGGATGTTTGAAAGAAAGGGTTGCATAAATATAGACGCAAGCGCTCAAACTGAAACTCTTAGAAATAAAGAGAATTTGGAAATGCTGGCCATAGAGTCGGGGGCAGAAGATATTAAATGGCAAAACGAAGGAATTTTAAATATATTTACAAAAATAGAAAACCTGGAAAACGTAAAACAATCTTTGGAAAAACAGGGGCTAAAAATCGAGTCAGCTTCTTTGGACTGGGTGGCCAAGGAAGAAATTTTAACCGATGAAAAACAAAAGGAATCCTGCCAAAAACTTTTTGATGCTCTTGATGAAAGCGACGCAGTCCAGGACATTTACTCTAATTTAAAATCGTAAAAAATTTGAAATGATCATTTTGGGCATAGATCCGGGCACCGCCAGTACGGGATACGGCATTATTAAAACCAGCCACGAGTGCCAGAATACGAAAATTTCCCAAATTAAAGGGATTTTTGAGTGTTTAGATTACGGTTTAATCAAAACCAGCCCCGATCTCCCGACAGGAGAACGCTTAAAAAAACTGAGCAACGAACTGTCAAAAATGATAAAAAAATACCAACCGGAAATTTTGGCGATAGAAAGTCTTTATTTTTTTAAAAATTTTAAAACCGCCATCCCGGTATCTCAAGCTAGCGGAGTGATTTTTTTGACCGCCGCCAAAAACAATATCCCGGTTTTTTCTCTTACTCCGCCTCAGGTTAAAATGACTATCGCCGGCCACGGCTGGGCGGAAAAAGAAAAAGTCCAAAAAATTATAAAAAAAATACTAAGATTAAAAGAAACCCCTAAGCCAGACGATGCTGCCGACGCCCTGGCTATCGCTTTAACTTATTTTTTAAAAAATAACCTCTTGACAAAGAGTGTTGAAAAAATATAATGGGCGTTAGAGCGGTAAAATATTATTAAACCAAGGTCGATAAAAAAATAAAATCAAAAATAAAATCATGCCCTACGAAGATCAAATGTTAGATCCTTTTATTACTGACGGAGATGAGGAAACGCCGGAAATAGACACCGAGGTGACCAAGAGCGACGAAGACGAAACTGAAGAATTTTCAGACGCAGATCTGTAGAAGATAAATTAAATTTTACAAAAAAAGAAAGCCCCGTATAAGTGGGGTTTTCTTTTTTATTATATTATCTTTTTAAACTTTCCCCTACCGCCTTGGAAAACTTGACCTTTTTTTATTTTAACTGTTTTTTTCCAATCCTTTTCGGCACTACCTTCGATTTTAAACCCACCCTGAAGGATTAATCGTTTTGCCTCGCTTTTTGATTTTGCCAGACCGATTTGGAACACCAGATCAACAATATTTATCTCTCCCTCTCGAATGTCGACTCCCTCTATTTCGGATGGCAATTCTCTTTCCTTAAAAACTTTCTCAAATTCCTTTTCCGCTAAAATAGCCGAATCTTTATCGTGACAAGCGGTAATAATTTCTCTGGCTAATCGCGCCTTGGCGTCCCTGGGATTAATTTTGCCTTTTTGCATGTCCTCCTTTGTTTCGTCTATCTCTAAAGACGGGATATCTGTAAGCAAATCCATGCCCGGGACGATAAGTTCGTCCGGCCAAGACATAATCTTGCCAAACATTTGTTTCGGGTCCTCATCAAGCCGAACCATGTTCCCTTCGCTTTTTCCCATCTTCTTGCCGGAATGATCAGCCAATAATTTTAAAGCGAGAACGAATTTTTCTTTATTTTTAACCGCCCTCATTAGTTCTCTGCCGCAAAGCATGTTGAATGTCTGATCGTTCCCTCCAATCTCCAAATCAACGTCCATGGCCAGGCTGTCGTAGGCCTGAGCCAGCGGATATAAAAACTCGTGGAGATATATCGGTTTTTTATCTCTTAATCGTTGCTGAAACATTTCTCTGGTTATCATCTGCCCGACGGTAAAGTTGGCGGCCAGCTCAATCAAGTCACTGAAACTTAATTTATCGCTCCATCGGCTGTTATATAAAATTTCGGCCGGGTTTACTCCTGAAAAACACAGAAATTTTGAGGCAAGCTTTTTGTAATTAATTGAATTTTTCAAAACCTCCTCTCTGGTAAGTTTTTTTCTGACTGCCAACTTGTCTGTCGGATCGCCGATCATCCCGGTAAAATCGCCCAAAAGCATAACGACCTTATGGCCCAATTTTTGAAATTGGGATAATTTTTTCAAAGTGATCATGTGGCCCAGATGCAAGCTCGGCCCACTCGGGTCGTATCCGCAGTAAAGCTTGATTTTGTTGCCTACAATCAGTTTTTCTTCCAGAGATTTTCTGTCCGGATAAATTTTTTCTACACCTCTGTCTAAAATATCTTTAATTTTTTGCCTTTCAGCTTCATTCATATTGTTTATATTATCACGATCTTTTTGCGCTTGCCAATAGGATTTAAATTTAGTAAAATAACTAAGCTTGTTTTTAACAAAAGCGTCTGATGGGAAAAAGGAAATATACTATTTTCAATATTCTAAAATGGGCCGGCCTTTTTTTTGCCGCCCTATTGATGCTGGCTTCCTTTGTGTTTATTTTTTACGCCAAAGACCTGCCAAGACCTGAAAAATTCACAGAAAAACAATTTTTTCAATCAACAAAAATCTACGACAGGACCGGCGAAACTCTTTTATATGAAATATACGGCGAAGAAAAGAGAACCGTTATTCCTCTGTCTAGTATGCCAAAACAACTCCAGGAGGCAGTAATAGCTACCGAGGATACTAATTTTTATAATCATTTCGGTGTTGATATAAAAGGACTGATACGCTCTGTAATCACCGATTTAAAATTAGGAAGCCCCCTTTACGGCGGCTCGACTATTGACCAGCAATTAATAAGATCTACCTTTCTTTCTAATAAAAAAACTGTCTCGAGAAAGATACGAGAAATTATCTTGTCTTTGGAGCTTGACCGACGCTATTCAAAGGATCAAATTTTAGAATGGTATTTAAATCAAGTGCCTTTCGGTCAAAATGCTTACGGGGTAGAAGTTGCCAGCAAGACATATTTTAAAAAATCGGCGTCGGATCTTTCTTTGGCACAAATCGCAATTTTAACTGCCCTAATTAAAGGCCCTAGTTATTACAGCCCCTACGGAAGTCATCAGGCCGAACTGCTGGCCAGAAAAGATTATGTTTTAGACAGAATGATGGTAAATAATTTTATAACAAAAGAGGAGGCGGAAGCAGCCAAAAAAGAAGTAATAGTTTTTGAAAAAATTCTCCAGCCGATAAAAGCTCCTCATTTTACTCTTTGGGTCAGAGACTATCTTGAAGAAAAATATGGCGAAGATTTTTTAAGGGAGAGAGGATTAAAAATATACACTTCCCTAGATTGGGATGTCCAAAAAAAAGCAGAAGAACTAGTCGAGTATTGGTCAAAAATAAATAAAACCTACAATGCCAATAATGCCGCCCTGGTGGCGATTAACCCCGAAACAGGAGAAATCTTGTCCATGGTCGGATCGGCAAATTGGTATGCCACAAGCTCTTACCCCGAAGGCTGCACAGCCTTGGAAAATAATTGTTTATTTGACCCAAAATTTAATATCGCAACAGGCGCCAAAGAAACCTCGGGCCGCCAGCCAGGATCGTCTTTTAAACCCTTCATTTACGTAACGGCTTTTGAAAACGGTTTTTCAGGCACAACAACGGTGATGGACGTCCAAACCAATTTCGGCGTTTGGGGAGGTAAAGAATATACTCCTCAAAATTATGATGGAAAATTTCGGGGACCGGTCACCTTGCGAGAAGGGCTTGCCCAATCTTTAAATATTCCTTCGATAAGAACCCTTTATCTGGCGGGAGGCAACGCAACGGTAGTAGAGGGGCTATTGGCAACCGACACCTATGTCGGACAGGAAAATATTTTTTTGAACGGGTTAAGCAATAGTCTTGAAACCGCCAAAAAAATGGGCATCACCACTCTGGACAAACCTCTTTCCTCTTACGGCCCGGCAATCGTTTTAGGGGGCGGGGAGGTTAAGCTGCTGGAAATGGTTTCTGCTTACGGAATTTTTGCCGCGGAAGGCCTCAAGGTCCCGCCGGTAGCCATTTTAAAAGTTGTGGATAATCGGGGAGTTATTATAGAAGAAAATAAAAGAACTCCTCAAAGAGTTCTGCCGATCGCCCCGACTCAGTTGATAAACAACATCTTGTCGGACAACGAAGCCAGGGCGCCCATGTTCGGACTCAATTCTTCTTTATATTTTAAAGATTACCAGGTCGCGGTAAAAACCGGGACGACTCAGGACTACCGAGACGCCTGGGTAATCGGTTACACTCCGTCTATTGTCGTCGGAGTTTGGGCGGGAAACAACAATAATGCCCCGATCAACAGAAGATCCGGGGCAATGATTGCCGCACCGCTGTGGCATCAGTTTATGGAAAATATTCTGCCGATGTATCCCAAAGAAAGTTTTACTTTTTAATCGGCATCACTATATATAAAAATTCTTCGGGATCGGTGGATTTTAGCACGGCTGCCCCGTCCTCATCAGTCAGCCCTAAAAAAACTTCAGGGCTTTTTATTTTAAGAAAACCCTCGGCCAAAAAGCGGTGGTTAAAAGAAATGTCGGTTTCCTTTCCTTTAATTTTTACCGAAATTTCGCTTTGATATTCTCCTAAATCTTGATCTTGGCTGGAAATTTCCACCTTTCCCTTTGCCGGGTTGACTTTAAAAGAAATCTCGTTATTTTTTCCCGAAAACAAGCTCGCCGATTTGACCTGCTTTAAAAATTCATTTTTGGGAATTTGCATTTGCGTCGTTGTTTTCTGGGGAATTATCGCTTCGTAATCTGGGTAACTCCCCTCAATCAGGCGGGAAGTCAGCTGTATTTGAGGGTGAGAGGTTTCGGGCATCATGGATTCAAATAAAATTTGATTGGGTGAAAAATAAATTTTCAAATTTCCTTCCTTTTGACTGAAAATATTGATTACCTCTTTGACCGTTTGCTGCGGCAGAATCAAAGAATATTCTTGAGTTAAGGAGTTTTTCAAAAAAAACTTCTGCTCGCCCAGCCGAAAACTGTCAGTAGCGACCATTTTAATCAGGTTTTTTTGGAAAACAAAATAAATACCTGAAATTTCCGGCCTGGCCACGGACGGAGAGGCGATATCAACCACCTGGGATAAGGCCTGACAAAAACCGAAACACGGGACGACTATATTTTCCCCGCTATTAATTTCCGGGATTATCGGGAATTCTTCCGGTAAAAAACCCTTAATAGTTGACTTGTAATCTTGGCAACTGATTAATAAATTATTGTCTTTTTCCTCTAAATTAATCGGTTTTTGAGGGAGAAAATCAATTAATTGAGAAAGAATTCTTGCGGGAACAACAGCTTGCCCGTCTTTTTCGGCTTTTATCAAGCTCCAATATTTAATGCCCATCTCTAGGTTGGTTGCCGAAAAACACAGAAAGTTCTTTTCGGTTTTTAAATGAATATTTTGAAGGATGGGCAGGGTTAAAGATTTCTGCGCTAATCTTTCAACCGCTTTTACGCCTTCTTTTAATTTTTCATAAATAATTATTAATTTCATTGTTATGGAGTGATTTTTTTAATTTTTATTCATAAGTATGAATGAGAAAAATGTGTAAAACTTTGTGGACAACGGATAGAAAGATTGTCTGAAATTTTTTTTATGCAATTTCCAGCTGAAAATATCAAATTTTTTCCACAAGTTAACAACTAATAACTCTCTGTTTTATTAGATTTATTTCATCGCTTAAATTATTGTCTTTTTCGATTTCTCTTGAGATTTTTTCATAAGCATGGATGGCCGTGGTGTGATCTTTTCCGCCGAATCTCCTCCCTATGAAAGGAAAGGAGCTTTTTAATTCTTCTCTCAAGAGATACATGGCTACTTGTCTTGGTTTGACTATTTCTTTCTTTCTTGAGATTGATAAGATTTCTTTTTCTCTAAGGTCATAAAAACTGGCCACGGTCTGGATTATTTGCTTTGGAGTGGCGATTTTCGGCGGCGAAGCGATTAAGTTTTTTAAGAGGGATTTGGCGACTTCAATGTCCGGTATTTGGTTTTGGAGTTTTTGGTAGGCAACCAGTCTGTTTAAAGCTCCCTCCAATTCTCTGATATTTTTTTGGATATTGGAAGCGATGTAGTTTAAAATTTCTTCTGGAAATTCCGCTTTTTTTTCTTGAGCCTTTGTTTTTAAAATAGCCACCCTTGTTTCAAAATCGGGAAAAGAGATGTCGGCTATCATCCCTCCTTCAAATCTCGACCTTAATCTTTCGGCCAAAGCCTGGATGGCTTTTGGGGGGCGGTCGGATGACAGAACTATTTGTTTATTCTTTTCGTATAAAGAATTGAAGGTGTGGAAAAACTCTTCTTGTGTTTTTTCTTTGCCGGCTAAGAATTGGACGTCATCAATAATTAAAACATCTATCGCCCTTAATTTTGCTTTAAAATTTTCTATTTCCTGGCTTTTTATGGAAGCTACGATGCCTGAAGTGAATTTTTCTGAAGGAATATATCTTACTTTTTTTTCGGGAGAGTTTTTTAATATTTCATTTCCGATAGACTGGAGGAGATGAGTTTTTCCCAGCCCCACTCCCCCATAAATAAATAAGGGGTTGTAAACTTGACCCGGGTTTTTAGAGGCAGCCCAGGAAGCCGCTTGAGCCAATTCATTAAATGGTCCCACTATAAAACTTTCAAAAGTATAGCGCGGATTGAGGTTTGTTTCTTGGTTGATTTTAAATTCCTGGAATTCAAGCTGGTTGGTTTCCAGTGGCAGAGAAAATAAAGAGTTTTTTCTTGAGACTTTTAGCTCGGACTTGTTTACTGCGTATTTGACCTGTCGTATGTTTTCGTCCAAGCTGTTTAAAATTTTAAAAATAGTTTTATTGTACTTTTGCTCAAGCCATTCTTTGGCAAAAGAATTAGGGACAGAAACGACAACTTCGTTTTCTTTTTGAGAATCAATCCCGGTGCTTTTAAACCAGGTAGAAAAATTAGCCGGGGAAATATTCAGTTGGATTTGGGCTAAAACCGCTTGCCACAACTCCTCGCGGGTCATAATATTTATAAAATTACAACGCTTTGGTAATATAAGATTATAACAGCCTGTCAAAAAAAAGCAAAATAAGCTTAAAATAAAAAAGAGTGTTGATAATTTGTGTATAAACTGGGTAAAATTAGCGAAATTGACTTTGCGTCCGTTTCCTTTACAATAGAAATAGCATAATTTAATTTTATTCAAAATTAAAAAAACATGTCAATTACTTATAACCCCAAAAAGAAAAAGAGAAAAAGGACGCATGGCTTTCTTAAGAGACAATTCTCCTCCGGCGGCAGGCGCACCCTAAGGCGGCGCAGAGGGAAAGGCAGAAAGAGATTGGCCGTATAGCCGGCCGCAAAAACATGCTTCCCAAAAGCAACCGCTTAAAAAAAGAAAATGATTTCAGAAAAATTTTACGGGGGGGAGAAAGCGCCAGGGGAAATTTCTTGGTTTTAAAAGCCGCCAGAAACAGCTTGGGCAAGGTCAGGGTGGGGATATCTGTTTCAAAAAAAATTTCCAAAAAAGCGACCTTGCGCAATAAAATCAAAAGAAGACTGGCGGCCTGCCTAAAGCCAAAAATACCGCAGATAAAAGAGGGTTTAGATCTTTTTTTGATAGCCTTGCCGGGATTGGAAACTAAAAATTTTTCAGAAACGAAAAAAGAATGCGACAGCCTTTTTAAAAAAGCGAGAATATTAAAGAATGACGGAGAAATTATTTCTAAAAACAATTAAATTATACCAGGATATTGTTTCGCCAAATTTGCAAAAAAATTGCCGCTTCTGGCCGAGTTGCTCGCAATATTTTTATCTGGCGATAGAAAAATACGGCACGGCAAAAGGACTTTTAAAGGGAATAAAAAGGCTGGCCAGATGTTATCCGTGGCACAAGGGAGGCGTAGATCTGCCCTAATTAAAATAAAATGATAGGAAATATTTTTAACTTAATTTTATATCAGCCGTTATTTAATGCCCTGATTTTTTTATATGCCTATTTGCCCGGGCATGATTTCGGCATAGCCATAATAGTTTTGACCGCCGCCATCAGGTTGGCACTGTATCCCCTAATGGCCCAGTCCATAAGGTCGCAGAAAATTTTAAACGAGCTTCAGCCCAAGATCCAGGAAATACAAAAACAATATCAGGACGACAAGCAGCAGCAGGCCAAAGCCATGATGGAACTTTATCAGAAAGAAAAGTTCAATCCGTTCGGCGGCTGCCTGCCCCTGTTGATCCAGCTGCCGATTTTAATCGCGCTCTACCGGGTTTTTTGGAAGGGATTTCAAGCGGAACAACTGGGATTTCTTTATAGCTTTGTCCCCAATCCCGGGGCGATCAATCCGATGTTTTTGGGGCTGATAAATCTTACCCAACCCAATATCTTTTTCGCAATTTTAGCCGGAGCCTGTCAGTTCATTCAGTCGAAAATGATGATGCCCCAAATAAAAAAACAACCGCAGGGCGACAAACAAACGAATCAGTTCTCCGACGCCATGCAAAAACAAATGATTTATTTTCTTCCTTTGTTCACCGTTTTTATTTTGTGGAGATTGCCGGCGGCTGTCGGTCTTTACTGGATGGTGACCACTTTATTTTCAATAATTCAGCAGTATTTGATCTATAAAAAACCGGTTGTAAAAAATGTTAGACCATAATGATTTAGAAAAAATCAAAAAAGAAACCGAAGAATTCTTCAAAAGAATGACTTTTGAGGTTGAAATCGAATTTTTGCCGCCAAAAGATCAGA